>NZ_JBHMIO010000022.1:0-97555 GCF_048060275.1 Micromonospora sp. LOL_015
GCCGACACCTCGCCCAGCCACGCCCGCTCCGGAGTCGACTTGGCCCGCGTGATGACCCGCTTCGACAGCTCGGCGTCCGACACGTACGGCAGATCCTGCTCGCGTGCCTCCTGCCGTGCGCGCAGCCCGTCGTTGAACACCACCCGCGCGCATCCGAACGCCCGGGCCAGCGCGATCTGCTGGCCGGGTGTCGGGTAGACCCGGAACTGGTACCGGAGCTGCACGAACCACACGACATCATCGTTGGTCTATGGCAGAAGTCGAAGGTGTCCGTACCGGCAGGCACTGCGTCTTCGCGATGCATGTCCACTTGGTTTTCGTGACGAAGTTTCCGGTACACGGTGTTCGCCGACCGGCACCTGACCCGGATGGAGGCGATCATGCGGGACGTGTGCACGGGCTTCGAGGCCGAACTGGTCGAGTTCAACGGCGAGGGCAACCATTCCACCTGCTGGTCGACCACCCGCCCAAAGTCGCCGTTTCCCGCCTGGTCAACCCACTCAAGGGCGTCTCGTCGCGCCGCCCGCGGCGGGAGTTTCCCGACCTCGCACGCCACTACCACCGGGCCAACAAGCTCTGGTCGGGCTCGTACTTCGCGGGCTCCGTCGGCGGCGCGCCACCGAGCATCGTGACGCAGTACATCGAGCAGCAGAACCGGCCAGGTTAGAGCACTGCTCGGGCCCTGGCGGCCCCTCCCAGCGCGGGCCTACACCCCCGGCCTGAAGGCCGGAGCACTGGCCCGCATTCCGGTAGCAGATCCACGGCACCGTCCCGGATGCGCAAGACCTTGACGGTGGTCTCGCCGTCAATCATGTCGGCGATGGTGTCAGCACTGTCGGCTACCGCTTGCTGCGACGTACTCATCAAAGGTCGGCACCGGCTGATGCTTCCGTGTGCGTTTCCAGATACGCCCGCACCTTGTCCAGCAGCGCGGGGTTCTCCTCGACCGCCCATGTCACCAGATGGCAGCGGTGGCAGAGCAACTGCCGGACGACTCCGCTGCGGTGGTCGTGGTCGACCGCCAGGCGCCGTGGCGCACCGCCACGGCCGCGCGCTGTCTCGTACTGACCGCAGATCGCGCACCGCCCTGCCTGGTCGGCCAGCATCTGCTCGTACTGCGCCGCGGTGAGGTTGTACTTCTCACGCAGGACCTGCGCGTGCGAGACGCGGTCGCCGTCCTTGGTCGCGTAGCGGGCACGTTTGTCCGCCAGAATGCAGGCCTTGCATGGTCTGCGGGGCAGAGCCGAGTGCAGCTGGTCGTAGAAGGCGGTGCGTGGCTTCGTCTGGCCACATTTCCGGCAGAACACCATGTCATCACCCATCACTACACCATACAGGTAGTGTGTTGTTGCCGCATAACTGTCATTATGGTGTATCGGTTCTCCGCACCCGCAGCTCGACTCCAATTATCGGATTGCAGATAACAGTAATTCGATAATTGGGTGGCAGGGTGCCGGAAGGGCCGGTGGGCCTGGACCGCCATACTGGTCCGCCATGGACCTGGACGACTATCAGCGCGGCGCCGGGCGCACCGCCGCGCCGCGCGACAAGAAGAACGAACTGCTCCACCTGGTACTCGGACTCGTCGGTGAGTCCGGTGAAGTCGCCGAGAAGTTCAAGAAATGGGTCAGAGACTGCGACAGCGACGAGTCCAGGATCGACCGGGCCGACATCACCAAGGAACTCGGCGACGTCCTGTGGTACGTGGCGACCCTCGCCGCCTACCTCGACCTCTCACTGAACGACATCGCGACCGACAACCTGGCCAAGCTGGCCAGCCGCCAAAACCGCGGCGTACTCGGCGGCAGCGGCGACAACCGCTGACCCGGCCCGTCCACCGTACGGCCCGGGCGCGAGCCGTACGATCAGCGTATGGTCACCCGGCTGGCATGGGTCTCCGCGCACGAGGCACGCGGACACGACGAGGACGAACCGCTGGCCCTGCCGGCGCTGCGGCAGGCCGGCATCGCCGTCGACGAGGTGGTGTGGACCGACCCTGCGGTGCGGTGGGCCGACTACGACCGGGCCGTCCTGCGCTCGACCTGGGACTACCCGCAACGGCTCGGACAGTTCCTCACCTGGCTGGAAACCGTCGGCCAGGTGACGGATCTGCGTAATCCGCTACCGATGCTGCGGTGGAACCTGGACAAGCACTACCTCGCCGACCTCGACCGGGCCGGCGTACCCGTCACACCGACCACGTTCGTGGAGCCGGGACACCGTCCACACTTCCCCGCTGGCGACTTCGTGGTGAAACCGGCCGTCGGCGCGGGAAGCCGGCACGTCGCCTCGTACCGGCCGGCGCAGCACGACGAAGCGTACGCCCACGTGCGCCGACTACACGCCACCGGCACCAGCGTGCTGGTCCAGCCACGACTCACCTCGGTGGCCGACGACGGAGAATGGCCCCTCGTCTTCTTCACCGGCAGGTACAGCCACGCCGCGAACAAACGGGTCGTGCTGCCCCACACCGACCCGGTCGACGACCTGTTCGCACCGGAAACCAGCACGCCACATGTCGCCGACCCGGAACTGATCGCCGTAGCTTGCAAGGCCGTCGACACCGTCACCGGCTCGTTCGGCGTCCCGCTCTACGCCCGGGTCGACCTCGTCCGCGACGACCACGGCCGGCCATGCGTGCTGGAACTGGAACTGGTGGAGCCCTCCCTGTTCCTGCCCCAGACCACACCGGCCGCGCTTGAGCGTTTCGTCGACGCCCTGCAGGCCGACTGACGCCCGCGTCACCCTCCGCCGCTGCCCAGCCACACGTTGTCGCCGATCCGGACCGGCTCCGCGGACTCCCACTTGTCCCGGCGTGCACCGGCCGCGAACGGATGCGTCGGCGTCAACAACTGCACGTTGCAGCCAATCTACACATCGTCACCGACGGTGATAGCCGCCGCGTCCAACGCCACCAGACCGAAGTTGACGAAGATACCCGCCCCGACGCCGATGTGAACGCCGTAGTCGACCCACAGCGACATCTCGACCAGCTCCGGATCGTCGGCACGGTACCGGCACCAGCGACCATCCGTCCCGCATCAATCGCCCGTCACCGCCAGAGCCCACCAGCCGACCGTACGCCACACAGCCGGAACACAAACGGCGAAGCAGCCGAAGGCACACCTGCAGCCACCACCACGGCGGTACCCGCCAGGCCGGCAACTACACTTCGGCGGCGATGGACACCCCGCCGCCGGACACCGAAACCACGACCCGGCCCTGCGCACACTGCGGCGCACCCGTACCGCAACGGGCAGCCGCCGGCCGCCCCTTCCGGTACTGCCGCGACAACGACGGAGCCTGCCAACGCGCCTCCCGCGCCAACCGGATGCGCCGCCGCGATGCCCCCGGCCTCGCCGGCCAGATCGCCCGCAGCTGGGAACTCGTCGACCGCCTCGACCAGATGGTCGGCACCCTCACCGAGACACTGCACGCCGAACTCTCCCCGGCCGGCGTCGACCGACGCGTCGCCGAAGTCCGGGCCGAAGCCGCCGCCACCCTCGCCGCCGCCCAGGCCGAACGCGACGACGCGCGGCAGACAGCCGAAGCCGCCACGACAGCCGCAACCCAGGCACAACAGACTGCCGTGCAGGCCACCGCCCGAGCGGAAACCGCCGAGACGCGCGCCGAAACGGCGACCGCCGAAGTCGCGGCGGCCCGCCAGCAGGCCGCGCAGGCACGGACGGAACAGGCCGCCGCGCAACAACGGGCCGCCGCCGCCGACGCACTGCTGCGGCAGGCCGAACACGACCGCGACACCATCCGCGAACAACTGGAACAACTGACCCGGCAACGCGACGACGACCGACGCGTCATCGACGAACTCACCCGGGAGGCAGCAGCGGCCACCGCAGCAGCAGCCGACGCCAGCGACGCCGCGCGCACCGCCGACGACCACCGCCAGCAGGCCGACATCCGCGCCGACCGGGCCGACGCGCAAGCCGAGGCCGCCCGGGCAGACGCCGCCCAGGCGCACGCAGAAACTGCCGCCGCGCGCGAGGCGCTACACCAGGCGCGCGCCGACATCGACCAGTGGCAGCGGCGGGCCGATGCGGCGCAGCACGATATCCAGACCGCCCGCGCTGACGCCGACACCGCCCGCGCGGAGACCGCCGCCGCCGTCGCCCGCGCCGACCAAGCCCGACACACTGCGACAGAACTCGCCGCCGCGCTCGACACCGCCCGGGCCGAACGTGACAACGCCCAGGCCCGGGTCACGGAACTGTCCCGCCAAGTCAGCGACCTCGCCACGGCGCTGGCAGCGCTCAGCACCGCCCGCCGGCCGGTCGACAACCACCCGGCGGCGCCCGCACAGTGACCTACATCGCATCCACATCGTCACCGATGTGCCAGACTTCGTTAACGCCATGTTTCACCCCGGCGGCGACGGCGTCCGCGCACCGGTGACACGGCAGCAGCGAGCATCGGCCGGATACGCTCACACACGTCCGGACGCGGGGCCTGCCGCTACCAGGCAGCGCCCGTCGACAGCGGGAATCGCCCGCCCCGTACACATCGTTACACCTGAAGACCAGCACCACGACCGAGGGGATAGCCGATCATGGGCGAGCGCATGCTGCGCGGAAGCCGTCTGGGAGCAGTCAGCTACGAGTCCGACCGCAACACGGAACTCGCGCCGCGCCAGACCCGCGAGTACCTCTGCGCCAAAGGCCACCAGTTCGAGGTCCCATTCGCCGTCGACGCGGAGGTGCCGGTGACCTGGGAATGCAAGTTCGACGGCAGCGTCGCCCGGCTGGTCGACGGCAGCGAACCGGAGCAGAAGAAGGCCAAGCCGCCACGCACCCACTGGGACATGCTCCTGGAACGGCGGTCGATCGCCGAACTGGAGGACATCCTGGCCGAACGTCTGCAGGAGGTCCGCAACCGGCGCGGCGGCGTCTGACCACCCCGGCCCCGCCCGACCGGTCGGCTGACCAGACACCAACGCCCCTGACGCCGGATACGGCGTCAGGGGCGTTGTCGCGCTCCCGCACCCGGCGTGCCCACTCACCGCGGCGGGTCGACAATCTCCCCTTCGATCGTCGGACCGGCCGCGGCACCGCGCTGCGCGGAACCGTCCGCAGACCCCGTCGGTGGCCGGTCCGACGCCGGCGGCGGCGGCGGATACACCCGCACCCGGCGCGGCCCGAACATCTCCCCGGCCGCCGCCGAAGACGACATCCGCCGCTCCGCAGCGACCTGAACCCGCCGCCGCACCACCCGCCGCACCTGCGGCACCGCCAACACACCACCGAACACGCCACTGACCAGCCCCGGCGTCGCCAACAACACACCGGCGACCAACCCGAGCAGACCGTCACTGACCTGCTCGCCGGGCGGGCGACCGGACTGCGCCGCCGCCCGGAAACTCCGCCAGGCACGCATCCCTTCCCGACGCAGCAGCGCCATACCCGCCAGGGAAGCGGCCAGCGCCAAGAGCAACGTCCACCCGTAGCCGATCTGATGGGCGATCAGCAGGAAAACGGCGACCTCCAGAACCAGACCAGCCGCCAAGGCCAACGGGATCAACCGCACTCCCCGGCGCATGTCACCTCCTGCGGACGTGGCGTCACGTCACCTGTCCAGGATGACACGCGCCGTCGTCACGGCCAGCGCGCCGAAGCCGTGTCGCGAGGCCGGCCGGTCAACCCGTCCCGGCGGGCCCGAACCCCCCAGACGGTCACCCGCCACAACGCCTCCCGCACGATCGACGCGCTCATCTTGCTCGCGCCCTGCTCGCGCTCCGTGAACGTGATCGGCACCTCGACGATGCGGAACCCCTCGCGGTGTGCCCGCCAGGTCAGCTCCACCTGGAACGAATAACCCTGCGACGACACACTCGCGTAGTCGATCTTGTCGAGCACCGCGATCCGGTACACCCGGTAACCACCGGTCGCGTCCCGCACCGGCATACCCAGCGCCAACCGCGTGTACAGGTTCGCCCCCTGCGACAGCACCCACCGGTGCCGGGGCCAGTTCACCACCTCACCGCCCGGCACCCACCGGGAACCGATCACCACGTCGGCGTCCCGTGCCGCGTCCAGCAGCTGCGGCAACTGCTCCGGAGCATGCGACCCGTCAGCGTCCATCTCGACCACCGCGTCGTAACCACGCTCCCGCGCCCAGCCGAACCCGGCGACGTAGGCCGCGCCGAGACCCTGCTTACCCGGCCGGTGCAGCACATGCACCCGGCCGTCGGCCGCAGCCAGCTCATCGGCGACCGCCCCGGTACCGTCCGGCGAGTTGTCGTCGGCGATCAGCACATCGACCTGGGGCACGGCGTCGCGGATCCGGGCGGTGATCAGACGTACGTTCTCCGCCTCGTTGTAGGTGGGAACGACCACCAGCACCCGACCGACACCCGGGTAGCCCTCCGGGCCACCGCCCGCCGACACCGCCTCGCTCACCGTACCTCCGTATCCGAACTGACCACCCGCCGCCGCAGCCACACCGCGGCGACGAGCACCACGCCGGCGAACACCACCAGCACCGCTTCGGGCCAGAACCCCATCCGAGTCGCAAGAGTACGCGTCGCCCCGAGCTCGAGCTCACTCACCACGGCGGCCGCCGTGTTGAACCGGGTCGGCTGCGACACCCGCCCATTCTGATCGACGAACGCTGATATGCCAACGGTCGACGCCATCAATCCGGCCCGACCATGCTCCACCGCCCGCAGCCGCACCATCGCCAACTGCTGCGCCGCCTCGGCCTCATTGAACGTCGCGTTGTTCGTCTGCACCGCCAACAGCTGCGCACCACCGGTCACCGTGTCGCGAACCAACCCGTCGTAGGCCACCTCGAAACAGATGACGCCGCTGACCGCCACCGGACCGACCCGCAGCACACCCGGCTGCGAACCGGCCACGAAATCGGCCCGGACCAGATCCACCTGATCGGTGACCATCCGCGCCAACCGCCGAAACGGAACATACTCCGCGAACGGCACCGGATGCCGCTTCACGTACACCTGCTCGACGGCGCCACCGGAACCCGGCTCCCACACCAGACTCACGTTGCGCACCTCCCCGGCACCAGGCCCGTACGCCAACGCCCCCACCAGGATCGGCACCCCGACAGCCGCCGCAGCCTCATCGATACTCGCCGCCGCCCGCGCGTCACGCATCGGATCCACGTCGCTGGCGTTCTCCGGCCACACCACCAGATCCGGCGCCGGCACCTCACCAGCCGCCACCCGCCGCGCCAACCCGACCGTGCCCTGCACATGGTTGTCCAACACGGCCCGTCGCTGAGCGTTGAAATCCAACCCCATCCGCGGCACGTTGCCCTGCACGACCGCCACCACCACCGAACCCGACGACCCGCCCCCCACCGGCACCAACCCACCCACCAGCAGCACCAGCACCGCCACCCCGGAACCCCCGGCCACCAGCGCCAAACCCCGCCACGAACGCCACGAACGCCACACCCCCGCCGCTACCGCCCCACCGGCCACCGCCACCACGAACGTCACCAACGGCCCCCCACCCACCGCCGCCCACGACAACACCGGCGAATCACCCTGACTGAACGCCAACCGCCCCCACGGGAACCCACCGAACGGCGTCCGACCCCGCAACGCCTCCTGCCCCACCCACAACAACCCGGTCACCACCGGCCACAGCACGCCCCGGCGACGATCCACCACCGGAGACACGAACGCCGCCGACGCACCCAGCAACGCCAGGTAACCGGCCTGCAAGCCCGACAACAACACCCACGGCAAACTGCCCGTGTGCAGATTCGTCCAACTCAGCAACGGGGCGAAGAACACCAGCCCGGCCACGAACCCCAGACCCGCACCCGCCCGCAACCGACGCCGATGCACCGCCACCGACAACGCCGCCACCCCCACCGGGGCCGCCAACCACCAGCCGTACGGCGGAAAAGCCACCAACAGCGCCACACCCGACAGCACCGCCAGACCGATCGCCCACGGCAACCCCAACGGGCCGTCCACCGCCGCGAGCGCCACCGGCCGCGACCGCTCCGGCACCACCGCCGCATCCACCATCGCCACGTCGAGCCCCACCCGCCAGGCCACCACCCGCGGCAGCCACCGAACCGTCCGACGAAGGCTACCGGCAATCCCGCCCATCCGACGACGACAGCGACGGTCGGCGACGCACCGGCCGACAAACGAGAAATCGGGGCGCGGCCGATCGGCCGCGCCCCGCGCTCCCAGGCCCCTCCCCCGCCGATGCGGCAGGACGACCGTACGGTGACCTTCGGACCGGCCAACCGGGAACTGGCTGCCCCCGACGGACCGTTGTCTACTGGCCCCGCACGACCACCTGCCCGTACACCGGAAAGTCGCGGCCGGTTCGCGCCGCCTCGCCGACCCTCGCCCACTGGACCTGGCCGATGCGGACACCACCCGTGGCAATCCACGAGCGGCACAACCACACTGCGACAACAGTCGCTCGGCCAGCGGACGAAGAAACGAAGCGAACAACAGCCGCTTCCCGTGGTAGGACTCAAAGACGGTACGCGGGCCACCCCCGGTGCTGTCAACCCGGCCCAGGGACATCGACCACCGCCACCGGCGTGTCACCACCGGCGTGTCACCGGCCGCCCCGCTCACCCCACACCGGCCGCCCGATCCGCCGCCACGAAGATCTCCCGACCCCGCAGCACCGTCCGCAGACACCGCGGCAGCGGCGTCGGATCCGCCGGCCCGCGCAGCGCCGGATCCTCCGCCACCAGGACCGGCAGGCCGTCCGCCGACACACCCGCCGGCGTCTGCCACACCGCGAACGTCGCCGCCGCGCCCAGCGCCAACGCCCCCTCCTGCGCGGTCTGCACCACTCCCGGTGGCAACGCCCGCCAACCGCCCCTGGTGTGCGCGGCGAACGCCGACCGAACCGCCAACCGCGACGCCGGATTGAAATGCGAAACCGCGGCCCGCACAGCACCCCACGGATCCAGCGGCGTCACCGGCGAGTCCGAACCGAACGCCAACGTGACGCCCACCCCGTGCAACGCACCGAACGGATTCGACGCCAACGCCCGGTCCACGCCCAGCCGGGCCGCGTACATCTGACCCTCGCCACCCCACAACCGGTCGAACGCCGGCTGCACACTGGCCACCACCCCGAACTCGACGAACGCCCCGATCACCCGTTTGTCGACCAACTCGACGTGCTCCACCCGGTGCCGGCCGGCCCGCAGCCGGTCCACCCCGACCTCGCCGGCCGCCACCGCGAAGCCGTCCACGACCGCCGCCACCGCCGCGTCACCGATCGCATGGAACCCGCCCTGCACCCCCGACCGGACACAGTCCACCAGATGCGCCGCGACCTGACCGGCGTCCAGGAAACAACTGCCACAGCCGCCGCCGTCGACGTACGGCTGCGACAGGTACGCCGTCCGCGACCCCAACGCGCCGTCCGCGTACAGGTCACCACCGGCGGCCACCGCACCCAGCTCCCGTGCCCGGGCCGCGCCCAGAAACTCCCCCCAGTACCCGTACACCTCCGGCAGGCCGTCGCCCGACATCGCCAACACACCGACGAAGTCGGACTCCGACGACGTCTGCGGACCGCCGCACTCGTGCACCGCCGCGATACCCGCGCCGGCCGCCGCAGCCAACGCGGCCCGCTGCGCCGCCGCACGCTGCGCCGGCGTCAACGACCCGAACGCCAGCGCCCGCACCGCGTGATGGTCGTCCTCACGCACCCAACCCGGCGGATCGGAGCGCTCCGCCAGACCCGGCACCGCCGCCAGCATCTCCGACGACACCAGCGCCGAATGGATCGACGCCTGAGACAGGTACACCCGCCGTCGGCCCGACGCCGCCGACAACTGCCGCGCGTCCGGCGGCACCGGCCGCTGCCACGTCGACTCGTCCCACCCGTGCCCCAGCACCACCGCGTCCGGCGGCAGCCCCGCCGCGAAGCCGGCCACCCGGTCGACCAGCTCGGCCGGCGAACGCACCGACGACAGATCCAGGCCGGACAGCGCCAGACCGGTGTCGGTCGCGTGCACGTGCGCGTCGACGAAAGCCGGGGTCACCAGCGCGCCGGCCAGGTCGACCACGACATCCGCCCGTGGCGCGTCCGCGTCCGTACCCAACCAGCCGATCCGGCCGCCACGCACCAGCAACGCCGTCGCTCCCGGCACCGCCGGGCAGTACAACCTGCCGTTCCGGTACAGCACCACGGGCAGCCCGGCCTCCGAACCCACCGTACGAGTCGTCATCGGCTCAGTCTGCTCCCCACCTGCGCAGGAGACGGCACCTGGCCACCAGAGCCACCGATCGACAACCGAATCACCACCTGGCACCTAGCAAGTCCGGAAGACTTACGGCAGACTAGTCAACACACAGGAAATTATCCAGGAGTGCGGTACGCCCCACCGGACGCACCGAGCCAGGAGGACCGATGCCGCAACCCATCTCGGCAGACAGCCCCGGAACCACCCCGACGCTGCCCCAGCCGTACGATTACCAGCGCCGCGAACTCGTCGAACCCGACTGGACCCGACTACCCGGCTGGCGCGACGTCACCCCCGACCAGTGGCAGTCCGCCCAGTGGCAACGGGCCCACTGCGTCAAGACCGTCGCCCAACTGCACGCCGTCCTCGGCGACCTCGTCGACGACGGCTTCTACGCCGAACTCGGCGCCGATCAGAGCCGACACGCCACCATGTCCATGCTGGTCACCCCGCAAATGATCAACACGATGGTGCCGGGCGGCGCACCCGACGGCGACTCCCTGCGGGCCGACCCCATCCGGCGCTACATGCTCCCGCTGGCCAGCGACCGCCGGACCGACTGGCCGTCCCACCCGTACGCCAGCCGCGACTCCCTGCACGAACACGACATGTGGGTGGCGGAAGGACTGACCCACCGCTACCCGACCAAGGTCCTCGCCGAACTTCTCGCCACCTGCCCGCAGTACTGCGGGCACTGCACCCGGATGGACCTGGTCGGCAACTCCACCCCGACCATCGACAAACTCCGCCTGACCCTCAAGCCCACCAACCGCTACCAGACACACCTCGACTACCTGCGTGGACACCCCGGAGTTCGCGACGTCGTCGTCTCCGGCGGCGACGTGGCGAACCTCCCCTGGCGGCATCTCGAAAGCTACCTGCAGAGCCTGCTGGAGATCGACAGCATTCGCGACATCCGGCTCGCCACCAAGGCGCTCATGGGCCTACCCCAGCACTGGCTGCAGCCCGATGTCGTGGCCGGCCTGGAGCGCGTCGCCCGCACTGCCGCCAGCCGCGGCGTCAACCTTGCCATCCACACCCACGTCAACCACGTGCAGTCACTCACCCCGCTGGTCGCCCGGGCCGCCCAGACCGCGCTCGACGTTGGCATCCGCGACGTCCGCAACCAGGGGGTGCTGATGCGCGGGGTCAACGCCGACCTGCACAGCCTGCTCGACATGTGCTTCGCGCTCCAGGGCGAAGCCGGGATCCTCCCGTACTACTTCTATCTCTGCGACATGATCCCCAACGCCGAGCACTGGCGGGTCCCGGTCTGGACCGCGCAGCAGCTGCAGCACGACCTGATGGGTTATCTACCGGGCTACGCCACCCCACGGATCGTGTGCGATGTGCCGCTGGTCGGCAAACGTTGGGTGCACATGCTCACCGAGTACGACCGCGAGCACGGCATCTCCTACTGGACCAAGAACTACCGCACCTCACTCGACGGCACCGACGACGACCTGGGACGGCGGTACCCGTACTACGACCCGATCGACACGCTGCCGGAATCCGGACAGCGGTGGTGGTCCCGGCAACGGACGACCACCACCGGCTGATCCGGCCCGCTGGTCGTCAGCCGCTGAACGCGTCCCGTACGTTGCGGCCGGCGTCCTTCGCGTGCTCCCCCGCGTCCTTGGTCCGGGCCTTGCTCGCCTCGGCGGCGCCCTCGGCCCGCATCTGCTCGTTGTCGGTCGCCGCGCCGTAGCGCTCCTTCGCCTGGCCCTTGAGCTCCTCGGCCTTGCTGCGTGCCTTGTCGGTCATGCCCATGGTTGATCACTCCTATCGCGGTACTGACCGGACGGTTTCCGTCCGTGCTTCCTGCATGCCCGGCGTCGTGGGCTTCAAACGGTACGGCGGTCAGCGTGATTGCTGGGTCGTTGAGGTACGGGATGGCGTCAGACTCAACGCCTAACGCATCCTAGGACAATAGGAAGAGACTTCCCGGCAGCCGAGCCGAGAGGACGCCAGGCGGCAGACTCAGACGAGTTTCGGCGGACGCGACTCGTACGGGGTGGACAGCACCACCGTCGTCCGGGTGGTGACGTTCGCCGCCGTCCGGATTTCCTGCAACAGCCGTTCCAGATCCGCCGGGCTCGCCACCCGGACCAGCAACAGGTAGAAGTCCTCCCCCGCCACCGAATAGCAGGAGTCGATCTCCGGCAGATGCGACAGCCGTTCCGGGGCGTCGTCCGGCTGGGACGGGTCAAACGGCCGGATCGCGACGAACGCGCTCAACGGCAGCCCCACCGCCTCGTACGACACCCGGGCGGTGTAGCCGTTGACCACCCCACGCTGCTCCAGCCGGCGCACCCGCTGATGAACCGCCGACACCGACAGGCCCACCCGCTCGGCCAGCTCGGTGTACGACACCCGGCCGTCGGTGGTCAGCGCGGCGACGATAGCGCGATCGGTCTCTTCCACGGCGAGAAACCTACCGTCACCGGGCCAGTGCTCGGGAGATCACCACCCGCTGGATCTGGTTCGTCCCCTCCACGATCTGCAGCACCTTCGCCTCCCGCAGGTACCGCTCCACCGGATGGTCGGCCACGTAGCCGTACCCACCGAGCACCTGAACCGCGTCGACGGTGACCTTCATCGCGACGTCGGTGGCGAACAGTTTCGCCTTGGCCGCCTCGACGGCGTACGCCCGACCGGCGTCGCGCAACCTGGCCGCGGCCAGGGTCACCGCCCGAGCGGCCGACACCTGGGTGGCCATGTCCGCCAACAGGAACCCCAGCCCCTGCAGGTCGATGATCGGCCGGCCGAACTGCTCCCGCTGCCGGGCGTGACCGACCGCGTGGTCGAGCGCGGCCTGGGCCAGCCCGACCGCACAGGCGGCGATCCCCAGCCGGCCGGCGGCCAGCGCGGACATCGCCACACCGAAGCCGGAGCCCGCGGCACCGACCAGGTGGTCCGCCGGCACCCGGGCCTGGTCGAACACCAGCTGGGCGACCGGGGAGGAGCGCAGGCCCATGGTGCGCTCCGCCGGCTGCGGCAGCACGCCGGCGGTGCCGGCCGGGACGAACAGACACGAGACGCCCCGCGTTCCCGGTCCGCCGGTGCGGCAGAAGACGTTGTAGAAGTCGGCCACTGCCGCATGGGTGATCCACGCCTTCGTCCCGGTCACCACGTAGTCGTCGCCGTCACGAACCGCCCGGGTGGTCAGCGCCGCCGCGTCCGACCCGCCCTGCGGCTCGCTGAGGCAGTACGCACCCAGCAGCTCACCGCCGAGCATCTCCGGCAGCAGCTTCCGTTGCCGGTCGGTGCCGTACTCGGCCACCGGATAACACGACAACGTATGCACGCTGACCGCCTCGGCGACCGCCAACCAACGGCTGGCCAGCACCTCCAGCACCTGCAGATACACCTCGTAGGGCTGGCCCGCGCCGCCGTCGGACTCCGCGAACGGCAGGCCGAGCAGACCCGCCCGGCCGAGGGTGCGGACCACCTCCCGGGGGAACTCGGCCCGTACCTCGAATTCGGCGGCCCGGCCGGCCAGCTCCCGGTCGGCGAGCTCGGTGGCCAACTCGATCAGGTCGTATGCCTCGGGCGTGGGCAGGACTCGTTCGACGGTCATGGTGAGTGCGCTCCAGAGTGGTGAGCGGGCCGGCGCCGGCCCGCGGTGGCAGGCTGACGGTGCCGATCGACACCCAGCAAGCTTAACGTTCGTTTGGCTGCGTCCTGTTGTGGACCAGCCCCAGGACACAACCCACCACCGAGCGGGTCCGCGCGACATCGGTGAGCAGCGCGGTGTGGTCAATGACCTGATCCACCGCCCCCAGCACCGACAACGCCCGCAGCTCGCGGTCACCGATCGCCGACCACAGGGCCCGGGCGAACCTGGCCGCGTCGAGCACCAGGAACGGCCGGTCCCGGAACGGCCGTACCGTCGGCTCCACCGGCGCGGCCAGCGCGAGCTGGTTGGTCCGCACCGCCAGCAGCTCGTACGCCTGGCACAACCGTCGCTGCCGCACACTCCACCCGGTCGCCGACAACGCCGCGGCCAACGTCGCACACAGCCCGTCGTCGTCCGGCAGCCGGGCGAACGCGCTGCCCAGCCACTTGTGGTACGGCGGGTAGCAGCGGCCGACCAGCAACGCCAGCCGCATCAGGTCCCGCACGATCCGGGCGGTCATCACCGCGCCGCCGATCTCGTCGCCGACTTCCCCGCACCGGCCGACGAACGGCTCCTCGCTGGCCACCCGGGCCCAGGCGGCGGCCAGCACGTACCGCCAGATGTCCGGTGGGTACCAGGCGAGAACCGCACGGCGACCGGTAAGCCCACCGACCGGCCCGGCCGACCGGGTCACCACGTCCGGCAGGGCGTCGTGGAACACGTCCCCGGCGGTGAACTCGGCGAGCCGTTGGGTCGGGGTGGCGAGCCAGTCCAGCCGGCCCGGCCCGTCGGCCGGATCGAAGCCCAGCACCCGCTGGCACCAGGCAGACACGTCCGTCACCGTCACCCCGTGCCGGGCACCGTCGAGCGCCGGCACCCCCAAGGTGCGGTCGGCGTCCGGCGCGAACCTGGTCGGGAAGCCCAGAAAGGTCGCCGGCAGGTCCTCGGTGACGGCGGCGCACACCTGGTCGGCCAGGCCGGCGTCGGCGCAGTCGAGGAACACCTGCACCCGCGGGCCCCAGTCATGGTCGCGGGAGCGTTCCGTGTCGAACCCGAACAGCTCCGAACCGGTGTCCATCCGGGCCGCGGCGTAGCGCAGCCGGGGGAACCGAGCGGCGATCGCCGGCGCCACCACCGCGTGGTGAAACCGGCGGCTCAGCTCCAGGCCGGGCAGGAAGCTCATGTCGGCAGCCTGCCGCACCGGCCCGACGGCCGTGCCGGACAACCAGCGGTGTCACCGGGCTGTGCGAGGCTGTAGCGCGTGAACCGATCCGACTCTCTGCTGGCCGTCGACGCTCCGAGCCTGTACTTCCGGGCGTACTTCGGGGTGCCCGAGTCCGCCGCCCGCACCGCCGACGGCGAACCGGTCAACGCCGTACGCGGCTTCCTCGACATGCTGGCCGCGCTGATCACCCGGCGGCGGCCGGCGCGGCTGATCTGCGCCCTCGACCACGACTGGCGGCCCGCCTGGCGGGTGCGGTTGCTGCCGTCGTACAAGGCACACCGGGTCGCGCCCACCGGCGGGGAGATCGTCCCGGACACCCTGGTGCCGCAGCTGCCGGTACTGCGGGACGTGCTGTCCGCACTGGGGGTGCCGGCGGTCGGCGTGGCCGGCTATGAGGCCGACGACGTGCTCGGTACGCTCGCCACCCGCCAGGCCGGCCCGGTCGAGGTGGTCTCCGGCGACCGGGACCTGTTTCAGCTGGTCGACGACGACCACCCGGTCCGGCTGCTCTACGTCGGTCGGGGGGTGGCCAAGCTGGAGGACTGCGACGGCGCGGCCGTCGAGCAGCGCTTCGGCGTACCGCCCGCCGGGTACGCCGACTTCGCCGCACTGCGTGGCGACCCGAGCGACGGCCTGCCGGGAGTGCCGGGCGTCGGCGCCAAGACCGCCGCGCGGCTGCTGCAGCGGTACGGCGATCTTGCCGGGCTGGTCGCGGCACTGGACGACCAACGGTCCGGGTTCGCTCCCGGTCTGCGGGCCCGACTGGCGGCCGCCCGCGACTACCTGGCGGTCGCGCCGACCGTGGTACGGGTGGCCAGGGATCTCGATCTGGCGGTCGAACCGGTGCGGCTGCCCGCCGCACCGGCCGACCCCGACCGGTTGATGGAGCTGGCGGACCGGTGGAACCTCGCGGGTTCCTGCCGGCGGCTGGTCGACGCGATGGCACAGGGCGCCGGCGGGTCCGACGGTGCGGACGCTAGCGGTCAGGCGTTGAACCCGTTGTAACCGCCTGACCGGCTCGACGCGTTCTGCTCACCGCTGGTGTTCGAGCCGCTGCGTAACGGGGTGAACCCATTCGGCCGGGCCGGGGTCGGTGGCTGTGGGGTACTACGCCGCTCGGCAATCCGCGCGTCGAGGTACGCCGCCGCCGCCCGGTCCTCCTCGGTCGGGGCGGACAGGACCGCGTACACCAGGCCGATCACCACGATCAGCACCGCCACGCCGATCGGTACCAGCAGGGTTGCCGCAGTCGCCCCGTTGAGCACGCCGGTCGGCTCGTGCAGGTGCACCGACATCGCCGTCATGCCGGTGAAATGCATGCCGTTGACCGCGACACCCATCAGCAGCGCGGACCCGGTCATCGCCAGCGGCCGGCGGACCGTGACCGCCAGCCACAGCGCCACCGTTGCCGCGATCACCGCGATCACCACGGAGAGCGTCACTCGGCCCCGCGCGTAGTCGATGTCGCCGTTGAGCCGCATCGCGGCCATTCCGGTGTAGTGCATCGCGGCCACGCCCAGGCCGGTGATGACCCCGCCGAGCAGGATCTTCACCAGCGACGGCCGGCCGAAGCCGACCAGGAACAGCCCGAACGCGACTGCGGCGATCGCGATCACCGCGCTGGCGATGGTGATCGCGATGTCGTAGCGGATCTGGGTGCCGGCCACGCTGAAGCCGAGCATCGCCATGAAGTGCATGGTCCAGATGGCGGTGCCACCGATCGCGAACGCCGACAGCGAGAGCCACCAGGCCCGCCGGCCCGGGGTGTCCGACTCCCGGACCCGCACGGCGCAGATCAGTCCGAGAAACGAACCGAGCACCGACAACGCGTAACTCAGCGTTGGCGTAATGAAGCCATATTCAAAATGGTTGATATCTGCCATGTCCACCCCTTCGGCCCGAACCACAGGCTGGTACTCCCCGAACCGATGGTGAGCAGCGAAAAGGGTCTTCGCAAGCGATCGTTTGGTTGTTTCGTCGGGCCGTGTCGACATTGTGATGCACCACCGGTACCGGTGATCACGGCACGCTATTCGACCGTCAACCGACAGTCACCCCGCCGTCTGGTACGCCAGCACGCCGCGCTGCAGCGCGGACACCGCCTGCGCGGCCGTCCGCGCCAGCTGCGGCGACGCACCCCGGGCCTGGGCCAGCTGCCCGAGCATGTCGGCGACCTGCCGGGCCCACCGGACGAAGTCCCCGGCCGGCATCTCCCCGTCCAGGCTGTCCCCACTGGCCAGCACCTTGGCCAGCGGCTCGCCCCGGGCCCACCGGTAGATCGGCCAGACAAAGCCGAGATCCGGCTCCCGGGTCGACTCCAGGCCGGCGGCCGCCTCGTCGGCCTCCAGGCTGGCCCAGATCGCAGTGGTGGCGTCCACCGCCACAGCGACCGCCCCCCGCGGCAGCGCCGCCCGCTCGTCGACGTCACGGCGGGCCTCGTACACCACCACCGACACCGCGGCGGCCAGCTCCGCCGGCGCCAGACCGTCCCAGACACCTCGGCGCAGGCACTCGGCGACCAGCAGGTCGGTCTCCGTCCAGATCCGGGCCAGCATCCGCCCTGCGTCGGTCACCGTACCGTCGGATGTCAGGTAGCCGCGGTCGGTCAGCAGACCGCAGACCCGGTCGAAGGTCCGGGTCAACGATCCGGTCCGGCCCGCCACCCGGGCCCGCAGCTCGTCGGTGTCGCGGGCCAGCCGGTGCCGTCGTTCTGCCCAGCGGGCATGCTCCTCCCGGTCCGGACAGCTGTGGCAGGGGTGCCGACGCAGCTCGGCCCGCAACTGGGTGATCCGGTCGTCGTCCCGGTCACCGCGCGCACGCCCCCGGCGGCGTCCGCCGTGGCGACCCAGGCCCGTCCCGGCGACCGCCGCCGCCAGATCCCGCCGGGCCGCCGGTGACCGGTGGTTGAAATGCTTTGGCACCCGGATCCGGGTCAGCACTTCCGCGGGGACGGTGAAGTCGCCGACCGACACCCGGCCCGCCCACCGGTCCTGGGTCAGCACCAGCGGGCGGGGTTCGCCGAACCCGCCCGCCCCAGGGTCCAGCACCACAGCCAACCCGGCCCGCCGGCCCGACGGCACCCGGATGACGTCACCGACCCGCAGCCGCTCCAGCGAGTCGACCGCCGCGGTGCGCCGCTGCTGCTGACCCTGCCGGGCCAGCTCCCGCTCCCGGTCGGCGATCGCCACCCGCAGATCGAAGTACGCGTCGAAATCGCCGAGGTCGCAGTGCGTCTCGACGCCGTACGCCTCGATGGTTTCGGTGTTGCGCTGCGCCTGCCGGGCCAGGCCGACCACCGACCGGTCCGCCTGGAACTGGGCGAAGGACGACTCGAGCAGTTCCCGGGCGGCGTTGAAGCCGACGGTGCCGACCAGGTTGACCGCCATGTTGTAGGACGGTCGGAAACTTGACCGCAGCGGGTAGGTCCGGGTCGAGGCGAGCCCGGCGACGTGCCGTGGATCGACCTCCGGCGACCAGACCACCACCGCGTGGCCCTCCACGTCGATGCCGCGCCGGCCGGCCCGCCCGGTCAGCTGGGTGTACTCGCCCGGGGTCAGGTCGACGTGCGCCTCCCCGTTGAACTTGACCAGCCGCTCCAGCACCACGCAGCGGGCCGGCATGTTGATCCCCAACGCCAGCGTCTCGGTGGCGAACACGGCCTTGATCAGGCCTCGGACGAACAGGTCCTCGACGACCTCCTTGAAGGCCGGCAGCATGCCGGCGTGGTGCGCGGCGAGACCGCGTTCCAGCCCGTCCAGCCAGCCCCAGTAGCCGAGCACCGACAGGTCCTCGGCCGGCAGGCTGGACAGCCGCGCCTCCACCAGCCGACGGATCTCGGCGCGCTCGTCCGGGGTGGCCAGCCGCAGACCGGCGGCCAGGCACTGGGCGACGGCGGCGTCGCACCCGGCCCGGCTGAACACGAACAGGATCGCCGGCAGCAGACCTTCCCGCTCGAGGCGTTCGATCACGTCCGCCCGCAGCGGGGGACGCCAGCGCGGGCCGCGACCACCGGACCGGCCCCAGCCTGGCCCGTGGGTACGGCCGTCACCGAGTTCCAGCCGGCGCAGCATCTCCCGGCTGTAGCGCAGCAACTCCGGATGCACGTCATGCTTACGGGCCGCGTCAGCGTCGTGGAACAGGTCGAACCTCCGCCGCCCCACCAGCATGTGCTGCCACAGCGGGACAGGGCGGTGCTCGCTGACCACCACCTCGGTCTCGCCACGGACGGTGACCAGCCAGTCGGCGAACTCCTCGGCGTTGGACACCGTCGCGGACAGCGACACCAGGGTGACCGACGACGGCAGGTGGATGATCACCTCCTCCCAGACCGCTCCCCGGAACCGGTCGGCGAGGTAGTGCACCTCGTCCATCACCACGTACGCCAGGCCGTCCAGAGTGGCCGAGCCGGCGTACAGCATGTTGCGCAGCACCTCGGTGGTCATCACCACCACGGGCGCGTCGCCGTTGATCGCGTTGTCCCCGGTCAGCAGCCCCACCTGGGCGGCGCCGTACCGACCGACCAAGTCGTGGTACTTCTGGTTGGACAGTGCCTTGATCGGGGTGGTGTAGAAGCACTTACGCGGCGGGCCGCCGGCCGACGCGGCACCGGCGCGCAGCGCCAGGTGGACCGCGAACTCGCCGACCACCGTCTTACCCGCCCCGGTCGGCGCGCAGACCAGCACCCCGCTACCCCGTTCCAGGGCCTGGCAGGCGGCCCGCTGGAAGTCGTCCAGGTCGAAACCGAGATCGAGGGCGAACTCCCCGAGCGCGGGAAAGGCGGCGGCCTGCGCGGCCCGGCGGCGCGCTGCGGCGTACCGCTCGGCGGGGCTCGACATACCGCAAGATTAATCGCAGCCGGCCGGCAGTGTCCCGGTCAGGGCCCTCGTCACTCGCGGGCGCCGCCGGTCGGGCGGCGGCGCCACTCGGGTTAGGGCAACCTACCGGGCCGCCGAGCCGGCTCGATAAGGTGCAGGCGTGCCGGATCATCCCGAACGCCCCCGCCCCGACGTATCCGCCGGTCCCGGGCACGAACCGGCCGACCGGCCACGACGCCGCCCAATCGAGGCGGTCCTGTTCGACTTCCACGGCACCCTCGCCCAGGTCGAGGACCCGGTCCGCTGGGTCACGCAGGGTGCCGAGGCGTGCGGGGTGGCCCTGGACCGGGGGCGGGCTACCGTCCTCGCCGACCGGCTGCTGACCGCCGGCCGGGCAGGCGGGCCACTGCCCACCCGGGTCCCCCCGCAACTGGCCGAGGTGTGGGCCGACCGCGACCTGTATCCGCAGGCGCACCGGGCCGCGTACACCGGGCTGGCCGCGACGGTCGACAGCGGGGTGGACGGCCTGGCCGAGGCCCTCTATCAGCGGCTGCTCGGCCCGGACGGGTGGCTGCCGTACGCGGACACCGCCGCGACGTTGCGGGCCCTGCACGCCGCCGGGGTGCCGGTCGCCGTGGTCAGCAACATCGGCTTCGACATCCGTCCGCACTTCACCGCCTGGGGCCTGGCCGACCTGATCGGCGCCTGGGCGTTGTCCTACGAGGTGGGCCGCTGCAAACCCGACCCGGCGATCTTCCTGCGGGCCTGCGGGATGCTGCGGGTCGATCCGGAGCGGACCCTGATGGTGGGCGACACGCCGGCCGACGCGGGCGCCGTACGGGCCGGCTGCGCGGCGCTGGTGCTGCCGGCGGCCGACCCGGGCCGGGCCAACGGACTCGCGGCCGTGCTCGACCTGGCCACCGGCGAGCCGGACCGGTGATCACCGCAGCAGCCGCAGTGCTCCCGGCACGGCGGTGACGGTCACCGGTAGCGGCCCGAGCCGTTCGCCGTCGGCGTAGCAGACCAGGTCCGGCGCCTCGATCGTCACCTGGCGGGCCCGGAGACTGCGCACCATCGGGTGGTCGACGTGACTGCCCCTTCGGACCTGCGGTTTGATCCGGATCAGCGTACGGCGGGAGACCGGCCCGGCCACCACCACGTCGAGCAGACCGTCGGTCGGGTCGGCCGCTGGGCAGATCCGCATCCCGCCGCCGTAGCTGGCGCAGTTGCCGACCGCGACCAGGACCGCGTCGAGCTCGTCCGGCTCGCCGTCGCACATCATGCGGTAACGGCTCGGCCGCAGCCGTGCCAGCTCGACCAGGATCGCCAGATCGTAGCGGCGCGGCCCAGCCGGCCAGGGCATTCGATTGGCCCGCTCGTTGACGACCGCGTCGAACCCGGCGGCCAGCACCGCGCCGAACCACCGGTCCGGCCGGCCCGGTGCGGACACCCGGGCCAGGTCGACGGGCCGGCTCCGACCGGCGGCCAAGGCGGCGGCGATCACCGCCGCCGCACGGGCCGGATCGGCCGGGAAACCGGTGCCGGCGGCGAAGTCGTTGCCGGTGCCGGTCGGCACCGGACCCAGCGGGATGTCGGTGCCGGCGAGCGCCTGCAGGGCAAGGTGCACGGTGCCGTCGCCGCCGAGGGTCACCAGTGCGGCCGCGCCGCCGGCCACCGCGGCCCGGCAGGCGCTCGCTGCCTGGTCGGCGGCGACGGCGGTGAGCAGCCGCACCGGCCGACCGGTCGCCGCCAGCAGGTCACGGACCAGCGGCAGGACGGCCGAGTGCCGGCCACGGCCGGCACTCGGGTTCGTCAGCACCGCGACCGCGCCGGGCACGAGGGCGGACGGACCGCCGGCCGGACCGGTCACGTCATGTCGTCGTAGCGACGCTCGATCGGCAACGGTTTCGGCACCGGCTGGGTCGGCACGACCGGGGTGACCGTCTCGGTGCGGTCGGCGACCGACACCGGCTGCGGGTCGTCGTCCAGCGGTGACGCCTCGTCGTCGTCCAACCCGGCGTAGACCTCCTTGCCGCGGCCACGACGCTTGTCGTTGAGGAAAGCCACCCCGACCGCGACGAAGTACAACAGCGCCAGACACAACGCCAGCAGGGTCATCCCGAACGGACCCGGGTCCGGACTGGCGATCGCAGCGAACGCGAAGCAGACGAAGACCACCGCACGCCACCAGCTGAGCAGACGTCGCCCGCTGACCACGCCGGTGAAATTGAGCATCAGCAGCACCAGCGGGAACTCGAACGCGACCCCGAACAGCAGGATCATCGTGGTCACGAACGAGATGTACCGGGTCACCTCGAGCTGGGTGGACACCCCGGTGACACCGGCCTCGAGCAGGAACGCCAGCCCCTTGTCGACGACGAAGTAGGCCAGCGCCGCGCCGGCGACGAACAACGGCGCGGCGATCGAGACGAAGACGTACGCCCACTTGCGCTCGTGCCGGTGCAGGCCGGGCGCGATGAACGCCCAGAGCTGGTAGAGCCAGACGGGTCCGGCGACGATCAGGCCGAGCCAGAGCGCCAGCTTCAGCTTCAGGACGAGGCCGGCAGCCGGGGACAGCTGCAGGAATTCCCGGCAGGTGCCGTCTGCGGTTGTCTCGCCTGTGCCGGGCAACTCGCAGTACGGCTGCTTGAGCAGCTGGTACACCGGATCGGCGAGGAAGTAACCGACGATCAGCCCGACGACGATGGCCAGCGAGGCCCAGAACAGTCGGGTACGCAGCTCACGGAAGTGCTCGATCAGGGTCATCGAGCCGTCGGAGGCACGGTCGAACTTGCTCGGACCGCGCCGACGCAGGGCGAAGCCCACGGCAGGAGACCTTTCCGGTCAGTTGGCGTCGCGGACGCGCTGCGGCTGATCGGCCGTCGGGGCCGGCGGTGGCTGGTAGCCCGGCTGGTGCACGCTGGTCGGCTCGATCACCGGCTCGGCCTGGTACGGCGCACGGCCGTGCTGAGCGTCGGCCTTCTCGGCGAGGTCCTTGTCGTCGTCGGCGAGGCTCTTCGTCTCGGCCTTGATGATCCGCAGGGATCGGCCGAGCGACCGCGCCGCGTCCGGCAGCCGCTTGGCGCCAAAGAGCAGGATCAGCACGACCACAAGTACGGCGATGTGCCACGGCTTCAGGGCATGCATGGCATAGCTCCAGTCGGTGCGTCGGTGGTGACGAGCCCATCGTACGTGCGTTCGCCGGGTCCGCCACCTGCCAGACCGGGTCAATCTGGCGGGGTTCGGTGGAGTCTCAACCACGATCAACTGACTCGTCAACCACGGACGGCGCAACGCTGACCGGCGCTTCGCAGGCACTGGACGAACAGGCCAGGCCGGCGTGACCGGCTGGTCAGCCGCAGCCGTCCGGCCGGTCCCCGGGCCGTCCGGGCCGTGGACCCGTGGCCGCCAGGCTTTGCTCCAGCTTCGCCAGCCGCAGCTGCAACTGCTCGGCCTGCGCAGCCAACGCCTCCGCTTCGTCCTGGCGGCGCTGCAGGGCGAGCGCGGCACGGCGCAGCGCCGGCAACCGGGTCAGCACCGGACGGACCGCCGCGACGAGCACCAACAGCGCGCATCCCAGCACGGCGAGAACGATCCAGGTCAGCACCTGAGCAGACTAGCCGCTAGCGGACAGGTCCGCAGCCGGTGCACCACCGGGAACGGCGTACGCGGCAAGCGCGGCGGACGCGGCCGCGTGCACCTGCGCGACCAACTGCGCCGGAGCGACCACCGTGACGTCGGGGCCCAGCCCGAGGACGAACCGGCGGGCCCAGGCCAGGTCGGTGACCCGCATGGTGACCAGCCACTCGCCGTTCGGTTCGACCCGGACGTCCTCGCACGGGTAGTACTCGGTGATCCACCGGCCGCACCGGCCGACCCGCAGAACCACCAACGGTAGGCCCGGCGTCGGTTGGAACGCGGCCTCCCGGGGCTCGTGCCGACCGGCCTGCGGCGGTACGGCGGCCGGCTGGTCCAGCTCGACCAGGGCGTCGACCCGGTCGGCCCGGAACAGCCGGACCGCCTCGGCCCGCCGGCACCAGGCCTCCAGGTAGCCCCGACCGCCGATCATGAGCACCCGGATCGGGTCGACGACCCGATCCGTGGTTTCGTCGCGGGCCGCCGTGTAGTAGGTGATCCGCACCGCCCGGCCGCTCTGTGCCGCCGACCGCAGCCGGTCCAACCGGGCCGTGTCAGCGGGCAGGCGTACCGCCACCGGGGCACCGGCCGACTCGCCCGCCGCGTCCTCAATTTTGGCCAGCGCACGCTCCACAGCGTCCCGGTTGGCCAGCCCCGGCGTCTCGGCCAGCATCCGCAGCGCCACCACCAGGGCGAGGGCCTCGTCCGGCGTCAGCCGCAACGGTCGGTCGATGCCGGCGTCGTAGGTGATCGTCACCCGGTCGCCATCGAACGCCATGTCGATCAGGTCGCCCGGACCGTAGCCGGGCAGCCCGCACACCCACAGCAGCTCTAGGTCCTCCCGCAGTTGACGCGCGCTGGTGCCCAGGTCGGCGGCGGCTTGGGCGATCTCCACGCCCGGCCGGGCCAGCAGGTAGGGCACCAGGTTGAGCAACCGGGCGAGCCGGTCGGCGGAGGCCCGCGAGCCGGTCGGTCGGGACGTGGTCACCCTCGCACCTCCGCACCGGCCGGCTGGTGCGCCACCACGATCTCCTTCAGCCGCTGGATCACCAGCTCGCGCAGCTCCGGCGGATCGAGCACCCGCACGTCGGCGCCGTACCTGGCCAGCTGGCCGGCGAGCGCCTCCGGCTCGGCGTAGCGCAGGGTCAGCTGGTCTCCATCGGGGCCCGGGACGCAGGACTCCGCACCGCGCCGCAGGCCGGCAGCCCGGCCCGGCCCGGCCAGCACGGTAGCCACGCCGGTACGTTCGACCGGGTCCGACCAGCGGGCGACGTGACTGATCAGGTCGACGCCGGTCGGCGGGGAAAAACTGGCGGCCCGACCGGTGAGCCGCACCGCGCCCACCACCCGGGACAGGCGGAAGCAGCGGGTAGCCTCGCGGTCCTGGTCGTGGCCGACCACGTACCAGCGGCCCCGCCAGCAGACTACCCCCCAGGGCTGCAGCCGCCGCCGGGTGGGGGTGTCGCCGCTCGGCACCCGGTAGTCGAAGGTCACCGGACGCCGGTCACGGGCCGCGGCGGTCAACGCGGCGAACGCCGGGTCGATCGTGACCACCGGTTCCACCCCGAGGGTGGCCTGCGGATCCACGTCGATGCCGGCGGCCCGCAACTTGGCCAGTCCGGACGAGGCGGCGGCGGCCAGCCCGGCATGCTGCCACAGCCGGGCGGCGATGCCGACCGCGGCGGCCTCCTCCGGCTCCAGCGGAATCTCCGGCAGCGCGTACTCGCGGTGGGCGATCCGGTAGCCCGGTTCGCTGTCGAAGGCGCTGGCCGCGCCGGTCTCCAGCGGCACGCCGAGGTCGCGCAGCTCCGCCTTGTCCCGCTCGAACTTGCGCTGGAACGCCTCGTGGTCACGGACGTCGGACGGATCGTGTTCGTAGCCGGGTACGGTCGCGGCGATCTGCGCGGCGGTCAGGAAGCGCCGCGTCGACAACAGGCAGATCACGAGATTGACCAGGCGTTCGGTCCGGTTGCGGGACACGGCACGACGCTAGCAGTGTCGGCGGTGCAGCGACCGCCCCGCCCGGCCGCTGCACGGGGGCGCAGGTTAGCGTGCCCGGCATGGTGCGATGGCGTGACGGCATGGTCACCGCGGTCCGGCGGCGGTGGCGTGGGGCGGTCGAACTGGACGTCGCCGTCGACGGGGAGCCGGTGCGCGCGGTGGCCTATCCGGCGCTGGTCGGCGAACCCGAACCCGGCGACCGGGTGCTGCTGAACGTCTCGGCACTGCTGATGGGGCTCGGCACCGGCGGGTACGCCCTGGTGGTGGCGGTGCCGGACCGGCTGCCGCCGGACCCGCCGGGCGGGCGGGACCGCTCCGACGGGCATCTGGTGAAGGCCCGGTACACCCCGCTGCAGGCGATCGTGTGCGGGGTCGACGAGGAGGCGTCACCGCACCGGCAGGTGCTGGTTGACGCCGAGGACCTGGCCGGGATGCCGGTGGTCACCGCCGACCTGCACTCGGCGCTGCCGGCGATCGTCGCCGGCGTCCTCGCCGACCGGCCTCGGCTGCGGGTCGGGTACGTGATGACCGACGGCGGGGCGCTGCCCGCTGGCTTCTCCCGGACCCTCGACGGGCTGTCCGCAACGCTGGCCGGCACGGTCACCGTGGGCCAGTGCTTCGGCGGCGATCTGGAGGCCGCCACCGTGCACAGCGGGCTGCTGGCGGCCCGGCACGTGCTGGCCGCCGACGTGGCGGTGGTCTGCCAGGGTCCGGGTAACCTCGGCACCGGCACCAGATGGGGTTTCTCCGGCGTCGGGGTGGGCGAGGCGGTCAACGCCGCCGCCGTACTCGGCGGGCAGCCGGTCGGCGCGCTGCGCATCTCCGCCGACGACCCTCGGCCGCGCCACCGCGGCCTGTCGCACCACAGCAGCACCGCGTACGGGCGGGTGGCGCTCGCTCCGGCGGACCTGGTGGTCCCGGCGGACCTGCCGGCGGAGATCGCCGACGACGTGGCGACCGCGTTGGGTCAACTGGTGGCGCCGACCGGCCGGCACCGTGCGGTACGGGTCGCCACCGACGGTCTCGACGCGGCGTTGCGGGCCAGCCCGGTGCCGCTGCGGACCATGGGCCGGGACCTGGCCGGCGACCACGCCTACTTCCTGGCCGGCGCGGCCGCCGGCCGGCACGCGGCGGCGCTCGCCAGCGGTGACGGCTGACCCGGCGGCACCGGCTCAGCTGACGATGATCAGGACCACCCAGGCAGCCAGGATGAGCGCCAACCCCGTGGCGAGCACCCAGGTGGGCACGGTGTACTCGCCGCGCCGGTTGCGGGCGATCTCTGCGGCGATCTTGTTGCGCCGCCGCTCGAGCCAGGTCTCGGTCCGGGGAAACGGACTCGGCCGGCCGGTGGCGGACGGCGGCGGCGGCGCGGGATCGTCGCGGGTGGGGTCAACCATCGTCCGTGAGCCTACCGTCACATGCTCGCAATCAGCCGCTCCACCCGCTCGTCGTAGGCCCGGAACGGGTCCTTGCACAGCACGGTGCGCTGCGCCTGGTCGTTCAGCTTGAGGTGGACCCAGTCGACGGTGAAGTCCCGCCGCTTCTCCTGGGCGTGCCGGATGAACTCCCCACGCAGCCGGGCCCGGGTGGTCTGCGGCGGGGTCTCCTTGGCCTCGAAGATTTCCGGGTCGGTGGCCACCCGGTCGACCTGGCCGCGCCGCTCCAGCAGCGCGTACAGCCCGCGGCCGCGGCGCAGGTCGTGGTACGCCAGATCCATCTGGGCGACCCGCGGATGGGACAGCGGCAGATCGTGCTTGCGCTGATAGCGCTCGATCAGCTTCAACTTGGTCACCCAGTCAATCTCCCGGGCGACCGGGTCCAGGTCGCCGGTCTCGACCGCCCGCAGTGCCCTGCCCCACAGCTCGACGACCCGTTTGGCGGTCTGGTCGCCGCCCCGGCGTTCGACGAACTCCGTCGCCCGGGCCAGGTACTCCTGCTGAATCTCCAGCGCGCTGACCTCCTTGTTGGAGGCTAGGCGGATCTTGCGCCGGCCGGTGATGTCGTGGGAGACCTCGCGGATCGCCCGGATCGGGTTCTCCAACGACAGGTCCCGCATGACGACGCCGGCTTCGATCATCCGCAGCACGATGTCCGCGCTGCCGACCTTGAGCAGCGTGGTCACCTCGTTCATGTTGGAGTCGCCGACGATGACGTGCAGCCGGCGGTACCGCTCGGCGTCGGCGTGCGGTTCGTCGCGGGTGTTGATGATCGGCCGGGACCGGGTAGTCGCCGAGGAGACGCCCTCCCAGATGTGCTCGGCCCGCTGGGACAGACAGTAGACCGCCCCGCGCGGTGTCTGCAGCACCTTGCCTGCACCGCAGATGAGCTGCCGGGTGACCAGGAACGGGATGAGCACGTCCGCCAGCCGACCGAACTCGCCGTGCCGGGAGACGAGATAGTTCTCGTGGCAGCCGTACGAGTTGCCGGCCGAGTCGGTGTTGTTCTTGAACAGGTAGATCTCGCCGGCGATGCCCTCGTCGTGCAGCCGCTTTTCGGCATCCACCAGCAGCCCTTCGAGGATCCGCTCGCCTGCCCGGTCGTGCGCCACCAGGTCGGTGACCGAGTCACACTCCGGCGTGGCGTACTCCGGGTGGGATCCGACGTCGAGGTAGAGCCGGGCCCCGTTGCGGAGGAAGACGTTGCTGGACCGCCCCCAGGAGACCACCCGGCGGAACAGGTAGCGCGCCACCTCGTCCGGCGACAGCCGCCGCTGGCCGCGGTAGGTGCAGGTGACACCGTACTCGGTTTCGAGCCCGAAGATTCGCCGTTCCATGACCAGACATTAGCCGCCCCGAGGGCTCCGTGGTCAGTCTCGGGCGACCTGTCAGACGAACTACGCCCGACAGGTCGCTTTCGCGCAGAGTTATTGGCCAGATGCGTACGGCGACTCGCCGGCGGTGAGCCGGGCGACGAACTCCCGACAACGGCCGTAATCGGGCAACAGGCCGTCGGCGCGGGCCTGGGCCAGTGTCGGGGCCGCGTCGTCGCGGGCGGACAGCTGTGGCGCGGCGACCGGCCAGTCGATGGCCAGGTCGGCGTCAAGAGGATGCACGCCGTGCTCGGCGCGCGGGTTGTAGGTGGTCGAGCAGAGATAGTTCAGGGTGGCGTCGTCGGACATCGCGCAGAACCCGTGACCGAGTCCTTCGCTGAGGTAGACCGCGCGGCGGTCCACGTCGTCTAGCCGCACCGCCGTCCATCGGCCGAACGTCGGTGAACCGACCCGCAGGTCGACGACCACGTCGACCACCGCGCCCCGTACGCAGCTGATGTACTTGGCCTGGCCAGGCGGCACATCGGCGAAGTGGATGCCCCGAACGACGCCGCGCGCCGAGACCGACAAATTGCCCTGGGCCAGCCGCAGCGGGTGCCCGACCGCCCCGGCCAGGTGGTCGAAGCGGTACCATTCCAGGAACAGCCCACGTGGGTCACCGTGCTGCTGCGGGGTGACCTCCCAGGCGCCCTCGACCTCGAGTTCCCGAATCTTCATCACGCCTCCTCAGCCGGTACGGCGTCGGACAACCGGTGGTCGTGGCGCTCCTCGAGCAGGCTTAACAGGTAGTCGCCGTAACCGCTCTTGGTCAGCGGCTCGGCGAGGGCACGCAGCTGACCGTCGTCGATCAGTCCGGCGCGCCAGGCGGACTCCTCGATGCAGCCGATCTTCATGCCTTGGCGTTCCTCGATCACCCGGACGAACTCAGCGGCCTGCATCATCGAATTGAACGTGCCGGTGTCCAGCCAGGCCGTCCCTCGGTCCAGCACGGTCACCGACAGCTGACCGGCCCGGCGGTACGCCTCGTTGACCGCAGTGATCTCCAGTTCGCCGCGGTCACTCGGTTTCAGCCCTGCGGCGATCTCCACCACCTGGTTGTCGTAGAAGTACAGTCCGGGCACCGCGTAGCGCGACCGAGGCTGCTTCGGCTTCTCCTCGATCGACAGGACCCGGCCGGCGGCGTCGAAGTCGACCACGCCGTACGCCTCGGGGTTGGCCACCGGATAGGCGAAGATCAGGCCGCCGGTCAGGTCGGCGTGGTCGGACAACTTCCGGCCCAGACCGATGCCGTGGAAGATGTTGTCGCCCAGGATCAGCGCGACGGACTCATCGCCGATGAAGTCCGCGCCGAGCACGAACGCCTGGGCGATGCCCTCCGGCCGGGGCTGCGCCCGGTAGCTCAGCCGCAGACCGAACTGCGCGCCGTCACCGAGCAGTCGCCGGAACTGCGGTTGATCCTCCGGTGTGGTCACAACCAGGATCTCCTGGATGCCGGACATGATCAGGGTGGCGAGCGGGTAGTAGATCATCGGCTTGTCGAAGATCGGCATGAGCTGTTTCGACACAGCGCGAGTGATCGGCCAGAGCCGAGATCCGGTACCGCCGGCGAGTAGGATTCCACGCACGGCGGGAGCCTACCGGCCTGAACACCCACAGCAACCGTCAACGGGCTGCCTGTACGGGCCGGTCGCGGATGTCGGACCCTTCGTCCGACACCTGCTGGGCCGGTCGTGCACCAGTCCATTACCGGTCCCGGCGGGCACATCGTCGGATAGCCGTCACCGGCGATGCCCGGTCGACGGTGCCGGTGTCCCGTAGACTCCCGAACCTGTGAGAGTCCTCGTCACCGGCGGTGCCGGCTTCATCGGTTCCGAATTCGTCCGGATGCTGCTCACCGATCCGAACGCCCCGGTCAGTCCGGCTACGGTAACCGTGCTGGACAAGTTGACCTATTCCGGCAATCTCGCCAATCTGGCCCCGGTCCGCGACGACCCACGGCTGACCTTCGTCCAGGCGGACATCTGCGACGCCGACGCCGTCGACCGGGCACTCGCCGGACACGACATGGTGGTGCACTTCGCCGCCGAGTCGCACGTCGACCGGTCGATCACCGGTGCTGCGGAGTTCGTGACCACCAACGTGGTGGGCACCCAGACCCTGCTCGACGCGGCGCTGCGCCACGGGGCGGACCGGTTCGTGCACGTCTCGACCGACGAGGTGTACGGGTCGATCGACGAAGGGTCATGGACCGAGGACTGGCCGTTGTCGCCGAACTCGCCGTACTCCGCGTCCAAGGCCGGCTCCGACCTGCTGGCCCTGGCCTACCACCGGACACACGGCATGGACGTCGTGGTGACTCGCTGCTCCAACAACTACGGGCCGTACCAGTTCCCGGAGAAGGTCATCCCGCTGTTCGTCACCAACCTGCTGGACGGCGGTACGGTGCCGCTGTACGGCGACGGCGGCAACATCCGGGACTGGCTGCACGTGCGGGACCACTGCGTGGGCATCGCGCTGGTCGCCGCCGGCGGGCGCGCCGGCGAGGTGTACCACATCGGCGGCGGGACCGAACTGACCAACAAGGAGCTCACCGCCCGGCTGCTGGACGCATGTGGGGTGGGATGGGAACGGGTCGTCCCGGTCACCGACCGCAAGGGGCACGACCGGCGCTACTCGCTGGACATCGGCAAGATCTCCCGTGAACTGGGCTACACCCCGAGTGTCACGCTGGACGAAGGACTGGCCGGCACGGTCCGCTGGTACCGGGAGAACCGGTCCTGGTGGGAGCCGCTGAAGAAGCCCGTGGCGTCGTGACCGCCGCCGACCGGTGGCTGGTCACCGGTGCCGGTGGGATGCTGGGGCGGGATCTGCTGGCCGCGTTGGCCGACCACCGGGACACCCGGTCGGTGACCGCGCTGACCCGTACCGATCTGGACATCACCGACCCGGTGGCGGTCGCTGCCGCAGTCGACGGGCACCAGCTGGTGATCAACGCCGCAGCGTGGACCGACGTGGACGGCGCGGAGGAGGCAGAGGACGCCGCCACCGCCGTCAACGGCACCGCCGTGGCGCATCTGGCCCAGGCGTGCGCCGACCGTGGGGCGCACCTGGTGCACGTCTCCACCGACTACGTGTTTGCCGGTGACGGCACCTCCCCGTACCCGGAGGATGCCCCGACCTCGCCGGTCAACGGCTACGGCCGCAGCAAGCTCGTCGGCGAGCAGGCCGTCGCCCGACTACTGCCGCAGCGCGGCTACGTGGTGCGGACCGCGTGGCTCTACGGAGCGCACGGACCGAACTTCGTCACGACCATGCTGCGGCTGGCCGGTGAGCGCGAACACCTCGACGTCGTCGACGACCAGCATGGTCAGCCGACCTGGTCGTACGCCCTCGCCGGACAGCTCGTCGCGCTGGCCGGGGCGGCGGTCGCCGGCACGGCCCCCGCCGGGATCTACCACGGTACGGCGAGCGGGCAGACGAGCTGGTGTGGGCTGGCCCGGGAGGCGTTCGCACTGCGCGGCCTCGACCCGACGCGGATCCGCCCCACCACCAGTGCCAACTTCCGCCGGCCCGCCGCCCGGCCGGCGTACTCGGTGCTCGGACATCGGCGTTGGGCGCTCGCCGGGCTACCGGTCATGGCAGACTGGCGGAGCATGCTCTCCACCGCGTTGCGCGACCCGGCGTTCGGCGGCTGACCTCCACGGGCCACCGGACCAGCCGGCAGGACAGGCACGCCGCGCCAGAGGCGGCCCGGATTTCCCAGGCCCAGGAGAGAAACCGACATGTCGGAAATAAACCCTGAATCCAGTACGCCGTCCGACCTGCCCCGGGTCAGTGCCGTCGTGCTGGCCTGGGGCGCGGAACCGCTGCTGCGCCGATCGGTGGAAGCCCTGCTCGCCTCGGTGAAGATCGACGTCGACGTGGTGTTGGTCGACAACGGATGCACCACCGACGATGTCACCGTGCTGCGGGAGGTACCCGGCGTCACGGTGGTCGGCGACGGCAGCAACGTCGGCTTCTCCGCCGGCTGCAACATCGGCGTGGCCGCTGCCGACGGCGAGTACGTGGCGCTGGTCAACGGCGACGCGGTGGTCGAGCCGACCACCCTCGCCCGGCTGGTGGAGGAGCTCACCGACCCAAGCATCGGCATCGCCGCCGGCGCGGTGCGCCTGGCCGACGAGCCGGACCTGCTCAATTCTCGCGGCAACGAGGTGCACGTGCTCGGGTTGAGTTGGATCGGCGGATTCCGCGAGCGGGAGACCCGCACCGAGCCGACCGAGACCGCCGGCGCGATGGGCGCCTGCCTGGTGACCCGGCGGGCGCACTGGGACCGGCTGAAGGGGTTCGACCCGCACTACTTCGCCTACCACGAGGACGCGGACCTGTCGATCAGAACCTGGCGGGTCGGTCTGCGAGTGGTCAACGTACCGGACGCGGTAGCGCTGCACCGCTACGAGTTCAGCCGCAACAGCTTCAAGTTCTACCTTGTCGAACGCAATCGGGTGATGTTCGTGGCCACGACATGGGGCGCCCGGTCGCTGGTGCTGCTCGGCCCGCCGTTGCTGGCCCTGGAGTTGGCGATGCTGGCGCTGGCGGCCCGGCAGGGTTGGCTGGCCGACAAGCTTCGCGGCTATCGGTGGCTGTGGCAGCATCGGGACCATCTGCGGCGACGTCGGGCGCGGCTGCAGGCCGAGCGAACCGTCCCGGACCGGGTGTGGATGCGGGTCCTCACCGATCGGCTGGACACCCCGCTGATCAACCCGCCGGGCAGGACGGTGTTCAACGCCGTGCTGTCCGCGTACTGGCGGACGGTGCGGCGCTGGGTGTGACGCACCGGGCCGAGACGCGGCCCTGGCGCGGCACACCTCGCGCCCGGTCAGTCCTGTTCGGTGGTGCCGGAGTCGCCGGCAGGGTCCTCCAGGTCGGCGGAGGCAGCCGAGGAGGTCGGCTTCTCCGGCGTCGACTCGGGCACCCGGGGACCACCGGACCCGCCCGCTTCTGCTGACGAGGGCTCGTCCGCCGAGGCGGCGGCACCGCCGTCGAGCAGTGCGGTCAACGCGGCACCGGTGATCCGACGGAAGGTCCGGCCACGGCGGCGGCGGTCGAGCACCGCCACCTCCAGCTGGTCGGCGGCGATGCTGCGGGTCGCGCCGTTCTCGCCGCCCACTTCGGCCAGGGCCCGCACCGCGAGCCCGACGGCGTCGGACAGCGACATGTCGGGACGATGGTCGGTCCGCAGCACACCGGCGATCGTCTCGGCATGGCCGCCCATCGCCATCCACCCCGGCTCGTCGGTGACTGAGCCGTCGTAGGTCAGCCGGTAGATCTCGTCAGCGGCCGGCTCCAGCCCGACCTCGGCGACGCAGATCTCCACCTCGAACGGCTTCGACTGCTCGGTGAAGATCGACCCAAGGGTCTGCGCGAACGCGTTGGCCAGCGCCCGCCCGGTCACGTCGCGACGGTCGTAGCTGAGGCCGTTCAGGTCGGCCATCCGCACCCCCGCCCGGCGCAGATTCTCGAACTCGTTGTACCGGCCGACGGCGGCGAACCCGATCCGGTCGTAGATCTCGCTCACCTTGTGCAGGGCGCTGGACAGGTTCTCGGCGACGAACAGCACACCGCCCTCGAAGCTCAGCACCAGCGCGCTACGGCCCCGGGCGATGCCCTTGCGGGCAAGCTCGGAACGGTCCCGCATGATCTGCTCGGGCGAGGCGTAGAACTGCATTGCCACGGCGGCGGCTCTCCTTCGACCAGGTGGTAACGACTACAGCGGACGAGACAAGTCGGCGTTCGCGGGTTCAGCCGCCCGGATTCTCGGTACGCGCGGCGACGACCGCCTCGGCGATCTGGGCCAACTCGGCGTCGGTGAGCCGGTGGGTGCCGACCGCCGTCGCGGTCATCACCACCGGGAAGATCCGGCGGGTGAGGTCCGGGCCGCCGGTGGCGGTGTCGTCGTCGGCGGCGTCGTACAGCGCCTCCACTGCGAGGCGGACCGCGTCGGCGCTGCTCAACCCGGAACGGTACCGCTTCTTCAAGGCCGCTTTCGCGAACAGCGATCCGGAGCCGATCGCGTCGAAACCGGTGGTCTCGTACGGACCGCCGGTGACGTCGAAGCTGAAGATTCGGCCGGCCCCGGCCGGATCGGTGGCGGCCAGGTCGAACCCGGCGAACAGCGGCACCACGGCCAGCCCTTGCAGCGCGGCACCGAGGTTGTTGCGGATCATCGACGCGAGGCGGTTCGCCTTACCGTCCAGGGAAAGGACGGCGCCCTCCATCTTCTCGTAATGTTCCAGCTCGACCTGGAACAGCCGCATCAGCTCGATGCCGGTGCCGGCGGTGCCGGCGATGCCGATCAACGAGTAGGCGTCAGCGGGATGCACCTTCTCGATGTCCCGGTTGGCGATCAGGTTGCCCATCGTCGCCCGGCGGTCACCAGCCATCACCACGCCTTCGGCGGTGACGAGCGTGACGATCGTCGTGGCGTGCGGACCGACGTCCGCGGACAGCCCGGGCGGCAGTGGGCGGCGCCCCGGCAGCAGATCCGGTGCGGCCGACGCCAGGAACTGGGTGAAGGGAAACGTTCCCGCGTTGATGAACACGTCCGGAGAGCGTCCGGCTGGATCGAATCCCGCTGCCACGTGGTCCCTCTCTGCAGAACGTGATCGCCTGACCGGGCCGCCGTGCCGGCACGGTGCCGGTCGAGGCCACCGGTGTGTTGGAGCAGACTAGCGTGCGCACCCGCTGGGTGCGATCTTCACCGCCGGCGAGCTACTCGCCGCCCTTCTGAACGTAGCCGCGGACGAACTCCTCGGCGTTCTCTTCGAGCACCGAGTCGATCTCGTCGAGCAGGTCATCGACGTCCTCGGTGATCTCGGCGTGCCGCTGCGCGGCCTCCGGATCCGTCTCGGTGACCGTCTCGTCGACTTCCTCGGCCCGGCGGGACTTGCCGGACTGGGACTGACCGCCGCTGTCACGGGTAGCCATCAGGTGCCTCCTCCACACGATCGCCTAGGTGAAACTTACCTCGCGGTGGCGACGGAACCGGCCCGCGTCGGCCACGTTCGCGCCGAGCGAACCTGGCCTGCTCAATCGCCGGTGAGCACCTCCAGCAGGTCCTTGGCGCTGGCGCACCGGTCGAACAGGTCGCCCACGTGGGCCTGGGTCCCCCGCTCCGGCTCCATCATCGGCACCCGGACCAGCGACTCCCGGCCCACGTCGAAGATGACCGAGTCCCAGCTGGCGGCGACCACCTCGGAGGCGTACTGCGCCAGGCACCGGCCACGGAAGTAGGCCCGGGTGTCCGGTGGCGGCTCGACCATCGCGGCGCGGGTGGCGCTGTCGTCGAGCAGGGTACGCATCGCTCCCCGACCCACCAGGCGGTGGTAGAGGCCCTTCTCCGGCCTGACGTCGGCGTACTGCAGGTCGACCAGCTGCAGTTTCGGCGAGGCCCAGGAGAGCCCTTCCCGCTCCCGGTAGCCGTCGAGCAGCCGCAGTTTCGCGACCCAGTCCAGCTCCTGCGCGCAGGACATCACATCCCGTCCCAGCCGGTCGAGCACGTCCTCCCAGCGGTCCAGCACGTCAGCCGTGGCCTCGTCGAGGTCGGTGCCGTACCGATCGTCGACGAACGCCCTGACCCGTTCGTAGAACGCCCACTGCAGATCGAGCGCGGTGAGCCGGCGGCCGTCGCGCAGCCGCATCAGATGCGCCAGGGACGGATCGTGGCTCACCGCCTTGAGCTCGGCCACCGGGTCGGCGATGCCCAGATCGGCGCCGAGCGCCTTCTCCTCGATCATGGTCAGGATCAACGAGGTGGTGCCGAGCTTCAGGTAGGTGGAGATCTCCGAGAGGTTGGCGTCGCCGATGATCACGTGCAGCCGGCGGTACTTGTCGGCGTCGGCGTGCGGTTCGTCCCGGGTGTTGATGATCGGCCGCTTCAGCGTCGTCTCCAGGCCCACCTCGACCTCGAAGAAGTCGGCCCGCTGGGAGATCTGGAACCCCGCCTGGGAGCCGTCCTGGCCGATACCGACCCGGCCCGCCCCGCAGACGATCTGCCGGGTGACGAAGAACGGCGTCAGGTACGCCACGATGTCGGCGAACGGCGTCTGCCGACGCATCAGGTAGTTCTCGTGGGCGCCGTAGCTGGCGCCCTTGTTGTCGGTGTTGTTCTTGTAGAGCTGAATGGGGTGCGAACCGGGGATGGTCGCCGCGCGGCGGGCCGCCTCCGCCATCACCCGCTCCCCCGCCTTGTCCCACCGGACCAGGTCCAGCGGGTTGGTGACCTCGGGGGTGGAGTACTCGGGGTGGGCGTGGTCGACGTAGAGCCGGGCGCCGTTGGTGAGGATCACGTTGGCCAGGCCCAGATCCTCGTCGGCGAGGGCCTCCGCCGGGTCGTAGGCCGCCCCCGAGTAGGTGAAGCCCCGGGCGTCACGCAGCGGCGACTCCTCCTCGTAGTCCCACCGGGCCCGACCTCCCCGGTTCAGCTCGGGTCGGGCGCCGTAGGCGTTGACCACCTGGGAGGAAGTGACCATCGGGTTGGCTCCGGGCTGGCCGGGCACGGAGATCCCGTACTCCACCTCGGTGCCCATGATCCGCCGCACACTCATGCCGTTACCTCATCGCTTCCGTCGGCGCCCGTCATGTCGAGCGTAGTCCGTGCACCGACGGAACCGGACGTTGGCGTGTCCGTGTGGTCACGCGGGGGCACGTCGGACACCGGTCCCGCGGCGCGCACGGACCGCGGCGCGGAGCCGGTGTCCCGCACCCCGAGGCGGGGTGCGGGACACCGGGCCGTGGTCAGAGGTACTGCCCGGTGTTGCTGGCCGTCTCGATCGACCGGCCGGCCTCCGCGCCCTTGCCGCCGGAGACGAGGGTACGGATGTAGACGATCCGCTCCCCTTTCTTGCCGGAGATCCGGGCCCAGTCGTCCGGGTTTGTGGTGTTGGGCAGGTCCTCGTTCTCCCGGAACTCGTCGACGCACGCGTCGAGCAGGTGCTGCAACCGCAGACCCTTGCGCCCGGAGGTGAGGAACTCCTTGATTGCCATCTTCTTGCCCCGGTCGACGATGTTCTGAATCATCGCGCCGGAGTTGAAGTCCTTGAAGTACAGGACCTCCTTGTCCCCGTTGGCGTAGGTCACCTCGAGGAACCGGTTCTCGTCGGTCTCCGAGTACATCCGCAGCACCACGGCGTCGATCATGGCTGCCACCGTGGCCTGCGGATCGTCGCCGTGCTCGGTGAGGTCGTCCGGGTGCAGCGGCAGCCCGGTGAGGATGTACTTGGAGAAGATATCCTTGGCCGCCTCGGCGTCCGGACGCTCAATCTTGATCTTGACGTCCAGCCGACCGGGCCGCAGGATCGCCGGATCGATCATGTCCTCCCGGTTGGAGGCACCGATCACGATCACGTTCTCCAGGCCCTCGACCCCGTCGATCTCGCTCAGCAGCTGCGGAACGATGGTGTTCTCCACGTCCGAGGAGACACCGGAACCGCGGGTCCGGAAGACCGAGTCCATCTCATCGAAGAACACGATCACCGGAGTACCCTCGCCGGCCTTCTCCCGGGCCCGCTGGAAGATCAGCCGGATGTGCCGCTCGGTCTCACCGACGTACTTGTTGAGCAGCTCAGGGCCCTTGATGTTGAGGAAGTAGCTGGTGTGCTTCTCCTCACCCCGCCGCTCAGCGATCTTCTTGGCCAGGGAGTTGGCCACCGCCTTGGCGATCAGGGTCTTGCCGCACCCGGGCGGACCGTAGAGCAGGATGCCCTTCGGTGGGCGCAGGTGGTGCTCACGGAACAGCTCCGCGTGCAGGAACGGCAGCTCGACCGCGTCCCTGATTTGCTCGATCTGGGCGTGCAGGCCGCCGATGTCGGTGTAGTCGACGTCCGGCACCTCCTCCAGCACCAGCTCCTCGACCTCGCTCTTCGGGATCCGCTCGTAGGCGTACGCCGACCGCGGCTCGATCATCAGCGAGTCGCCGGCCCGCAGCGCGCTGCCGACCAGCGTCTGCGCCAGGTGCACCACCCGCTCCTCGTCGGCGTGCGAGATGACCAGAGCACGGTCACTCGGCTCGCCGGTCGGGTTGTCGAGGAGTTCCTTGAGCATCACCACCTCACCGACCCGCTCGTACCCGAACGCGTCGACCACGTTGAGCGCGTCGTTGAGCAGGACCTCCTGGCCGCGTTGGAGCTCGTCGGCGTCCAACGAGGGGGAGAGCGCCACCCGCAGCTTCCGGCCACCGGTGAAGACATCCACCGTGCCATCCGCGTGTCGGGCCAGGAAGACGCCGTACCCGCTGGGCGGTTGCGCCAGCCGGTCGATCTCCTCCTTGAGCGTGACGATCTGGGCCCGGGCTTCCTTGAGGGTCGCCACGAGCCGTTCGTTGTTCTCGGTCAGTCGGGCCAGCTGCGCCTGCGCTGCCGCCAGCCGTTCCTCGAGCTGCCGGACGTGTCGGGGGCTTTCGGTCAACTTGCGCCGCACCAGAGCGAGTTCCTCTTGAAGAAACGCGACCTGGGTGGAGAGATCGTGGGCCTCCTTCTCCCACCGTGCGGCGCGCGAATCCGCGTCGTCGCTGCGTGCCACGTCCCACCTCCCCGGGGGCTAAAACGTACTGCCCTAACACTAGCCGTTTGCCGGACGTTTCGAACCCACGCAACACAGTCGTCCCACAACCTTGATCGCTCGGGCACGTCACAAGCGGCCGACGGACGCCTGGCCGGCCGGTCCCACGGCGTGTCGGGTACCGTCGGGACGCGAGGACGGGCACGACTCAGGGAGGTGCGCGGTGACGACCCCGACCGAGACCCGGTCCCCCGGAGAGCCGGGCGAAACGGCATCAACCGACACGGAGCTGCAGGTCTGGGTCGACCAGGACCTCTGCACCGGGGACGGGCTGTGCGTGCAGTACGCCCGGGACGTCTTCGAGTTCGACATCGACGGACTCGCCTACGTCAAGGACGCCTCCGGCGAACTGCAGGTCGCCGAGGGCGCCCGGGTCGCAGTCCCCGAACGGCTGCGGCTCGACGTGATCGACGCGGCCAAGGACTGTCCCGGCGAGTGCATCCACGTGGTCCGCGCGGACGACCAGACCGAGGTCAGCGGACCGGACGCCGGTTAGCCGCCCGGTCTACCTGGTACGGGCCTGCTGCCCGCCGGGACGGCCACCTGCCCTGCGATGCGTGGCCCACGTCACAGTAACGGACGGCCCACCACCGAGGCGACCACCCGGGCGAACTCCTCGAGCCGCGCGATCTGCCCCGAACCACCGTCGTCGAGCGTCTTGCCGAACCGCAGCGCGTCGTGCCGGGGGCCGAGAGGCTCCTCCGGTTGCGTCTCGTCCTGCGAACTGAGCAGCAGGTAGACGTCGACGCTGTCCACCCGGATCTGCCCGGTCGGCGTACGGGTCAGCCGGCGGCGGCAGCCGACCTCGGTGACCGTGGACAACGGCACTACCCGCAGCGACGACGTCATCGACCCGACCGGCCCGTCCCCCGGCGGGACGTCCTCACCGTGCCACAGGACCATCCGGCTGCCGTCGCAGATCGCCACCTCCTGCCAGACTCCGTTGACCTCGTTGACGAACCGCTCGAGGGTGAAGGCGAGAACCTCGGCACCCGCCAGCACCCCACCGAGCGCCTCCAGCGCGACGTCCGGATCCCGCAGGTACGCCCGGCTGGCCGCGTCCAGCTCCGGATAGGGCGACCAGTCGGGGAAGACCGCCGGCAACTCGCCACCACCGAACGCGGGCCGGCTCATGCCGGACCCGTCCCGGCCCCCGTGCCCAGCGACACCGCCGGCCCTTCGGCCCCGTCGGGTGACGCCGGGCCGGCGGCGTCGGACGGCACCGGCGCACCGGCGCGGTCCCGACGGCGCGCCGCGTACGCCTCCGCTCCCTTGCTCGGCTTGCGCCGCCGCGGCGGCGCGCTGACCCCCGGAGCCAGCCGGCGGGCCGACACCAGGAACGCGGTATGCCCGATCATCCGGTGGTCGGGCCGCACCGCCAGCCCGTCGACATGCCAGTCCCGCACCAGCGACTCCCACGCCCGGGGTTCGGTGAACCCGCCGTCGGCGCGCAACGCCTCGACCAGTTCGCTCAGCTGCGGCGTGGTGGCGACGTAGCCGACGAAGACCCCGCCGGGCAGCAACGCCCGAGCCACCAGGTCCAGCACCTCCCACGGCGTCAACATGTCCAGGATGATCCGGTCGAAGCCGACCTCCGGACAGGATGCGACATCACCGACGTGCAGCCGCCACGCCGGGTGCGGGCCACCGAAGAACGCCTGCACGTTCGTCCGAGCCACCTCGGCGAAGTCCGCCCGGGCCTCGTACGAGTGCACCTCACCGTCGGTGCCGACGGCGCGCAGCAGCGAACAGGTCAGCGCGCCCGACCCGGCACCGGCCTCCAGCACCCGGGCACCCGGGAACACGTCACCCATCGCTACGATCTGCGCGGCGTCCTTCGGATAGATCACCTGGGCCCCGCGCGGCATGCTCAGCACGTAGTCGGCCAGCAGTGGACGCAGCGCGAGGTACGCGGTACCGCCGGCCGACGTCACCACGCTGCCTTCGGGCAGGCCGATCAGCTCGTCGTGCGCCAGGGCACCGCGATGGGTATGGAACGACCGGCCGGCAGCGAGCGTGACGGTGTGCATCCGCCCCTTCGGGTCGGTCAGCTGCACCCGGTCGCCCGGCTGGAAGGGGCCACGCCGGGTGGAGATCGGCGTGGTACTGACGTCGCCGGATGCGACGGCGGTCGGCGGAGGGGTCACGGGCTCATCTTTCGGTTCGGTTCCAACAACTGCGCCAGATCGGCGACGTGCAGTACGCCGATCACGTCCTCGCCCCGGGTCACCAGGTACTGCGCGCCCGGATGTTCCTGCACGGTACGGACCACCTGCTCGCCGGTGAGGTCGACCGGGATCCGGCGTACCCCGTCGATACCGCGCGCGACGGTGTCGACCGCCACCCACGGGCGGCGCTCCGGCGGGACCGCCGCGGCCGCGGCCCGGTCCACCAGCGCGACCAACCGGCCGACCGAGTCCGTCACCGCCAGGGCCGGCTTTCGGCCCCCACCCGGCTGCGCCGGGTGGGGGCCGGCGACCCGACGCTGCGCCTCGGCCAACGGTGTGCCGCTCGGCACCGGAAAGACCGGCTGGGCGAGCTTCGCCAGGTTGACCAACGGGAACCGGCGGCCGATGCGCGCGACCCGGATCGACTGGCCGGCACCCTGCCAGAGGGTGAACGCCACCAGCAGCATGAAGATCAGCCCGAACGGGGACAGGATACCGGCCACCGTGAGCAGCACGACCAGGCCGGCGGTGCCCGCCGCCACGGCCCGACCGACCCAACCGGCGGCCTCGGTGCCGACGTGGCGGTCCCTGGTCACCGCCCAGACCGCGGCACGCAGCGCGCGCCCGCCGTCGAGGGGCAGCCCCGGCAACGCGTTGAACACCGCCACCAGCAGGTTCGCCGCCGCCAACTGGAACGCCAACTGGTCGATCAACGTACGGTCCGGCAGCAGCACGGTGGCCACCACCGCGACCAGTCCCAGGACCAGCGACACCGCCGGACCGGCCAGCGACACCAGCAGGTCGACCTTGGGGGTCGGGGCGTCCCGGTCCATTTCGGTGTAGCCGCCGAGCATCTCCAGGGTGATCCCGCGAACGCCGATGCCGTACCGGCGGGCGGTCAACGCGTGACCCAACTCGTGCAGCAGCACCGAACCGAGCAGACAGACCACGAAGCCCAGGCCGACCGCGTACCGGGCCGGCTGTGGCACGTCCAGCTGGGTGCGGACGAACTCGCCGTACAGCACGGTGACCAGGATCGCCAGGAACAGCACCGAGGTGTGGAGGTGCACCGGGAAGCCGAGCACCCGGCCGAGGCTGATCCCCGGCCGCCGGTCAGGGCGCCGGTCAGGGCGCCGGTCGGGGCGTTTCGCGGTGTCCTCCATCGGGTTGATGCTACGGAACGCCGTACCGCCCGGCGCGCACGGTTTGTCGCCGAGCCGCCGGCCGGGTTGTCACACCAGTGCCATACCCTGCCTGCCATGACGGCGGAAACGGTACGCGCAGTGACAACCGGTCCGGAGATCGCGCCCGACGTCGGACCGCCCCGGCTGGCCACCTTGTCGCCGTCTCGGGCGGCCGACTTCAAGACCTGCCCGCTGCTGTACCGGTTCCGCAGCATCGACCGGCTACCCGAGCGGACCACCGTCGACCAGGCCCGGGGCACCCTGGTCCACGCCGTCCTGGAACGGTTGTTCGATCTGCCGGCCGACCAGCGCATCCCGGCCGCGGCCGCCGCCCTGGTCGCCCCGCAGTGGCAACGGCTGCTGGACACCGACCCGACGCTGGCCGACGTCGTCTCCACCGGACCGGCGGAACCGGCGTCCGACGAGCCGGCGCCCCGCCCGGAACTGGACGAGTTCCTGGCCGCCGCGCGGCACCTGCTCGACGGCTACTTCACCGTCGAGGATCCTCGCCGGCTGGAACCGGCCGAACGGGAGAGCCTGGTCAACGCGGTGGTCGACGGACAGCTGCTGATCCGCGGCTACATCGACCGGCTGGACGTCTCCCCCGGCGGGGACCTGCGGGTGGTCGACTACAAGACCGGCGGTGCCCCGCGCGAGGCGTTCGAGTCCCGGGCACTGTTCCAGCTGAAGTTCTACGCCCTGGTGCTGTGGCGCACCCGCGGCGTCGTCCCCCGGGTGCTCCGGCTGCTGTACCTGCGCGACTGCGAGGTCTGCGACTACACGCCAGACGCCGAGGAGCTGCAGCGGTTCGAACGCACCGTCCTGGCGCTTTGGCGGGCAATCCTGCAGGCCACCGAGAGCCGGGACTTCCGCCCCAAACAGAGCCGGCTCTGCGACTGGTGCAGCTACCAGACGTACTGCCCGGTGTACGGCGGGACCCCGCCGCCCTTCCCCGACCTGGCGCAGGACCTGGTCTCCTGAGGGAGGAGACCAGGTCCTGCGCCGTGGTGGGCGCGACGCCACCGCCGTACCGGATACCGTCGCGGCATGGAGCCCACCGAGCCGGACCGGTCCACCGGACCACACCAGTCCTGGTGGTGGCGGTGGTGGGGTAGGGCCCGGAGCACCGGCACGACCGGTTCGGTACCGTCGGTGCTGGCCCGCGACGGTCTGCTCGCCGCCGCGGTCGTCCTGGTCGATTTGGCCCTGCACGGGCTCGGCCCGGCCGGCCAGCCGAGGCCCGAGTCAGACCTCGGCTGGCCGGCCGTCGTCGGCTGGAGCCTGATCGTGGCAGCGCCGATCGCGGTACGTCGGGTCGTCGTCTGGCCGGCCGTGCTGGCCAGCGCCGCGATGGTGGCAGTCCCGCTGCTGACCGGCCACGAGCCGGCGAGTATGGCGCTCGCACTGGTGATCCTGACCTACACCGCGGCCTGCTGGCTGGCGCTACGCCCGGCGGTCGCCGCCGCCGCCGTACTGTGGCTGCCGGTGCTGACCGTCAACGCGGTGCTGCCGCAGGGCACCGAACTGCCGGGAATCTCCCGGATGTACCTGCTGTTCGTCAACGGGCTGACCATGCTGGTCGCCTTCTTCATCGGGCGGACCGTGCACGCCCGCCGGTCGGCGACGCGGACGCTGGCCGAACGCGCCCGGGTAGCCGAGGAGAACCAGCGGGCCGCTGCGGACCAGGCGGTCGCCGGCGAACGGCGACGGATCGCCCGGGAGCTGCACGACGTCGTCGCCCACCACGTCAGCGTGATGGGGGTGCTGGCCACCGGTGCCCGTCGGGTACTGCACCGCGACCCGGCCGCCGCCGACGAGGCGCTCGGCGCCATCGCCGACACCAGCCGCAGCACGTTACGGGAGATGCGTCGGCTGCTCGACGTCCTGCGCACCGACGCCGAACCGGCCGACGTCGAGCTCACCCCGCAGCCAGGGCTCGGCGGCATCGAGTCCCTGGTCGAGCAGATCCGCGAGGCCGGTCTGCCGGTGACCCTGCGAATCGACGGGGTACCCGGGGACCTGGATCCCGGTGTGACCCTGACCCTCTACCGGATCGTCCAGGAGGCGCTCACCAACGCGCTCAAGCACGCCGGAGCGGCAACCGCCGAGGTACGGCTCAGCTTCGGCGTCTACTGGCTGATCGTCGAGGTCTTCGACACCGGCCGCGGGCCCGGTCCGGACCACGGCCGGGTCGGGCACGGTCTGGTCGGAATGCGGGAGCGGGTGGCCCTGTACGGTGGCACGCTGCGGACCGGCCCGCGCCCGGGCGGTGGCTTCCGCATCTACGCCAAGCTGCCGATGGAGCAGCTGGGGGCGGCTACCCGACAAGGAGCACCGTGAGCGAACCCGGCATCGCCGAGCCGTCCACCACCCGTCCGGTGCGGATCCTGCTCGCCGACGACCAACCGCTGCTGCGCACCGGGTTCCGGATGGTCCTCGGCGCCGAGGACGACCTGGACATCGTCGGCGATGCGGCGGACGGAGCGGAAGCCGTCGATTTGGCCCGCCGGCTGCTGCCCGACGTCGTGCTGATGGACATCCGGATGCCCCGGATGGACGGGGTGGCGGCGACCCAGGCGATCGTCGACGCCCGGCTGCCGGTCCGGGTCCTCATCCTCACCACTTTCGACCTCGACGAGTACGTGGTGGGGGCGCTGCGCGCCGGTGCCAGCGGTTTCCTGGCCAAGGACGTGCCCGCCGAGGACCTGGTGGCAGCCATCCGGACAGTGGCGGTCGGTGAGGCCGTGGTGGCCCCCCGGATCCTGCGCCGGCTGTTGGACAAGTTCGCGCTCACCCTGCCCGACCCGGACGCGGCACCACCGAAGGCGCTGGACGTGCTCACCGAACGGGAACGTGAAGTGCTCATCCAGATGGCCCGAGGGCTGTCCAACGCCGAGATCGCCACCACCCTGTCGGTCAGCGAAACCACCATCAAGACCCACGTCGGACACGTGCTGACCAAACTCCGGCTGCGGGACCGGGTCCAGGCCGTGGTGCTGGCGTACGAGTCCGGCCTGGTCCGCCCTGGCGGATGAGTCCGGCCCGTCGCGATCATCCTCAGGTCGGAGATGCGCCCCCCGTCGTGGACGGAGTGGTGAACCGTTCCCGGGCAGGACCCAGTCACAGCGCCCGAAACATACCGTTGGCGACAGACAACAACGGTAGGAGCCTCCGACGTGACAACGACGACAGCGACCGAACCGGCTGCCCGGGCAGTCGACGTGTGGAAGGTGTACGGCACCGGCGAAGCCCGGGTGATCGCCCTGCACGGCGTCACCCTCGACCTGGAACCCGCCCGCTTCACCGCCATCATGGGGCCGTCCGGCTCCGGTAAATCCACCCTGATGCACTGCCTCGCCGGGCTCGACACCGTCACCCGCGGCACCATCACCATCGGCGACACCACAATCACCGGACTGAACGACACCGGACTGACCAGACTCCGCCGGGACAAACTCGGCTTCATCTTCCAGCAGTTCAACCTCCTCCCCACGCTCACCGCCGAGGAGAACATTCTGCTGCCCATGGCGATCGCCGGCCGCAAACCCGACCCGGCCTGGTTCGACACCGTGATCGACACCGTCGGCCTGCGTGACCGCCTACACCACCGACCCACCGAGCTGTCCGGCGGCCAGCAGCAGCGGGTCGCCTGCGCCCGCGCCCTCGTCGCCCGCCCGGACGTTGTCTTCGCCGACGAGCCAACCGGCAACCTCGACTCCCGCGCCGGCGCCGACGTTCTCGGGTTCCTGCGCAACTCGGTACGCGACCACCAGCAGACCATCGTCATGGTCACCCACGACCCGGTCGCCGCCTCCTACTCCGACCGCGTCGTCTTCCTCGCCGACGGCCGGATCGTCGACGAGCTACAGCAGCCGACCGCCGAGGCGGTCCTCGACCGGCTGAAGGGCCTCGACGTCGCGGCGATCGAGCAGGAGCAGGCCTGATGCTGCGCGCCACGTTGAAGAGTCTGCTCTCCCGCAAGCTGCGACTTGTGCTGTCCGGGGTGGCGATCATCCTCGGGGTGCTGTTCGTTTCCAGCGCCACGGTGCTCACCGACAGCTTGAGCAGCCGCTTCGAACGGCTCTTCCAGACCGTCAACGCGGACGTCGCCGTACAGGTGCAGGCGGCCGATACGGGCGGTCAGCAGGCGGAGCCGCCGCTGCTGACCGACGCTGACCTGGATCGCATCGCCGCTGTCAACGGGGTGGCGTCGGTGACCGGTGACGCCAGTTCGACCGGGGTGATCCCGTTCCGGGCCGCCGACGGCAAGGCGGTGCCGAGCCAGGCACCGCAGCTGGGCATCGGCCTGACCGCCGCCGGCGACGACGCGCTGCTCCAGGTCGCCGAGGGACGCACGCCCAGCGCCGACGACGAGGTCGCGGTGACCCGGTTGACCGCCGAGCAGGCCGGCGTCACGGTCGGCGACCGGATCCGGGTGTACGTCTCCAGCGCCTACCAGGCCAGCGAGTACGACGTGGTGGGCCTGCTGGAGTACAGCGGGGGCAGGTCCACCCTCGGCGGCGAGACACTGGTCGCCTTCACCGTGCCACAGGCACAGCAGTTGTTCTACGGCCAGACCGGGGTGTTCGGCGCGGCACAGTTGACCGCCGACCCCGGCGTCACCGACGACGAGCTCAAGCGGCTGGTGGCCGACGGGCTGCCGGCCGGGTTCGAGGCGGTGACCGGCGCGGAGCTCGCCGACGAGCAGGCGTCCCAGTTCACCCAGCTGCTGACCTTCGTCAACTGGTTCTTCCTCGGGTTCGCGCTGATCGCGTTGCTGGTCGGCATGTTCCTGATCTTCAACACGTTCAACATCCTGGTCGCGCAGCGGTCCCGCGAGCTGGCCCTGCTCCGGGCACTCGGCGCCAGCTGGGCCCAGGTCACCTCGGCGGTGCTGATCGAGGCGCTGGTCGTCGGCGTGATCGCGGCCACCCTCGGCCTGGCCGCCGGTATCGGCGTCGCCGCCGGCCTGCAGTTCCTGGCAGTCGAGGCGCTGTCGCTGCCCGCTGGCGGGCTGATCGTCTCACCAGTCGCGATCCTGGCGTCCTACCTGGTCGGCGTATTGATGACCATGGTCGCGGCGTTGATTCCGGCGATCCGTGCCTCGGCGGTCCCACCGGTGGCCGCGATGCGGGACGTGGTCCGCCCGGACCGGCCGCTGACCGGGCTCACCATCACCGGTGGGGTGGTCACCGCGCTCGGCGCGGGACTGCTGTCCGTGGGTCTGATCGGTGTCTCCGGGCTGACCGCCGTAGCGCTCGGCGGTGGGGTGCTGCTGTCGATCATCGGCGTGGCGCTGCTGTCGCCCGCCCTCACCCGTCCGGTGGCCGGTGCCGTCGGACGCCTGATCAGCTGGGGTACGGCGACCGGTCTCGGCCGCCGCAACACGCTGCGCAACCCGCGGCGTACCGCTGTCACCGCCGCCGCTCTGATGATCGGGGTGACCCTGGTCAGCACCATCGCGGTGATCGGGTCGTCGTTGAAGGCGACCACCACCGACCTGGTGGAGAACGGCCTCGGGGCCGAGATCATCATCTTGACCAACGGCCAGCAACTGCCGACCGGGCGGGAGGGCTTCGACCCCGCACGCCTCGACCAGGTAGCCGAGATCGACGGCGTGACCGGCACCGTCGCGTACCACCTCGCGATACTGACCGCCGACGGCCGCCCCAACCAGCTCATCTCTGCCACCGACCTGTCACAGGCCGGCTCGATGTTCGCCTTCGAGACCGTACAGGGCCGCCTCGACGCCGGCGACGGCGAGACGGTGGTTGACGTGAACACCGCGGAGTCCAACGGCTGGACGGTCGGCGACGACATCGTCATCGACATGCCACGTGGCGGCGGACGGACCTACGAACTCGTCGGCGTCTACCGCACCGCGCTCACCGCCGGGCTGATCCTGCCCGAGTCCCAGGTGCAGTACCTCGCCGGGCCGCTGGCCTACCAGGGGTTCGTCGCCACCACCCCGGACGCCGACGTGCAGCGGATCGTCGCCGAGACCGAGGCGCTGATGGCCGACTACCCGTTGGTGACGGTCGGCGACCGCAGCAGCTTCGTCGAGCAGCAGAACCAGCTGGTCGACATCCTGCTCAGCATCTTCTACGTACTGCTGGCCCTCGCCGTACTGGTGGCCTTCATCGGGATCGTCAACACCCTGGTGCTGAGCATCCACGAACGTACCCGGGAACTCGGGCTGCTACGCGCGGTGGGGATGAGCCGACGCCAGGTCCGCCGGATGGTCCGCGTCGAGTCACTGCTGATGGCGGTCTTCGGTTGTCTGCTCGGCGTGGCGTTGGGCGTGGCGCTCGGACTGGCCGCGTCGTTCGCGATGCGCAGCCAGGACGTGCTGTCTGTGGTCAGTGTGCCGGTCGGCCAACTCGTCGGGTTCGTCGTTGCCGCCGCGCTGGCCGGCGTGGTCGCCGCCTGGTGGCCGTCCTGGCGGGCGTCCCGGTTGAACGTACTGCAGGCGATCTCGCACGAGTGACCGCCAGGCGGTTGACGGGCAGCCCGCTCCGGGCAGCCCGTCAACCGGCCGCCAGGGGCAGATCAGCCCGGTACGCGGCAAGCAGCGCGGTCAGATCGGCCACGGTCACGTCGCACAGGCTCGCCCGTACCTGGACCCGGTCCGGCACCGGAAACACCGCCTCGGCCGGCACCGCGAGCACCGCCGCCCCGGCGGCGTGCGCGCTGGCCACCCCGGCCGGGGAATCCTCGACCGCCACACAGTCCACCGCCGACACGCCGAGGGCGGCCGCAGCGGCCAGGTACGGGGCCGGATCGGGTTTGGTCGCCGGCACCTCGTCTCCGCAGCACACCACGTCGAAGTTGTGCCGCCCGATGGTGTGCAGTGCCACGTCCACCAGAGCACGCTCGGTCGAGGTGACCAGCGCGGTGCGGAGGCCGGCCGTCCGTACCGCGCGGACCAGCTCGAACGCGCCCGGCCGGGCCGGGACGCCGGCGCTGAACAGGGCGGTGACCCGTCGGGTCAGCCAGGCAGCGCCGGTCGCCGGGTCCCGCCACGGCTGGCCCAGGTCCTCATGCAGCAGCCCCATCGTGGTGGCCATGTCCGAACCCACCATCGCCAACCGAGCCTCGGCGGACAGTTGCCCGCCGTAGTGCACGGCCAGCTCCCGCAGGGCCACGTCCCAGAGCTTCTCGCTGTCGATCAACGTGCCGTCCATGTCGAACAGGACGGCGGCGGGTGGCAGAGTATTCAGCGGAACCTCCCTGGTCCGGGCACGACATGCGTCCCACGATCCTGCCTGATCACAGCGCTGTCGCCCAGCCGGCGACGGCGCAGCGCAGGCTGCCGGCCGGCGACGGTCAGGTCAGGTCACACCCGGCCAGCGACCGGTCGTACCCGTTGAAGAAGGCCGTGATCCGCTGGTCGGCGGTGCCGTGCGAGCCCTCCTCGAACCACGGCTGGTCGGGATCGTCCGCCACGGTCGCCAGACCGCGTTGAAACTCCTCCAGGTCACCGTCGTCGAGCTGCAGCGTGCCGTCGCGTACCGAGTCGCCGAGGTAGGCCCCGGCCAGACAGTCGGCGGCCAGTTCCCGCTGGATGCTGAACCGGTAATCCAGGTCCAGGCGAACCTGAATTCCGTGCGCGTATTCATGGCCGATGAGGTAGAACAGAAACGAGTCGCCGACCGTCTGGAACACGTCGAATGCCCAGTTCGCGTCGTAGGCGATGAACTCGGACCCACTTGTCAGGCAGTAGACCGCGTTGTTACGCGGAATGAGCTGGTCGCCGCAGCTCAATTCGCCGTCGCGCTGGTAGGCGATGGCCTGCCCGATCGGCTCGAACGACGCGCCGAACCCGGCGAACCGCTGCGACCAGTACTGGTCGGCGAGAGCTTCGGCACCCGCGATGTCCTGCTCGAACTCCTCGACCGTGTCGGTGCCGTCGAGTGAACCGTCGGCGCCCGCTCCGGTGGCACCGCCTCCAGGCACCGCCGGCTGGTTGGGTTCACCCGGCCCGTCGTCGGGCAGCGGCACCGCGGCGCAGGCCGCCGCCGCGACGACGGCGGCACACAACGCCACCAGCTGAAACCGGCTGCGGACACGGTCGCCGGGCTGGCGCATACCGGCCTCCTCGCTCACTTGTCGGACGGCGACGCGTTGCCGTCCGCGGTCCATGCTGCCCCAGTTGCGCAATACGTACGGCGGCGGTGCGCGGATCAGGCCGCCGGTGGAGCCGGCGCGGCCACCGGGCCGGGTCGTCGATCGGCACGTAGGCTGACAGGGTGAGGCACGACAACTACCCCGCACCCAGACGTCGACGAGTAGTCGCAACGACCGCGCACGCGCTGCCAGGTCGCAATGACGGCGAGGAGGCTCGGTGACCGAGTTCGACGGTCTGCCGGTGCTGCGGTCACCGGTGGCAATCGCCGCGTTCGAAGGCTGGAACGACGCCGCGGACGCCTCCACTGCGGCCGTCGAGCACCTGCAGGAGGTCTGGCAGGCCCGAGAAATCGCCGCGCTGGACCCGGAGGACTTCTACGACTTCCAGGTCAGCCGGCCGACCATCACCGGCTCCAGCGGCGACGCGCGCCGCATCGAATGGCCGACGACCCGGTTCATGGTGGCCAGCCCGGAAGGCACCGACCGGGACGTGGTACTGATCCACGGGATCGAACCGAGCATGCGCTGGCGCACCTTCTGTGAACAGGTCCTGGAGCTGTGCCACAGCCTGGAGGTCAACCGGGTGGTGCTGCTCGGCGCTCTACTCGCCGACGTGCCGTACACCCGGCCGCTGCCGATCAGCGGGACCGCCTCGGAGAAGGAGGCGGCGCAGCGGCTCCAGCTCGTCCCGACCCGGTACGACGGTCCCACCGGGATCGTCGGAGTACTGCAGGACGCCTGTGCCCACGCGGAGGTGGACGCGGTCTCGTTCTGGGTGCACGTGCCGCACTACGCCAACAACCCACCCTGCCCGAAGGCGACACTGGCGCTGCTGCACCGAGTGGAGGACGTGCTCGACCTGCCGGTGCCGATGGCCGACATGGCCGAGGAGGCGGCGAAGTGGGAGGCCCGGGTGCGGGCCACCGCCGAGCAGGACGCCGAGCTGGGCGAATACGTTCGCGAGTTGGAGGAACGGGTCGGCGATGCTGGTATCCAGCCGCTGACCGGTGACGAGATCGCCCAAGAGTTCGAGAAGTACCTGCGCCGCAGGGGCGGGTCGGCCGGCCCGACAGCCGGTTCGTGGTGACCGGCCGGACGGATACCCGACCTGGATCTATCGGCTAACTGACAGCTCCGTCAGTCGGACGGCTCTTTACCGGAAAATGTCCGGATGCTAACCCCCACCCCTCTTATGCGTCTGGTGACCGGTTTCTGGAGCTTCAAGACCCTGGCCGCCGCCGTCGAGCTGAACCTGTTCACCAGGCTCGCCGGCGGCCGGACCATCACCGTCGGGCAACTGTGCGACGAGTACGGGCTGGCTGAGCGCCCGGCGGATACCCTGCTCGCCGCCTGCGCCTCGCTCGGACTGCTCACCAAGCAACCCGGCTCCAACAGCTACCGCAACGCGCCGATCGCCGAGGAGTTCCTGGTAGCCGACCGTCCCTACTACTTCGGCGGTCAGATTCGCTACTGCGACGAACGCACCTACCTACCGTGGCACCGCATCGGTGAGGCGTTGCGTACCGACCGGCCACTGACCTGGGATCCGGACACCCAGGAGTCGCTCTTCGCCGACGTGGACCCGCGGATCCGGAACCTGTTCCTGGAGGCGATGTACGCCGCGTCGATCTTCACGGCCCGCGCGCTGGGCGACGCCTACGATTTCAGCGCCCACCACCGGCTACTCGACCTGGGCGGCGGGTCGGGCGCGTATCCCATCGAGCTGTGCCGGCGCTACCCGCATCTGCGGGCGAGCGTCTACGACGTGCCACACGTCGTGCCGGTCGCTGCGGAGAAGGCCGCCGCCGCAGGTCTGGCCGACCGGATCGACACCGTCGCCGGTGACTTCTTCGCCGACGAGAAGCTCCCGCAGGGATATGACACCATCCTGCTCAGCATGATCCTGCACGACTGGAACGAAGCGACCAACCGGGCGCTGCTGGCCCGCTGCCACGACGCACTGCCGTCCGGCGGCACGATCGTCGTCTGCGAGCTACTGCTCAACCCCGAACGCACCGGTCCGCCCGAGGCCGCCCTGATGGGGATGAACATGCTGGTAGAGACGGAGGGCGGGCGCAACTACTCGGAGACCGAGTACGCCGACTGGCTGGCCGATGCCGGTTTCGGTTCCATCCGTACCGTCGTCTTCGACGCCCCCGGTGCGAACGGTGCGCTGATCGCCCGCAAGCGGTGACTGCCGCCGGGCGCTGATCCGGCGCGGGACGGCCGGGTCGGCTGCCTGTTACTGACAGTTTCGATGGTGCGGCTTCGTCGGTAGTCGGGCTGGACACACCGTGTTTCGTGTCCTAGGATGCTAGGTATCTCGTCGGGAAGGACGGTCAGTTCACAGATGCAGGTCAATCCTGGAGCCGCCGAGGTTCCACACCGCCAGATCGCCGATCTGATCCGGGAACGGATTCGACGCGGTGAGTGGGCACCCGGCGAACGGCTACCCGCCATCCCCGCGCTCGCCGAGATGTACGGCGTGGCCAAGCAGACCGCGCAGCGTACCGTCGATCAGCTCCGCGTCGAAGGACTGCTGATCACCAAGCCGGGCTCCGGCACCTTCGTACGGGGCACCCGACGCCGGCTCAACCGACTCGCTCGCGGCCGGTACGGCGGACACCGTGGATACCACGCCGACCTGGCGGCGCGCTACCGCCAGCAACTGACCGAGGTCGGCCCGGCCCCGGCGGTGCCCGAGGTGGCCGACGCCTTCGGCGTCACCGATGGTACCGAGCTAATCGTCCGCCGCCACCTGGTCCGCACCGAGGACTCACCGGTCGAGGTGGGAGCATCCTGGTTCCGGATGGCCGACGCCGCCGGCACCAGTCTGGAGCGGGCCGAACCGTTCGGCCGGCCCACATACCAGGAGGCCGAGGAGGTGACTGGTCGGCGGTACGTCTGGGCGCGCGACGTACTCAGCGCCCGCCAGCCCAGCCGGCAGGAGGCGCAGCTGCTCCGGATCCGTCCGGACACCCCGGTGCTACATCTGCTGCACGTGGCCTACGACGGCGACCGGCGGCCGATCGAGGTGGCCCAGGCGACCTGGCCCGGCCCGGTGACCACCTTGACCGAGGAGTATCGGGTGCCGGCACCCATGCCTGATCCGGACCCGGATCCCGGTCTCGTACTCGGCTGACCCGGCACTTCTTTCGCCTTACTTTGTTTTGCATTCAAACTATTGACAGAGAAAATCGAGGCATGTGAATCTCTTGACGGGACTGCCGCGAGGGGTCGCGCGGCATGGCGGGGCCGGGCTACCCACCATCCGATCCGGCGGGAACGCCTGTCCCGGCGAACCCGCCACCGCCGTCCAACCTCTGTCCGGGAGCAGACATGCCTTCCCTCACCGCCACTCTATGGGCACCGCTGTGCCGGGTGCTCACCGTCGCGGCAGCCGCCGCACTGCTGTGCACCACCGCGCTCGCCGACGTGGCCACCGCCCACGGATCATCGATCGATCCGCCGTCGCGCAACTATGGGTGCTACGAGCGCTGGGCCAATGACTTCCAGAACCCCGCGATGGCCACCGAGGACCCGATGTGCTGGCAGGCCTGGCAGGCGGACTCCACCGCCATGTGGAACTGGAACAGCCTCTACATCGACGGGGTCAACGGCCAGCATCAGGCCCACATCCCCGACGGCCAACTGTGCAGCGCTGGCAACACCGGCGGGGTCCGGTACGCCGCACTGGACGAACCCGGCAACTGGCGAGCCGCCGACGTCGGCACGAACTTCACCGTCACCTACCACGACCAGGCGCTGCACGGCGCCGACTACCACCTGGTGTACGTGACCCGGCAGGGATTCAACCCGCTCACCCAGCGGCTGCGCTGGAGCGACCTGGAGCTGGTCCGGACCACCGACGGCGCGGACCCCGGTGAGGGCACCCGGACCAGCAACCCCAACCTCAACGGCGTGTCGGTCGACATCCCGGTCAGCGCACCCGGCCGGACCGGACGGCACCTCGTCTACCTGATCTGGAAGGCCAGCCACGCTGACCAGACCTACTACTTCTGCAGCGACGTAAACTTCGGCGGCACCGGCGTGTCCCCGCCGCCCACCACGCCGGCCCCGACCACCGCACCGCCCACCCCGGCGCCCACGACCGCATCACCGACCACCGCACCACCGACCACCCCGGCGCCAGGCGGCTGCACCGCGACCTTCTCCGTCGTCGCCAGCTGGCAGGGCGGCTTCCAGGCCGAGGTGCGGGTGACTGCCGGCGGAACGCCGATCAGCCGCTGGACGGTGAGCTGGACGAACCCCAGTGGACAGCAGGTGACCCAGGCCTGGAACGCCACGATCAACAGCACCGGTTCGACCGTCACCGCCACCAACGTCGGTTACAACGGCAGCATCGGATCCGGGGCATCCACCAGCTTCGGTCTGATCGGTTCGGCCACCGGAACCCCCGTCGCACCGACCCTGACCTGCACACCGAACTAATTCGAGCACTGGTCGGGTTCGACGGCGGCGCCGGACCCGACCAGTGCTCCGGCGCGGGTGCGGTCGGCCGGGTCAGTCACGCAGGCGCACCCCGAGCAGGGCATCGCAGGTCTCGGCCATCAACGCCGGGGCCTGCGGGTCCACTCCGGTACCGGCGAGCGCGTGGTCGGCCCACTCGTCGATCAGGGCCAACGCACCCGGGGTGTCGAGATCGTCGGCCAGCCGGCCCCGGACCCCGGCGAGCAGCTCTGCGCCGGACGGTCCGGCAGCGGACCGGGCGGCCTCGCGCCACCGGTGCCAGCGTTGCTGACCGGTTTTGAGCGTATCGTCGGTCCACTGGCGATCAGCCCGGTAGTGCCCGGAAATCAGCGCCAGCCGCAGCGCCATCGGCGGTACCCCGTCGCCCCGCAGCCGGGAAACGAAGACCAGGTTGCCCCGGGACTTGGACATCTTCTCCCCGTTGAGGCCGATCATGCCGGCGTGCGCGTAGTGGACGGCGAACGGGCCGGTGCCGGTCAGCACCTCCGCGTGCGCGGCGGAACACTCGTGATGGGGGAACAGCAGGTCGTTGCCGCCGCCCTGGACGTCGATCCGGTCACCCAGCAGACCCAGCGCGATCACCGCGCACTCGATGTGCCAGCCCGGTCGGCCGGGGCCCAGGGGACCGCCGTCCCAGGCCGGCTCACCGTCGCGGGCACCGCGCCACAGCAGCGGATCCAGCGGGTCACGTTTACCCGGACGCTGCGGATCACCACCCCGCTCGGCGGCAAAGACCAGCATCTGCTCCCGGGACAGGTTCGACTCGTAGCCGAACCGCGGCGCGGCGGCCACGTCGAAGTACACGTCACCGGTGCCATCGGCCAGCCGATAGCCGGCGCCGCGGTCGAGCAGGACGCCGACCCGCTCGGCGATGGCCGGAATCGACTCCACCGCACCCACGTAATGGTCCGGCGGAATGATCCGCAACGCCTCCATGTCCTCCCGGAACAGCGCGGTCTCCCGCATCGCGAGGACCACCCAGTCCTCCCCGTCGCGGGCCGCCCGCTCCAGCAGCGGATCATCGACATCGGTAACGTTCTGCACGTACCGCACCCGGTGCCCCGCGTCCCGCCACATCCGCTGCACCAGATCGAACGCGAGCATGGTCGCGGCGTGCCCGAGATGGGTGGCGTCATACGGGGTGATCCCGCAGACGTACATCGTCGCCGGGTCGACCGGCCGGGTCGGTGCCACCGCCCGCCGAGCGGAGTCGAACAACGCCAACGGCACACCGGCGCCGGGCAGCCGGGGCACCTCGTGACCGGTCCAAGAGTCCATGGCGCCACCTTATCCAGCGGTGCCGGCAGCGCCGGAGAACGGCAGATGAATCACATCGGCGGCCAAGGGATCGCGCTACGTGTCGCCGGCGGCGACGGAAACCGCCCGGCCTCGATCAGCCCGTCGACCCGCCCGGCCAGTTGGGTAACCTCGGCCTGGGTGAGCAGCGACGCCAACTGTCCGCCCAGCGTCGCGTCGACTGCCGTACGCAGCTGACGCAACGCCGACCCGGCCTCCGGCGGCAACGGGCGCCCGGACCAGCCCCACAAGACCGTACGCAGCTTGTCGTCGACGTGGAAGCACAAGCCGTGGTCGACGCCGTACACCTCGTTGTCCGGTCCGGCCAGCACGTGCCCGCCCTTGCGGTCGGCGTTGTTGACCACGATGTCCAACACCGCGAGCCGGGCCAGCTGCGGATCATCGGCATGCGCCAGAGCGTACGGCTTCCCGTCGGTGTCCCGGGCCGCCGCCACCGGCAGCCAGTCGGCCGGCACCTGGTCGGCCGCGACGAAGTCGACCAGCGGCACGGAACCATCCGGCTCGTCGATCCACAGCTGGCAGGCGCCCGGACCGATCGGACCGTCACGCAACACCGTAGGCGGCACCAACGGCCACCCGAGCGCCTGCGCCACCAAATGGGCGGCGACCTCCCGGCCAGCCAGGGTGCCGTCCGGAAAGTCCCACAGTGGGCGTTCCCCGCGAACTGGTTTGTACACGCACCGGATCGCCGTCCCGTCGGCCTCGATGACGGCCCGCAACGTCGTGTTCGATGCGTCGATCAACTGGCCTTCGAGCCGCATCGCGCCGGTATGGAGCAGTCGCAGCACGGTGGCGTCCCGGTCCACCGCCGGCTGCCGGCCGATCTCCCTCACTTCAGCGGTGATAGCCGTTGTGCCGCGGGCAGAGGTGGCCGCGCGGGTCCAGCGGTTGACCACAGAGCGGACAGGGTGGACGCCCGGCGGCCACCACCCGGCGTGCCCGGTCGATGAAGCCGCGGGCCGCCGCCGGGGTCAGCCGGACCCGGAGCCGGTCCAGACTGGCGTCGACCTCGTCGTCAGTGTCGTCGTCATCGTCGTCGAGCAGGCCGTCGTCGTCGCCGGCTTCGAGCCCGGTTTCCGGCTCACCGGCGGCTATGGCCTCGATGACAACGGTGGTGGTGTCCACGTCGAAGGCCAAGCCGAGCGTGCCGACCCGGAACTCCTCGTCGACCGGCGTTTCCAGCGGTTCGTTGTCCGACTGCCCGGTCGGTAGTTCCGGCACATCGACACCGAACCGTCGCTGCGCCTCGGCCAGCAGCTCCTCGAGCTTTTCGGCCAGCAGCGACACCTGGACCTTCTCCAGGGCAACGCTGACCACGCGACCGCCACCCCGGGCCTGCAGGAAGAACATCCGCTCCCCCGGCGGTCCGACGGTCCCCGCAACGAACCGCTCCGGCGGCTCGAAGGCATGCACCTGGTGGGTCATGTCATCGACCCTATCGGGCGGCCGGGTCGATCCGGTAACGCACCGACCCGATTGACCGGTACGCTCACTGCCGGTCACGTCCGCCGGTACCGGAGCCGCCGCCGACGGCGGCGTCGGAATCGGCCGACCCACCCCGACGCCGTGGCCGACGCCGCTTCGCCGGCACCAGCCCGGCCACCTCACCACCGGTGTCGTTGAGCCGCACCAGGAACGGCCGAGTCGTCGTGTACCGGATCACCGTCAACGAGGCCGGATCGGCCACGATCCGCTGGAACAGGTCAAGGTGCAGGCCGAGCGCGTCGGCCACGATGGCTTTGATCACATCGCCGTGGGTGCAGGCCAGCCAGAGAGCGTCGGGCCCGCGTTCGGCGTCGACCACACCGTTCCAGTGCCGCACCGCAGCCACCGCGCGGGCCGCCACGGCGGCCAGCGCCTCCCCACCGGGGAACACCGCAGCGCTCGGATGCTCCTGCACGACCCGCCACAGCGGCTGTTTCACCAGTGACCGCAGCGACTGGCCCTCCCACTCGCCGTACCCACACTCGATCAACCTGTCGTCGATCACCGGGGTCGCCCCGGGGACGGCCAGCTCCACGGTCTGCCGGCAGCGGATCAGCGGGCTGCTGACCACCTGTGCCCACGGCACCCCGGCCAGCCGGGCACCGACCGCCCGGGCCTGTGCCTGGCCGGTCTCGTCGAGCTCGACCGGCTGCCGGCCGGCCAGGCCGCCCTCAGCGTTGGCGGTCGTCCGACCATGTCGCAGGAGTACCAACGTCGCCACCGGACCAGCCTACGGGGGGCGGCCTGGCCGGCCGGCAGCCGACCCGGTCACAGCGGTCGGGTCTGGTCGGGTCCGGTCAGGTGGCCGAGATGGTTCCGGTGACCAGTAGCGCCATCACCAGGGAACCGAGCGCCACCCGGTAGAGCACGAAGGCGTACAGGGTGTGATGCGCGACATAGCGCAGCAACCAGGCGATCGCCGCGTAGCCGACCACGAACGCGATGGCGGTCGCCACCACCATCTGGGCCGCCGTCGGCGCCCGGCCCTGCGGGTCGAACACGTCGGGCAGGCTGAACAGCCCGGACATCACCACCGCAGGGATGGCCAGCAAGAAGGAGAACCGCGCGGCCGCCTCCCGGGTGAGGTTCAACAGCAGTCCAGCGGTCAGCGTGCCACCGGACCGGGAGACGCCCGGGATGAGCGCCATCGCCTGGGCGAACCCCATGATCACGCCATCCCGCAGAGTCAACCGCTGCAGGGTACGGGTCTGCCGGCCGAGGTACTCCGCGACGGCGAGGATCAGCGCGAACACGATCAGCACGGTCGCGGTGATCCACAGGTTACGCAGACCGTCGCGGATCTGATCCTTGAACAGCAGGCCGATCACCCCGATCGGGATCGACCCGACGATGACGTACCAGCCCATCCGGTAGTCCGGCTCGCCGCGTACCGAGGGATTCCAGATGCCGACGACCCAGGTCCGGGTGATCCGCCAGATGTCCTTGGCGAAGTAGAGCAGCACCGCGGCCTCGGTGCCCAACTGGGTCACGGCGGTAAACGAGGCGCCTGCGTCCGCCTCGAAGAACAACGCCGAGGTGATCCGCAGATGTGCCGACGAGCTGATCGGCAGGAACTCGGTGAGCCCCTGCACCACGCCGAGCACGATGACCTCGATCCAGCTCACCGCCCCACCCCGGCCACGTCGAACGCCCGCGCCACAGTCCGCAGCGTCGCCAACCGCGCCTCCGTGTCGGCGTCGAACAGACTGACCGACAGGGTGGTCACCCCCGCGGCGGCGTACTCGCCGATCCGCTGCGCGATCCGGTCCGGCGGGCCCAGCAGCGCGGTCTGGTCGATGAACTCCAGCGGTACGGCCGCCGCGGCCTCCCGCAGCCGGCCGGCCAGATAGTGGTCCTGCACCTCGTCGGCGGCGGCACCGAAGCCCATCCGGGTGGCCAGCTGGTGGTAGAAGTTCTGCGTCCGGCTGCCCATCCCGCCGACGTACAACGCGGCGTACCCGCGCAGCAGGTCGGCGCAGGCGGCGACGTCGTCGCCGACCACCACCGGCACGGCCGGCACCACGTCGAAACCGGTGAGGTCCTGACCGGTGCGGGCCCGGCCGGCGGCGATCAACGCCAGTTGATCGGCGGCGGTGCGGGGCGAGAAGAACACCGCCAGCCAGCCGTCGGCGATCTCGCCGGCCAGTTCGAGGTTGCGGGGGCCGACCGCAGCCAGATATACGGGGATCCGCGACCGGGCCGGGCGGAAGTTGAGCTTCAACGCCTTCCCCGGGCCGTCGGGCAGCGGCAGGGTGTAGTGCCTGCCCGCGTACTCGACCCGCTGGCGTCCGACCGCGAGCCGGACGATCTCCACGTACTCGCGGGTCCTGGCCAACGGCTGACCGAACCGTACGCCGTGCCAGCCCTCGGAAACCTGCGGACCGGAGACCCCCAGGCCGAGGCGGAACCGGCCAGCGGACAACGTGTCGATGGTGGCGGCGGTCATCGCGGTCGACGCCGGGGTGCGGGCCGGGATCTGCATCACCGCCGAGCCCACGTCGATCCGGCTGGTCTGGCCGGCCAGCCAGGCGAGCAGACTCGGCGAGTCGGACCCGTACGCCTCGGCGGCCCAGACCACCGTGTAGCCGAGCCGCTCCGCCTCCTGGACGAGCGCCAGTTGGTCGGCCGGTGAGCCAGCGCCCGTGAGGTAGCCGAGATTTAGTCCGAGTCGCACTCCCAGTCATCCCCCATCTCCCGCCAGGCGGGGCGTCGACGGCGCTGCCGGAGCAGCGGCCGTGGCCAAGCCGCACCAGGGTACGCAATCGTCCGCCGGCACTGGACAACCGGCCGGTCGACTCGCCGACCGGCCGGTGCCGGTCGGCAGCAGACGTCGGCGAGAGTGAGGATGTCCGTACCGCCAGGATCTGCTTAAGGTGCATCCATGCAGCAGCGACCGCTCGGCCGCAGCGGGCTGGCGGTCTCCCGGCTCGCGCTCGGCACCATGACCTGGGGCCGGGACACCGACGCCGACGATGCCGCGGCGCAACTGAAGAGCTACCTGGACGCCGGGGGCAATCTGATCGACACCGCCGACGTGTACGGCGACGGCGACGCCGAGGCGGTCATCGGTTCGCTGCTGGACAGCATGGTGCCCCGCAAGGATCTGGTCATCGCTACCAAGGCCGGGTTGCGGCCGGGCGGGCCACGGCGGCGTGACACGTCCCGTTGGCATCTGCTGCGTACCCTCGACGCCTCGTTGCGGCGGCTCGGCACCGACTACATCGACCTGTGGCAGGTACACGGGTACGACCCGGACACCCCGATGGAGGAGACCCTTGGCGCGTTGGACACGGCGGTGGCCAGCGGGCGGGTCCGGTACGTCGGGGTGTCGAACTTCAGCGGCTGGCAGACCGCCCGGGCAGCGGCCTGGCAGGCCGCGGTGCCCGGCCGAGCCGCCGTGGTCGCCGCACAGGTCGAGTACTCGTTGCTGCAACGTGGGATCGAACGGGAGGTGCTGCCCGCCTGCGCCGCGCTGGGGCTGGGCGTGCTGCCCTGGTCACCGCTCGGCCGCGGAGTACTCACGGGCAAGTACCGGCACGGCCGCCCGGTCGACTCCCGGGCCGCGTCGCCGCATCTGGAACTGTTCGTCGCGACCTACCTGGAGCCGCGCTGCTCCAGCATCGTCGAGGCGGTCTCGACGGCCGCCGCTGGCCTGGGGGTGGCACCGCTGGAGGTCGCGCTCGCCTGGGTCCGGGACCGCCCCGGGGTCACCGCGCCGATCCTCGGGGCACGCACGGCGGGGCAGCTGGTCGGGGCGCTGCAGGTCGAACGGATGACGCTGCCCACGGAGATCACCCGGGCACTAGACGACGTGTCGGCACCAGCGGTCGGCTATCCGGAACGCGACGGGTGACACCGCCGCCGGAGGTGGCCGGCGGGTGACACAGCCGGGGGCCGGCGGCAGGATGGTGGTCATGGACTACGAGTACGCGCCGCTGCGGTTGCCGCCGAACGTCGACCGGTTGACCGCAGCCGCGCAGTTGGCGATTCAGGCCGAGTTCTCTGGCTGGGAGCTTGCCCGGGTGCGGCTGTTCCGTGACGGGACGCGCCAGGTGGTGCTCCGGCGCAGGATCGCCCGGCAGCCGCAGCCCGGGCTCAGTACGTAGGCGGTGTGCTTAGCGCAGGCCGCCGCCGGCCGGGCCGCCGCTGGCCGGTGAGTCGTCGCCGTCGTCGTCCGGCAGGTAGGCGTGCTCGTCGAGTCGGCCGACGATCTCGTCACCGGGAACTGACCGGAACGGTCCATCGACATCGCCGTCGCTGAACGCCTCCGGATCCAGCGGCGTGGTGACCTCGTGCACCATGACCACGCCGTCGAGCGGTTCCAGCTCCGGGATGTCCAGCGCGCCGAGTGAGCCGTCGCCGGCCTGCAGCAGCTCGAGCACCGCCTCTCCGACGCCACCGACCGGCTCTGCCTCCTCGGCGGACGGGCTGCCCTGGCGGCGGGCCGCGTCGGCGATGCGGACCAGCGCGGCGACCGACGGCACCCGGTAGTCACGACGCTGGCGTACCGAGACGACCTGCGGGTGCGGGTCGGCCGGCTCGTCGCCGTCGACACCGCCGGCACCGACACCGAACCGTTCGTCCGCCTCCTGCGGATCGATCGACTCGACGTCCCAGGGTGTCACCTCACCGAAGGCGTCCAGCAACTGCTCGTCGTACGCGTACGACGCGTTGTTGAGCGCCACGTACGCCTGCCAGACGGCGTCGTCGTCGATTCGGCCGTCGGCGGCCTTGACCGTGGCCAGATGTGCCCGGGCAGCCTGGAACACCTGCTCCAGCGCGGCGTCGAGGTCGGTGTGCTGGTCGGTCATGCGGATGAAATTCCCTTCACCGTCGATGGGGCGCCGGCGGTCAGCTCTGGCGCAAGAAGCGGTCGAGCACATGCACGCCGAACTGTAGCCCCTCGACCGGGACCCGCTCGTCGATGCCATGGAACAGCGCAGAGAAGTTCAACTCTGCCGGCAGCCGTAGCGGGGTGAACCCGAAGCATCGGATGCCGAGTTGGCGAAACGCCTTGGCGTCGGTGCCGCCGGAGAGCATGTACGGCACCGTCCGGGCACCCGGGTCGGCGTGGCGCAGCGCGGCGGCCATCGCGTCGACCAGCGCACCGTCAAAGGTCGTCTCGATCGCCGGCTGCCGCTCCACGTGTTCGATCGCCACATCCGGGCCGATCAGCTGGCGGAGCTCGGCCAGGAACTGGGTCTCCTGGCCGGGCAGCACCCGGCAGTCAATGGTGGCACTGGCTCGACCGGGGATGACGTTCTCCTTGTATCCGGCGTCCAGCCGGGTCGGATTGGCGGTGTTACGGACCGTGGCACCGATGATGTTCGCGATCGGCCCCAGCTTGGCGATCGTCGACTCCGGGTCGTCCGGGTCGAACTCGATGCCGAGCAGGTCGGAGACCTCGGCCAGGAAGTCCCGCACGGTCGGGGTGACGACGATCGGGAAACTGTGTCGGCCAAGCCTTGCCACCGCCTCGCACAACGCCGTCACCGCGTTGTCGTCGTGCATCATCGAGCCGTGTCCGGGACGGCCCCGGGTGTGCAGCCGCAGCCAGTTGATGCCCTTCTCCGCCGTCTCGATCAGATACAGCCGCAGGTCGTCACTCACCGTGTAGGAGAAGCCGCCGACCTCGCCGATCGCCTCGGTGCAGCCGTCGAACAGCCCGGAGTGCCGCTGCACCAGGTGGTGGGCGCCGTACCGGCCGCCAGCCTCCTCGTCGGCGGTGAAGGCCAGTACGATGTCGCGCGGTGGCCGGGTCCCGCTGCGCTGCCAGTCACGGACCACGGCGAGCACCATCGCGTCGAAGTCCTTCATGTCGATCGCCCCACGGCCCCACAGGTAGCCGTCGCGCAACTCGCCGGCGAACGGCGGGACCGACCATTCGGATGCGTCGGCCGGGACCACGTCGAGGTGGCCGTGCACGAGCAGCGCCCCGCGGGACGGGTCGGTACCGGAGATGCGGGCGACCAGGCTGGCCCGGCCGGGTGCGGACTCGACGATGGTGCTGGTGACGCCGACCTCGGCGAGCTGGTCGGCGACGTACTCCGCGGCGACCCGTTCACCGACGCTGGTCAGCGGGTCACCGGTGTTGGTGGTGTCGATCCGCAGCAGGTCGCGGCAGATCCGCACGACCTCGTCGGTCGGCGCCGGCGGCGGGGAGGGTGCAGTCATGCGGTTCTTCTTACCAGCCGTCCGGCCGCTGCCCCAGCCCCGCGGCGGCACGCCCCACGGTTTCGACGACGGCATGGGGGTACCGCCCCATTCGCAGGGCATCGCGACGGACCGCTGCGGCCGCCGTGGAACCGGGTGGTGAACCCGGCGCTGGGGGTGCTGGACAAGACCCGGGATCTGCTGTCCGGCCGTGCCGCCTATCCCGAGGATCTGACGGCGACGCGGGTCGGCCGCGACGGCTAGTCCGAAATGTCCGTTCAGTTCTGTTTCATATTGATGTCGGAGAACGTTTCCCGCATCGAAGGTCTTCCCGTCGATCCCGTTCTGGTCCTACCGTCACGTTATGAACCTGGAGCTGCGGCACCTGCGGGTTGTCTGCGCCATCGCGGAGACGGGAAGCGTCACCAAGGCGGCCTCCATGTTGGGGTTGGCGCAGCCCGCACTCACCGCGCAACTGCAACGGATCGAACGGACTCTCGGTGGGCCCTTGTTCGAGCGCGACCGACGGGGTGCCCGGCCGACCGCACTGGGCGAACTGGTCCTGGCCCGGGCCCGGGTGCTGCTGCCGGCGATGAAGGGGCTGCAGAACGAAGCGGCCCGGCTGGCCGGCACGGGCAGCGTGATGAGCAGGTTCCGGCTCGGCGGGGTCAACAGCCCGATCCTGGGTGGCCTGGTACACCGGCTCGCCGCCGACCAGCCGCAGGCGCAGATCAGCACCTACGCCTCCTGGTACGTCGACGAGCTCGCCCAGATGGTGCTCAGCGGTCGACTGGACTACGCGCTCACCGGGGTGTGCGGCGACGCCACCCCATCGGCTGAGTTCGGTTTGGCGTGGCGGGCAGTCGCCGTCGACGCGATCTTCGTCCTGTTGCCCGAGACCCACCCGCTGGCGCACCGCCCAGAGATCGAGCTCGGCATGCTCGCCGACGAGCAGTGGGTCGCCGCGCCCGGCGACGGATGCTTCGGCGACTGCTTCGCCGCCGCCTGCGCACGGTCCGGGTTCACCCCCCGCAAGATGTACGAGACCGACATCCGCGGCTGTGTCGACCTGGTCGAGTCCGGCGAGGCCATCGCCCTGTGCCAGGCGACATTCCGGCCGATCAGCGGGCTGGTGACCCGACCGTTGGCCGGCGCGCCGCTGCGCTGGCGGCTGCTGCTGGGCTGGCACCCGGACGCGACCGCCGCCGCCCTCGCCGACCGGGTGTTCACCCACGCAACCACGGCGTACACCGACTCGCTGGGGCGCAACCCGCAGTATCTCGGCTGGCTCGCCGACAACCCCGGATTCGGGGCGCAGAGCCTGGCCGGCATCCCGGTTTCGGACGGCTGACCGGGCTGACCGGGCCTGCCTCTCCCCGACCGGCCCCACTCCGCCCCGACCGATCGCTGTGACGGTATGAGCCAGCTGGTATCTGCCTGCTGACATAGACCGCCATTAAGTTGACAGCAACTCAACGTTACCCCGAACACCGACATCCGGGCCCGACGGCGCACCACGACCGGCGGACCGTTCGGGCTCCGGCCCCCGTCGGTATCGGAGACGTCGGGGTGCCACGTGCCTCCGGTCGGCTCCGCCAGGCGATCCCTGGCCCCCGCCGGAGTCACTTCCCGTTCAATCGTCAGGGGAGCAGATGAGACGAGCACTGATCGCGGCCACCGCAGCCGCCGTCCTGCCACTGGGCGCGGCCGGTCTGGCCGCGATGCCCGCCATGGCAGCACCCAGCGCCGGGCCGGTCGCCCAGCCGGCCGCCGACGCGGCCGCACCCGGAATGCTCGCGGCGATGCAGCGTGACCTGGGCCTTACCGCAGACCAGGCGCGGGTCCGGATCGCCAAGGAGGCCAGCGCCAACAAGAAGGAAGCAATGTTGCGTGCCACCCTCGGCACCGATTTCGGCGGGGCGTGGCTGTCCCCCGACGGCGGCACGCTGACCGTGGCGGTCACCGACTCGGCCCAGGCCGCCGCGGTGACCGCCGCCGGCGCGAAGGTCAAGGTGGTCGACCGCAGCGCGGCCGAACTCGACCGGGTCAAGGCCAAGCTCGACCGCACCGCGGCGAAGGCGCCGGCGAACGCCGTCGCCGGCTGGTACGTCGACGTGGCTACCAACGCCGTGGTGGTGCTGGCCCGCGGCGACATCTCGGTGGCCGAGAGCTTCGTCGCCGGCAGCGGCGCAGCGGCGGACGCGGTACGGGTCGTGCGCACCGATGAGACGCCGACCACCTTGTACGACGTCCGGGGCGGCGACGCCTACTACATGGGCGGGCGCTGCTCGGTCGGCTTCTCGGTGACCGGCGGGTTCGTCACCGCCGGGCACTGCGGCAGCGTGGGCACCGCCACCCAGGGCTACAACCAGGTGTCGCAGGGCACCTTCCGTGGGTCGTCGTTCCCCGGCAACGACTACGCCTGGGTACAGACCAACTCGAACTGGACGCCGCAGCCGTGGGTGAACAACTACAGCGGCGGCAACGTCACGGTCGCCGGCTCGGCCGAGGCGGCGGTCGGCGCGTCGGTTTGCCGGTCCGGATCCACCACCGGTTGGCGCTGCGGCACCATCCAGGCCAAGAACTCGACGGTGAACTACCCGCAGGGCCAAGTGTCCGGCCTGACCCGGACCAACGCCTGCGCCGAGCCCGGAGACTCCGGTGGGTCGTGGCTCTCCGGCCAGCAGGCCCAGGGGGTCACCTCCGGCGGTTCGGGCAACTGCTCGACCGGCGGCACCACCTACTTCCAGCCGGTCAACGAGATCCTCTCGGTGTACGGCCTCACGCTGCGGACCGGCGGTGGCGGCAACCCGCCGACCACCCCGCCGCCGGGCAGCGGAACCTGCAGCGGCTACCAGAACACCTACACCGGTTCGCTCTCCTCCGGCGGCACCCAGATCCAACCCAACGGCAGCTACTTCAGCGCCGGCTCCGGCACCCACCGGGCCTGCCTGGACGGGCCGACCAGCCGCGACTTCGACCTGTACCTGCAGCGGTGGAGCGGCAGCAGCTGGGTCAGCGTGGCCAGCGGCACCAGCCCCGGTCCGGATGAGACGCTGACCTACAGCGGCTCCTCCGGCTACTACCGGTACGTGGTCCACGCGTACAGCGGTTCGGGCAGCTACTCGCTCGGCATCACCCGGCCGTAGCCGTTCGTCTCCCGGCCGAGCCGGTCGGGCCGGGAGACGAACCGGCAGAGCCACACCCCGACGGCGGGTACCGGGAACGGGACCCGCCGTCGGCGTGCGCCAGGTGGAGGTGACTGGTCAGCCCGCCGTGTCCGCGTCGACGCGCAGCGGATCGTGCCCCAGGTCAAGCAGCGCCCGCCGCCACCGGTCGTCCGCCGCGCCCGCCGCCGGACGGCTGGCGAGCAGGTCCCGGATCTCCTCGACGACCCGCGCCATCACCTGCCGGTCCGGTTCGGTCAGATCCACCCGCCGTTTGCCCAGCACCGCCAGTACGGCACCACCGGGCTGCGGCAGGTCGACGCCGGGTCCGACGAACGCTTGTTCGCCGGACGCCTCGGTCAGCAGCCAGTCACGCAGCTGTTCCGAACTAATGTTCACGTACGCGTGGAACTCGTTCCACAACTGATCAGTGTCGGTGTCGGTACGCCGGTACGCCGCCATCGACAACCTCCTCACCTTGACAGTCAGTCGGGGGGCTCGGTGCTGCTCACCGGATCGTCGGAGTCGGCCCGGGTCTGTGTACCGGCCGGTTCCGGGCGCACATCGGTGTCCGCCAGGACGGCGCCGGGTCCGGTCCCGGTGTCCAGCGGGCTGTTCCGGGCCAGCACCTCGTCGGTCTTCGCGGACTTCTCACGTTGTTCCTCAGGTTGACTCATGATCGTCTCCTCCCTTCGGCCGCGCTGACGACATCGAACCGCAGACCACCGTCCCGCGCGTCGACGGTGACCCGTTGCCCCGCCGCCAACGTGCCGTCGAGCAGCAACCGGGACAGTTGGTTGTCGACCTCCCGCTGGATCGTCCGACGCATCGGCCGCGCGCCGAACTCCGGCTGGTATCCGGCTTCGGCTATCCAGTCGGCCGCCGCATCGGTGACCTCCACGGCGATGTCCTGGGCATGCAGCCGCCGGCGGGTCTCCTCCAGCAGCAGATCGGTGATCTGGCGCAGCTGCTGCTGGGCCAGTTGCCGGAAGATGATGATCTCGTCGATCCGGTTGAGGAACTCCGGACGGAAGTCCTCCTGCAGCCGGCGCAGCAGGCGCTCGCGCAGGTCGTCGTCAGGGCTGTCGCCGTCCGTCCCACCAAAGCCGACGCTGCGGCCGCCGCCGGTGATCAGCTCCGAGCCGAGATTGCTCGTCATGATCAGAACCACGTTACGGAAGTTGACCGTCCGGCCCTGGCTGTCGGTCAGCCGGCCGTCGTCGATCAGCTGCAGCAATACGTTGAACACGTCGACGTGCGCCTTCTCGATCTCGTCGAGCAGCACCACTGCGTACGGTCGTCGGCGAACCGCCTCGGTCAGCTGGCCGGCCTCCTCGTAGCCGACGTACCCGGGCGGTGCCCCGACCAGTCGACTTACCGTGTGCCGTTCCTGGAACTCGCTCATGTCGAGTCGGACCATCCGGTCGGCGTCACCGAACAGGGCCGCCGCGAGGGCCCGGGCAAGCTCCGTCTTGCCGACGCCGGTGGGTCCGAGGAACAGGAAACTGCCGACCGGCCGGTCCGGGTCTCCCAGCCCGGCCCGCGAGCGACGGACCGCCTCGGCGACCGCGGTGACCGCGTCGTCCTGGCCGACCACCCGTTGGTGCAGTTCGCCCTCCAGCCGCAGCAACCGGTCCCGCTCCTCCTCGGTGAGCTGGCTGACCGGAATGCCGGTGGACCGGGATACCACCTCGGCGATCTCCTCGATGCTGACCTGGGGCACCCCGGCGCTGTCCGGGCTGCGGGCCGTCTCGATCCGCTGTTGCACCTGCGTCAACTGGTCCCGCAGGCCGGACGCCCGTTCGTACTGTTCGTCGGCGACTGCCTGAGCCTTGTCCCGGTGCAACTGCTCGAGCTGCCGTTCCAGGTCCCGTACGTCGGCGGCCGGTGTGCGGGTGCGCAGCCGGACCCGGGCGCCGGCCTGGTCGATCAGGTCGATCGCCTTGTCCGGCAGGAAACGGTCGCTGATGTAGCGGTCGGCGAGTTCCGCCGCCGACAGCAACGCGTCGTCAGTGAACCGCACCTGGTGATGCGCCTCATAGCGGTCCCGCAGACCGTGCAGGATCGCGATGGTGTCCGCCACGGTCGGCTCGGGCACCAGGACCGGTTGGAACCGCCGGGCCAACGCGGCGTCCTTTTCGATGTTGCGCCGGTACTCGTCCAGCGTGGTCGCGCCGACCACCCGCAGTTGGCCTCGGGACAACGCAGGTTTCAGCATGTTGCTGGCGTCCATCGACCCTTCGGTGCCGCCGCCGCCCGCCCCGACCAGGGTGTGCAGCTCGTCGAGGAAGACGATGAGGTCGTCGCCGTGGTTACGGATCTCGTCGATGACCTTCTTCAGCCGTTCCTCGAAGTCGCCGCGGTACCGGGTACCGGCGACCAGCCCGGCGAGATCCAGCTGCACCACCCGCTTGCCGATCAGCGTCTGGGGGACGTCCCCGTCGACGATGCGCTGCGCCAGTCCTTCCACAATCGCGGTCTTGCCGACCCCGGCCTCCCCGATCAGCACCGGGTTGTTCTTGGTCCGCCGGGACAGGATCTCCACGGCCTGCTCGATCTCCTCACCCCGGCCGACGACCGGGTCGATCGCCCCCTGAGCGGCGAGTTCGGTCAGATCCTGCCCGTACTGGTCGAGGGTCGGGGTCCCGCGGGCCGTCCGCGGCTTGGCCGCACCGCCGCGTTCGGCGCTGGCGTTCTGCAGCGACCGGGGTTCGACGTGGCCGGCCGCGAGCATCCGCCCGGCGGCCGACTCCGGGTTGACCGCCAGCGCCATCAGCACGTGCTCGGGTCCGATGTAGGTCGCGCCGGTGGCCCGGGAGAGCTGGTGCGCGTCCAGTAGTGCACGTTTCGCCGCCGGGGTCAGCGAGAGGTTGGCCGGTACCTCGCCCCGGCCGGCCGCCGGTCCGCCCAACTCGGCGAGCAGCCCGTTCGGGTCGGCCCCGGCCCGGCGGACCAGCTCCCGCAGCGGTTGACGCTGCAACGCCGCCCAGAGCAGGTGATCGGTGTCCAGGTCGCTGGTGCCGGCCTGGGCCGCCCGCCGGGCGGCGGCGGTGAGCAGGTCACGGGCATCGCCACTCATTAGCCGGGTGATGTCGACCCGGTGCACCGGCAACCGGGGCTCGCCGCCGGTGAGAAACCGGGCCAGCAGGTCCTCCCAGGGATCGGTGCCGAGCCCTCCCGGGCCGTACGGTCCGTCACTCATCTGCGCGCCCCCTCGCCGTTTCGCCCCCGCCGGCTGTGAACCGGACTGTGGCTACCCGGGCCGCCCCGGGCCAAACGTCCCGGTCGACGAGCGACGTCCGGAACCACCCCGCATGCCGCCGAGGTAACGGCACGTGGGTCGGGATTGGGGCGGCCGGCCGGGGTGCCGGGTCCACGGCCGCGCATGCTGGCAGGCTTGCCGGATGCGGACTCTGCTGATCGTGGACGGCGCGAACGTGGTCGGCTCCCGACCCGACGGTTGGTGGCGCGACCGGATGGCGGCGGCCGCCCGGCTGCGTAATCAACTGGTCGGCGTCGCCGACCGGGGACTCCCCGAGCTGACCGGCCCGCTGGAGGTGGTCCTGGTGGTGGAGGGGGCGGCCCGTGGTCTGCCGCCGACCGACGGGGTACGGATCGGCGTGGCTCCCGGGTCGGGGGACGATCTGATTGTCGAGATCGCCGCCGAGGGCGGACCGGACCGGCGGGTGGTAGTCGTCACGGCCGACCGCCGGTTGACGGACCGGGTCGCCGAAGTGGGCGCGCAGATACGCGGACCCCGATGGCTGACCAGGCAGCTGACCGATCCGGTGTCGGACTTCTGACCGGTATTCAGCCTGAATACCTGATCCGCCACCGGCAGTTGCCCAGCTCACACGGGCTAAGCGCCGGCGGCCGGACGGTCGCTGCGGACCAGCCTATCTGCGGGACCAGACAGCCGGGCAGCAACCACCCACCAGCGGTAGGCTCTAATAGAGCCTTCCAGCCGCTTGAGGAGGTTTCGCCCGTGGCGAGTGTCGCCGAGGTCAAGTCCGCCATCGAAGCCGCGATAATGCAGGTGTCGGAGGGCCAGGCTGCCGTCCAAGCCGCCAGCGAGAAGATCGCCGAGGCGCAGCAGAGCCTGGCGGCCGCCTTCGAGGGCAGCGGCCACGAGGCGGTCGGAGCGGCCCAGGCCGCCCTGTTCCAGGCCAGCTCCGAGCTCGAGGAGTGCCTCGCCGCCACACTCGCCGCCGTCGAACAGGCGCAAACGTACTCCGCGACGCTGTAGTCACCAATGTCCCTCGCCGAGAATCTCGCCGCCCGGGTCCGGGCGGCCACCGACGACCTGCCGGTGGGCCAGCTCGCGGTCGCGGTGCAGCGGCTGCGCGCCGCGACCGAGCTGCTCATCTGGGTCCGCCAGGAGTCGGCGGACCCGCTGGCAGTGCCGCAGCTCGCCGGCGCCACCGAACACGCGGAGCAGGCCGGCCACGCGATGCGGGTCGCTGCGCAGTCAGTGGACGACTACCTGGCGGCGATCGGCTTCGGCGCCGGCCCGGCGTCGGGGGGCGACGGCGGGTGGCGGGCGGCGCTGGACAGCGACCGGGACCCGACAGCGGCACCGGACGGCACCGGACGGACGAGCGCGCCTGTCGCGCCCGAGCTCGGCAACTGGTGGGCCGCCCGGGTCGCGGAGCTGACCGACCGGGAGTCCGGGGTCGGGCCGGGGCCGGACGCCGCGACCGACACGCCCGGGCCGGACGCCGCCACAGACACCGCCGAACTGCTGCGCAGGGTCGCGACGGCGGTCCGTCGGGAGGACCGGGCCGGACTGCACCGCGACCTCGCCGCGGCGGCCGCGCCGACCGGGCTGAATCTCGCCGCGGTCACCCCACCGCTGCTGCACCGGCTCGCCGGGGACCTGCTGGACCACGAGCCGCAGGCCGAGGACCTGCGTCGGCTCGCCTCCGCCACCACCCGACAGGTACGCGAGCTGCTACCCGGCATGCCGGACTCGGTGCTGTCGACCCTGTTCGCCCGGATCTGCCGGGTGCCGGCCGACGAGCGGCGCGGCGACGTTCACCGGGCCGACGATGAACAGGCCGGGCAGCCCCCGGCTCCGCCACACCCGGCCGATTCGGCGGTCGCCGGCGCGGTACTCACCGGCGTACTGCTACGGCTGCTCGACCGCGAGCCGCAGACGCTGCGCCCGGAGCAGCCCCGACCGCTGCGGGGGCGCGATGCCTGACGCGCGGGCCGAGCTGGTAGCCGCGGTCCGCCGGGCGCTCGGTCATGCCCGCGCGGCGGCCCGCAACCGACTCGACGACGTCGAACAGGACATCGCCGCGGCGCAACAGCAGCTCAAGCGGGTACGCAGGGCAGCCGAGCAGGTGCCGCACCGAGCCGCAGCGCACCGCGACCGCCGGCTCGCCGACCTCGCCGAGCAGTACCGCGATCAGATAGCGGTGACCGCCCGGCGAGCCGTCGCGGCGGTGAACCGGGCGGCACCAGGAGCCGCCGCCGCTGACTGGGCCCGGTGGCGTCCTGCTCCGGCGACGCGCACGGAAGCGCCAGGAGCTGCCCGGATCGGCCTGACCGGGCTGGCCGGAGGTCCCGCCGTACCCGCGCTCGTCGCGGTCCTGGACCACGGCCACGTGGCGCTAAACGGCGCCGACCGAGCGGGGTGTGACGCCGTGCTGTCCGCGCTGCTGCTGCGGATCCTCGGCCGTACCGCGCCCGGCACCGTCCGGCTGACCGGCTACGACCCGGAACAGCTCGGTGGCGGCCTCGCCGGTTTCGCCCCGCTGGCCGGACCCGGCCTGCTCACCTTCGCCGGCCCCGGTGGGTTGAGCCGGCACCTGGACGAGCTGGTCGACCACATCCGCCGGATCAACGAGAAGGTGCTGGCCGGGGAGTTCCGATCGCTGAGCGAACTGGCGACGGCCACCGGCCGACGGCCGGAGCCGTGGCGGATCGCCGTCCTGCTCGGCGGGCCCGGGGAGGAGCTGTCCCGGCACGAACGGGCTCAGCTGGACCGGATCACCCGCGCCGGTGCCGCCTGCGGCGTCCATCTGATCGTCCGCGGTGTCGGGCTCAGCGCCGCGCCCACCGTGACCACCGTGTCGGTCTCCGGCGGCACGGCTCGGGTCAGCGGCTATCCGCAGCTACCGGTGCGGATCGACCCGCCGCCGCCGGCCGAGCTGGTCACTCGTACCTGCCGGGAGATCGCCGCCGCAGTCGCCGCCGGCCCGGTTCCGGCGGTATTCAGCGATCTGCTGCCCGAACAGGAATGGACCGAGGACGCCACCGCCGGGCTGACCGCGCCGGTCGGCGACAGCCCACAGGGCCGGCCGGTGACGGTGACGTTGAGCGACTATCCGCCGCACGCGCTGATCGGTGGGCCGTCCGGTACCGGAAAGACCAACCTGATCTACGCGTGGATCGGTGCCCTAGCCGCCCGCTACTCCCCCACCGAGCTGGAGTTCTATCTGCTGGACTTCAAGGAGGGGGTGTCCTTTGCCCGGTTCGCGCCGGGCCGGCGGGACCCCAGCTTCCTGCCGCATGTCCGGCTGGTCGGGGTGAACGTCAACACCGACCGGGAGTTCGGTCTGGCGATGCTGAACTTCCTCGGTGCGCAACTGCGGCAGCGGGCCGACGCCGCCAAACGCCACGAGGTGACGAAGCTGGCGGAGCTGCGCGCCGAGGACCCACAGGGCCGGTGGCCGCGCATCGTGGCGGTGATCGACGAGTTCCAGGTGCTGCTCGCCGGCAACGACGCGCTGGCCACCGAGGCCGCGACGCTGCTGGAGGACCTGGCCCGGCGGGGCCGGTCACAGGGCATCCACCTGATCCTGGCGTCCCAGGACGTCTCCGGTATCCAGGCGCTGTGGGGGCGTACCGCGCTGATCGCCCAGTTCGCACTACGGATCGCGCTACCGAAGGCGCGCCGCGTTCTGCCGGAGACCAACACCGCAGCGGAGTCACTGCCCCGCCATCACGCCGTGGTCAACGCCGAGTCCGGGGCAACGGAGGCCAACCAGATTGTCCGGGTTCCGCCGGCCAGCGACCGGGACACCTGGCAGGAGCTGCAACACCGGCTGTGGCGACGGCGGCCCGCCGACCTGCCCACGCCGCGGCTGTTCGACGGCGACGTGGTGCCCCGGCTGGCCGAGGCACCGGACTACCAGGCACTGGTCGCCGACGGCGACGGACCGCGCGTACCGGTGGCGTTGCTCGGCGAGACGATCGACGTACTGGCCCGCTCCGCCCAGCTCAGCCTGGCCCGGGCACCCGGACGTAATCTCGCGGTACTGGGCACCCGGGTGGACGAGGCGTGCGCCCTGCTCGACGCCGGTGCCCGGTCGCTGGCCCGGCAGTACCCGCCCGGCGCGGCGCGGTTCGACGTCGCCTGTCTGGATCCGGACGCGGAGGCAGCCGCCCACCGGCTACACGCGGCGTTGCCGGCCGGCACCGGACTGTACGACCTGGATACCGTCGGCGGGCTGCTCGCGGACACCGCCGACCGGCTCTCCGGTGACGTGCTGGACGGTCCGGTCCGCCCACACTTCCTGGTGCTGTACGCGGTCGACGCCGCCGCCGGGCGGCTGGCGGCGAAGTTCGCCGGCCGCTCCGGCCTGGACCGGCTCCGCCGGGTGCTGCATCTCGGGCCGGAGCGGCACACCCACGTGCTGGGCTGGTGGCGCGGGGTGGCCCGGATGCGCGACGATCTCGGCGGGGTCGGCTCACGGACCGACCAGATTGGCGCCTGGGTGGCGTTGGACGTGCACGGCTCCGACCTCGGACCGCCGCTGTACCCCCGGGCCGGCGGCCCGGCCTGGTATCCCCGGCCGTGGCGGGCGCTGTTCTTCGACCGAACGGTGCACCGCAGCGCAGAGGTCATCATCCCGTACGGGCTGACCTGATGGACGCCTCCTACCCCGAGCTGATGCGCCGGCTCGCCGAACTCGCCGCCGCGCTGCAGAACCGCCGGGACGAAGCGCAGCAGTGGTACGCGCAACGGTGCGACGGCGCGCAGACCGCGGTGGCTGAGGTGGAGGCCGACCTGGCGGAGCTGCACCAGCTCCACGATCAGGCAGGCCGGGAGCTGGCGGACGTCGACCGGGTGGCCGCCGACATCTGGACCGAGATCGGTCACCGGTTCGGGCCGTTGGCCGGACGGCTCGGCGGCCTCCCGCCGCCACTGCCGACGCCCCCGGGTACCGCCGTCGACGACGATCCGGAGCACTGGCTCGCGGCCGCCCGCGCTTTGGTCGAGCGGTCCAACGACGTGGGCCCCCTGCCCCGGTCGGCGTATCCGGTGCTGGCGGTGTTCGGCGCCGCCGGAGCCGCCGCCGCGTTCGGGCTGTCCACCGCCGCGCGATGGGCTGGCCAGCGCTACGGCGGCGACCTGGCGGTCGGGATGCCGGTGATCGCGCTCGTGGTCACCTTGGTCGGTCCGCTACTCGGGCTGGGTCCGGCCAAGGCGCTGGCCGACCGCCGGCACGCGGTGCTCGACCTGCGTACCGTGTCGATCGTCCTGGTCGCCGGCCTGGCAACGACCGCCGCCCTGCTGACCGGGCTGGGCTGACCAGCCGACGCCCGGCCCCGGTGGTCATTCGGCGACCGCGACCGCTTCGCGCAGCAGACGGCGGGCCAGCACCAGCTGGTCGGCGGTGGTGTCCAGCCCGGGCAGATCACCGACCCGGACACCGGCGGTGTCCAGCACCGTCCGCAGGGCCGGAACGCACCTACCCGGAAACTCCACCGCACGGTCGAAGATCTGCAGGGTGACCCGGTCGTCCGACTGCGAGGTGAGCCGCCAGCGCAACCCGGGTCGGCGGCGGATGACGTCGTCGACGGTCAGCGTCCGGATCCGGTCCGCCTGCTGCAGTGGGGGCAGTGGGGCCGGGCGGACCGCCGACCAGGCCCGACGGCGCATCCGCGCCGCGACCTGGCCGGGCTCGACGGAGGCCAACCAGTCACGCAGTACCGCCGCCGTTGCGGTCAGCTCCGAGGCGATCCCGGCCGGTTCGCCCGGGTCGGTGCCGAACGGCAGCGAGGTGCGCAGCCGGGGCTCGGTCACGGCGAGCTCGAGCAGCGCCTCGACCAGCGAATAGCGGGTGAACGCGCGGACCCCGACGGTGAGGTGGATCGAGCTCTCCTGCTGCGCGGTGGCGCTGTGCAGCCAGCCTCGAGGCAGGTAGAGAGCATCGCCAGGGCCGAGCACGACGTCCAGCGCAGGTGCGGCCTCGGACCGGGCGGCTACCTCGTCGGCCCGGCCCGACCAGGTCTGCTGAGGCAGCGGATCGATCAGTACCGGATCGTGCACCTGCCACCGCTTGCGGCCCTCGGTCTGCAGGACGAACACGTCGTGGGTGTCGTAGTGGGTGGCGAACCCACGGCTGCCGGCCGGGGTGAGGTAGGCGTTCGCCTGCAACGGCTGGCCCAGCATGGTGGACAACTCGCCGACGAACGAGATGATCGGTGGCCAGAGCCGGTGCAGGCCCTGCAGAACCAGGGTAGCGCCGTCCGCGTACAGGCCCAACACCCGCTCGTCGAGCACCTGGTCGTCGATCTCGGCACCGGCACCGGCACCGCCGGTGTAGGTGGGTTCCGCGAACACCTCGCCGTCCCGGGCCACCCGGAGGAACGGGGTACGCAGGCCGTGCCGGCTCAGCAGTTGGTCGGCCGCAGGGCGATCGAGCAAATCGGTGAATCCGGCGGGGCCGGCCAAATCGACGGCGCGGGACAGCAGCGGTCTACGCCCCCAGTAGACATCTGCGAAGGTCGCCGGGGCGACGGCAACACACCGGGTCAGCGCCGCCGGGCGGCGGGACGGGTCCGCACCGCCCGGCGGGCCCGGTGGCGTCGCGGCGATCCGCAGCCGGTCGGGAGGTTCAGGTCCGCCGGTGCCGGTACCGCGCGACGCCGTGGGCAACTGGGTCAACGCCGGTTCGCCCCGCCGTCAGCACCACCGTCCCGCCCAGCCGGATTCGCCCCACCATCGGCCGGGCCCTCCTGCGCCTTCGGACCAGCGCCGCCGTCAGCACCACCGTCCCGCCCAGCCGGATTCGCCCCACCATCGGCGGGGCCGTGACCCGCTGCGGGCCCGGTGCTACGGATGTCGTCGTCGTCGAGTGTCATGGCTGCCCCCTGCGGGTCGGTCGACACGCGCCGGTTCCACGCCGGCACGGTCCTGCCTGCGGGTGGTACCCAGGGCGGATCGCCACTAACCTCGCATGCACCCGGACCGGCTGAGGATCACAGCTCCTGGTACGGCGCGCAACTGTCCCGCACGACCAGCTCGGTGGCGAGCTCCACCCGCGGTGTCTCCAGTGGTTCCCCCTGCGCCAGACGCAGCACCGTCCGCGCTGCGAGCAGCCCCATCTCGGCCAGCGGCTGGCGCACCGTGGTCAGCGGCGGCGACGACCACTGCACCTCGGGCAGGTCGTCAAAGCCGACCACGCTGACGTCGTCCGGGACCCGCAAACCGCGTTGCCGCAGGGCCTCGTAGGCACCGAGGGCCATCTGGTCGCTGGACGCGAAGATCGCACTGGGTGGTTCGTCGAGGTCGAACAGCGCGGCCGCGCCGGCGAAGCCGGACTCATGGTAGAAGTCGCCGGGGACGACATACTCGGGGCGCAGCGGTATCTCGGCTGCCTCCAACGCGGCCCGGTAGCCGTCGAGCCGGGCCCGGCTGCACAGCAGCCGGGGCGGACCGGCGATGAAGCCGATCCTGCGGTGTCCCAGGGAGATGAGGTGTTCCGTCGCCCGCAGTCCGCCGGCCCAGTTGGTCGCCCCGATGGTGGGAATGTCCAGGCTCGGGACGCCGGCCGGGTCGACCAGCACCATCGGAACGTTGAGCCGTCGCAGTTCGGTGTGCAACGGCGGAGCAAGTTCGCTGGTAACCAGGATGACACCGTCGGTGGCCCGGGTACGCAGGTTCTGCAACCACTGCCGGGTCGATGCGGACCGGCGGTGGATGGCGGAGACGACGGTACCGACCCCGGCGGCGTGCGCGACATCCTCCACGCCGCGGATTATCTCCACCGCCCACGGGCTGTCCAGGTCGTTGAAGACCAGGTCGATCAGGCTGGCACCGGCGCGGGACCGGGTCGCCCGCCGCCGGTAGCCGTGCCGACGCAGCAGCTCCTCGACCCGTTCACGGGTCTGCGGGGCGACGTCGTTGCGACCGTTCAGCACCCGTGACACGGTCGGCACGGAGACACCGGCTTCCTGAGCGATCGCGGTGATCGTGATCCTGCGTCCTTCATCGACCGTCACGGCAGCAGCTCCTTCGTCGAGGCTTCAGCGTACGGCCGAACTTTCCGCCGGCCGGTCGGGCTCCGTACGCCGAGTCCGGGCCCTATCTTGCCGCAGCTGGAAACGCCTGGCATCGACCCGGCCGACAGTGTTTCGCCGATGCCGGCGGCCGGGTCGACCACACCACCGGCCGGAACTTTCCGGAGAATCTGGCGGCGGTGGCCAAACGGTAGCCGGACGGGGCGCTTGCGGCCCCTACGATGCGGGAGCGTACCCGGACACTGCCAGCAAACTGTAGGGCGCCGGATCTCGACGGGGCGGTAGGTTTCCGGAAACATGTCGGAAAACAGGGCGCGACGGTCCGGCGAAGCCGGGATCGGACTGGCGCGGCGACGATCGACAGGAGGCTGCCGGTGAGCGGCAAGGACTACGCCCTGGACGAGGGGCCGGCCCAGCCCGGTCCGGCCGGGCAACCGGACGATCACGCCGCCGCCGCCGCGGCCACCGGCCGGGCGGCCGGGTCGCCCGCCGCCGACACCCCCGACCGGTCAGCACCGTGGCGCGATCCCACCCTGGCGGTGGAGGAACGGGTGTTCGACCTGCTCAGTCGGATGTCGCTGACGGAGAAGGTCGCACAGCTGTACAGCTATTGGCGGGGCGCCAATGCCTCGATCGACGACATGGCCCCGTTGCAGCATGACCTGGTCGACGAGTCGGTCGACTGGGCCGGCCTGCTACACACCGGCCTGGGGCAGTTGACCCGGCCGTTCGGCACCGCGGCGGTGACTCCGGCCGACGGCGCCGGGGCGCTGCTCCGGCTGCAGACCGAGATCGTCGCCGGTAACCGGTTCGGTATTCCCGCGGTGATCCACGAGGAATGTCTGACCGGGTTCATGACCTGGGGCGCCACCGTGTACCCGACCCCACTGGCCTGGGGTGCCAGCTTCGACCCCGACCTGGTGGCGCAGATGGCCGGACGGATCGGGCAGGACATGCGGTCGGTCGGGGTGCACCAGGGACTCGCCCCGGTGCTCGACGTGGCCCGAGACCCCCGTTGGGGCCGCACCGAGGAGACCATCGGCGAGGATCCGTACCTGGTCGCCACGATCGGCACGGCGTACGTACGAGGGCTGGAATCGGCCGGGGTGGTGGCCACCCTCAAACACTTCGCCGGTTACTCGGCCTCCCGGGCGGGGCGCAACTTCGGGCCGGTGTCGGTCGGCCCGCGAGAGTTCGCCGACGTCCTGCTCCCACCGTTCGAGATGGCTGTCCGGGACGGCGGCGCCCGTTCGGTGATGCACTCGTACGCGGAGGTGGACGGCGTCCCGGCGGCGGCAGACGGCGGTCTGCTCACCGATCTGCTCCGCGGCCGCTGGGGGTTCACCGGCACCGTGGTCGCGGACTACTTCGGCGTGTCGTTCTTGGAGCTGCTGCACCGGGTGGCCGACGGTCCCACCAGCGCCGCCGCCCTGGCGCTCAGCGCCGGAGTCGATGTCGAACTGCCAGCGGTACGGTGCTACGGTTCCCCGCTCGTCGAGGCGGTCCGGCAGGGCGCCGTACCGGAGTCGGTGGTCGACCGGGCCGTCACCCGCGTCCTGCGGCAGAAGTGTGAGTTGGGGTTGCTCGACCCGGACTGGGATCCGGTGCCACCGGCGCTGGTTGGTGCGTACCGCACGGGCAAGGCGGGCGGGGCGTCCGCTGGTCCGGGGATCGACCTGGATTCGCCGGCGAACCGGGACCTGGCCCGGCGGCTGGCCGAGGAATCGGTGGTGCTGCTAGCCAACGACGCCGTCCTTCCGCTGCCCGAGCGGGGCCGTATCGCGGTAGTCGGGCCGCTGGCCGACTCGGTCAGCGGGCTGTTGGGCTGCTACACGTTCCCCAGTCACGTCGGTACCGTTCCGGCCGATGTCGGGGACCAACCCCAGATGGGGACGGTCCTGGCCGCGCTGCGGGCCGAGCTGCCCGCAGCCGCCATCGAGCACGTCGTAACCGGTCCGGTGGACGGGCAAAACACCCCGGGCATCGTGGTGGCCGCGGACGCCGCGGCGCGGGCGGACGTCTGCGTCGCGGTGGTCGGGGACCGGGCCGGGCTGTTCGGCGCCGGGACCTCCGGCGAGGGTTGCGACGCCACCGACCTGGAACTGCCCGGACGGCAGGGTGAGTTGATCGAGGCGTTGGTGGCCACCGGCACTCCGGTGGTGCTGGTACTGCTGACCGGACGCCCGTACGCGCTCGGCCGGTACGCCGACCGGCTGGCCGGGGTGGTGCAGGCGTTCTTCCCCGGTGCCGAGGGAGGCGGTGCGGTCGCCGGTGTGCTCAGCGGCCGGGTGTGCCCGTCCGGCAGGTTGCCGATCGGGGTTCCCCGGCTGGCCGGCGGCCAGCCGACCAGCTACCTCAGCCCGCTGCTGGGACACCGGACCGAGGTGAGTAACGCGGATCCCGGTCCGCTGTACCCGTTCGGCCACGGCCTGTCGTACACCTCGTTCGAGTGGTCGACGCCGCTGGTCGACGGGGTCGAGCACGGCTGGGGTGCGGCCCCGGCGCAGATCGGCACCGACGGCACGTTGCGAATTCGGCTGCAGGTACGCAACACCGGCGACCGGGCAGGCAGCGAGATCGTCCAGCTGTATCTGCACGACCCGGTGGCGCAGGTCACCCGACCGGTGATCCGGCTGGTCGGGTACGCCCGAGTGCCGTTGCAGGCTGGCCAGGCGCGCTGGGTCGAGTTTGACTTCTCCGCCGACCTGTCGTGTTTCACCGGGCGGGACGGGCGGCGGATCGTCGAGCCCGGCGACCTGGAACTGCGGCTGGCCGCGTCGAGCATCGACGTCCGCCACCGGGTCGCGGTCCGGCTGGTCGGCCCCCAGCGGCAGGTCGACCACCGACGCCGGCTGGCCACCGAGGTGACCGTACGGTGACTGACGCTGCGGCCCGCGCTGGCGCGGGCCGCAGCGTCAGTCACCCAACAGGTCGCGCAGGTCGACCGGTACGGTGGCCAGCACGTCGTCCCACTCGCCGGAGCTGACGTGCCGTCGCAGCACCCGGCTGACCGTCCGGATCACCTGTTCGGCCCCGCCCTCGACGTCGAACGGGAAGTCCCGTCGCACCCGGGCGACGAAATCGGCACGGTCCAGCTTCGTCGGCGCCGAGGTGGCGTCCCAGCCCTCGTAGTACAGCCCGCGGACCAGTAGCGGCAGTTGCGCCGCAAGCTGCACCACCTCGGCCAGGGGTAGCCGGTCGCGCAAGGTGTGCAGCACGGCGGCGAGCGCCGAGTAGGACTGCTGGCGGCGCTGGGCCGGCCAGCCGAGTTCGTGTTCGATCTCGCTGAGCAACCGGTTGGTCTTGTCCACCGTGGCGTCAATGGCAGTCAACTGGGCAGTCGTCATCTCGTGCTCCCTCGTCGGTTCGCGGTGCCGGTGATCCGGGGGGCGCTGATGAACGCGGCCTCGGTCAGGCCGCCCGCCGCTCGCGGGACTGCTTGCAGGTGACGCAGGTGGTGGCCGAGGGATAGATTTCCAGCCGCTCCACCGGAATGGCCGCGGCACAGCCCTCGCAACGCCCGTAGTCGCCGGCGGCGAGCCGGGCCAAGGCATGCTCGAACTGGGTACGACGCTCCAGGATGGTCCGGATCAGGGACTGGGCCGCGTCCCGCTCGGCGGTCTTCGTGCCGCTGTCGGCCTGGTCGTCGCCGGCGGTGTCGCCCCCTTCGACCAGCCGGAGCACCTGGCTCTGCGTCATCGCCTGCTCGTACTCAGCCGTCAGCTCCTGGTACCGACTGGTCAGCGCGGTGCGGATCCGATCACTGTCGATGGTTCCCGGTGCACCTACGGTTCCCGGCGCGCCGAGACCCGGTCGCCGGTTCACCTCATGTGTCAGCATGCGCGCATCCCCCTTCAGATCGAGTACGGCGAGCCACGACCGGCTCGGACTCCGGCACACCGGGTCGCCGCGAGATCCGCCACTTACCCGTCGCCGAGGGCCGGCAAACCCGTCCGGCCCTCGACCAACCACGCGCCATCGGACCTCGCCGACGCCGGCCGGTGTCCGCCGGCGGTGTGATCAGCCGGCGGTGTCGATGCTGACCCGGACGTCGTCGGCGAGCCGGTAGCCGACGCCGTACACGGTGGTGATCAGGGGCGAGTTGCCCACCTTGCCGCGGAGCCTGCGGATGTGCACGTCCACGGTACGCACCCCGGTGTGCTCGTAGCCCCACACCGCAGCGAGCAGCTGCAGCCGGGTGAAGACCCGGCGAGGGTTCTCCACCAGGTGCAGCAGGAGATCGAACTCGAGTCGGGTCAACAGCAGTGGCTCGCCGTCCAACAGAACGGTCCGCGACGCGACCATGACGTGCAGTGCCGGCACGGTGACCGTCGCGGTCCGCCCTGACCGGGTGGCGGGTTCGGTGAACACCCCGCCGCCCGCTGGCGTCGGACCCGGCCCGTCGCGGCCGGCGACGATCTGGTCGAGCACCGCGCCGGGCTGCGCCCGGGCCGCGTCGGCCGCCGGCATCTCCACCGTCGCCTCACCCCGTTCCACCAGCTCCCGGGCGGCCTCCAATAGCCGACGGGCGGACGACGAAAGCGCTTCCTCACCGGCGGTGAGCGGGATCGACACGGTGACGGTCACGGTCGCCATCGCCGGGCCGGTCCCCCGCCGGGGCGCGGCGGGCGGACGGGCCGCACCAGACGGTGGCAAACCGGACCAACCGGCGCGCTGCGAGGCGGGGCTGACCGACATGGTCCTCCTAGACAGTTCCGGCCGGAAGCGTGCATCCCCGGCCACCGGCCGGTGTCCGTACGCAACGGTAGCCGGGTGGGACGCGGCAGCCGGCACCGGACACAGGGGACGACCCAGTGTGCCGGCGGCTGCGCACCAACCGATGCTGCCGTTCACTCGCTCCCGGGTCAATACCGGACTGCGTTGCAGGAATGTGATGATTGACAAGCGCACCGTAATCGATTGCTCGCTCTGGATACCCGACCTCGGTGCTATTGGCGAACCGGCAGGATGATCACATGCGCGCCATCGTCGCCGGGTTCGCCGCGATCTGGTCGGTCACCCTGATCGGGTACCTGATCGGCCGTTTCGAGCTGCTCGGCCCGGACGGCACCGCCGTCCTGGCCCGGCTGACCTTCTTCATCGCGACACCGGCGCTGTTGTTCACCACCCTGGCCGGCACGTCCCCGACCGAGGTGTTCACCCCCGCGTTCCTCGCCTACCTGGCGAGCACCGTGGTGGTGGCGGCCGGCTACCTGGCACTGGCCGGTTGGCTGTGGCACCGGCCGGCCGGCGACGTCACCATCGGCACGCTCGGCGCGTCCTATGTGAATGCAGCCAACCTCGGCATCCCGGTAGCGGCGTACGTGCTCGACGACGTCTCGGTCGTCGCGCCGGTGCTGCTGTTCCAGGTACTCGTCGCGGCACCGGTGGCCTTCGCCGTCCTGGACCTCACCGCCGGCGACCGCCGCCCGTCCGTCCGTCGGCTGCTGTCCCTGCCGGCCCGCAACCCGATCATGATCGCCTCGGCGGCGGGCCTGGCGCTGGCGGTCAGCCGCTGGCAGCCACCCGCCGAGCTGCTGCGGCCCTTCGAGCTGCTCGGTGCGGCCGCCGTACCGCTGGCCCTGCTGGCCCTCGGAATGTCCCTGCCCGGAAGCCGGCCGCTGGCGGCCGACCCACAGGCTTGGGAACGCTACACCGCTGTCGCCCTCAAGGTGCTCGGCCAGCCGGCGGCGGCCTACCTGATCGCCCGACACGGTCTCGGCCTCAGCGGCACCGCGTTGCTCGCCGCAGTGGTCACCGCCGCGCTACCGACGGCGCAGAATGTCTTCATCTTCGCCACCCGGTACCAGCGCGGTCAACGCCTCGCCCGGGACTCGGTGGTGCTCTCCACGGTCGCCACCGCCGTCACGCTGCTGCTGATCGCCGCCGTGCTCGGCTGACGTCCCCAGCGGGCGCGAACCTGGCCGACGTACCCCGACGACTGACGCTCACCGGCGGCGAGCGCCGCCGCGAAGACGACCGGATCACCCGGATCGCCGGTGAGCGCCGCTCGTGCTGTCGCATCCGGCGTCAGGAACACGGTGCGCACGGCCGCGGCAGGGCCAGCGGCGCCGTAGACCAGCGCCGCAACCAGGGCACCGGTCGACGTCCCCACCATCAGATCCGGGGCGCGCAGTCCGGCGCCCGCCCGGTCGAGTCCGACGAGCATCCGTTACCTTTCAGTGCGCTCTAGCGAGCACACGGTCGGTAGTCCCGCCTTGCGGTGGGACGGTCGCGGTCCATGACCAGGCCACACGCCGCGCAGTGGTACGCACGCTCGGACAGGGCCAGCTTGGTTTTCACCGCGCCGCAGCCCGAGCAGGTTTTCGAGGAGGGGTACCAGCGGTCGGCCACGAGCAGCCTGCCGCCGTTCCATCCGGTCTTGTACGCCAGTTGCCGCCGCAGTTCGGCGAATTTGGCGTCGGTGATGTGCCGGGCCAGCCTGCGGTTGGCCACCATCCCGGCCACATGGAGGTCTTCCGCCACGACCGTGCCGTGCTCGCGGGTCAGCCGGGTGGTGAGCTTGTGCAGCCCGTCGCGGCGCAGACGAGCGACCCGGGCGTGCGCCCGTCCGAGCCTGGCAGATGCGCGCTGCCACCGGTTCGACGGACGCCGGCCGGTACGCCGGTCCGGGCCTTGCCGGCGCGACAGGGTCCGGCCGAGTGTCCGTAGCCGGGACCGCGCGCCGGCGAGGTGTCGCGGGTTCGGTCGGGGCAGCACTACATGGTTACGGTCCGGCTCGACGCGGATCACGCCGGTGGTGAACCGAACGCTCGGGGTCGACCTGCGACGGGACTTGAACCGGGAAGCCCGACCGGGCGGCCGGCTCGTTCTCCGTTTCGGGAGTCGGCCCAGTTGGTCAACGCGCGGGCCAGGGCGTCCAAGCCGGTGTTGAACGCCTCCTTGGACACCTCCGGCCACCACGGCGCCACATCCCGTTTGGCCGCGTTCCACGCCCTACGCAACGCGGGCAACGACCACGACACCGCCGGGGTGAGCCGATCGTCGGCGACACCGTACGAACGCTCGGCGGCCCGCTGGCCCATAATTGCCTTCACCCGCGCCAGCGCCCAGTTGTAGGCCACCCGCGCCGCCCCGGCATGCGCCAGCACCGCGCGTTCCTGGCCCGGGGTGAGGTCCAGAGCGAACCGGTACGCCTGAATCGTCCTCACACCCGGCCACCCGCCCCGGTGACAGCCTCGACAGCCCGGCGGGCACGGCCCACCGCCGCCCGACGCCCGTACCCGGCGAACACACAACGAGGTGAGGATCTCCGTCACGTCACCGACCAGGTCGTTTTCCACCTCGGCCGGGTCGACAACCAGGAGACGCCGGCCCTGCGCGGCAAGCGCCGCCTCGACATACTCGACACCGAAGCGGGCGAACCGGTCCCGGTGTTCCACCACGATCGTTGACACCGCCGGGTCACCAAGCAGGGCCAGGAACCTATGGATGAACATCCGGCCAACTGGTCAGGCGCGGCGGGTGGTCGGACCGCGGTCCGACCACCCGCCAGCTGTCTCCGTCTCACCAGCGCGGTGTCACCAGCTGAGGTACCAGGGCTGGGTCTGCACGTTCAACTCCGGGAACCGGACCAGCTTGGCGCTCGCCGTACGCCAGTCCTTGAGGTCCAGCACATCCAGGCCCTTCTGGATGTCACTGGAGTAGATGTAGCCGTTGTAGTAGTACGTCGACCATGGTCCGCCGGTGACCATCCGGGTGTCCGAGACCGGTCCCCGCTCCCAGTAGGCGATCTCCTGCGGCCTGGCCGAGTTGGTGAAGTCCCAGACCGATACGCCGCCCTGGTACCAGGCCTGGACCATAATGTCGCGGCCCAGCACCGGGATCAGCGAACCGTTGTGGGCCACACAGTTCTCGGTCGACCCGTTGGTCCGGGGGATCTTGAAGTAGCTGCGGAAGGCCAGTGTCCGCGCGTCACCCGTACCGGTGATGTCGTAGATCGCGTTGGCACCCCGGTCCGGACCGATGGTCGGGTTGCAGGTCGCCGCCCCGCCGCCGCCAAGTTCGTCGGTGAAGACCACCTTGGTGCCCGAGTTGTTGAACGTCGCCGAGTGCCAGAAGGCAAAGTTGGTGGTGTCCCGGACCTGGTGGATGACCCGGGGCGCCTCCCGGTCGGAGATGTCCAGCAGCACGCCGTCGCCCATGCAGGCGCCCGCCGCGAGATCCTTCTGCGGGTACGCGGTGATGTCGTGACAGCCGGTGGTGGTGGCGCTGCCGTTGCCGCCCGGGTTGCCGCCGTCCGGGAAGATCGCCGGAGTGGCCACCACGGCCGCGTCGGTCGGCTTCTTCAACGGCACCTTGACGATCGAGATCAGGTCGTGCGGTGGCTGGCAGTCCGGGAAGTTCGTCGACGGGTTGTACGACGAGACGTAGAGATAGACAGAACCACGGCTCTTCGCCGGCACCAGGGTGTGGGTGTGTGAGCCGCAGTTCGTCTCGACGGACTTGACGTACCGAGGGTTGCTCTTGTCTCGAATGTCGAAGATCTTGATGCCCTCCCAGGACTCCTTCACCGACGCGGACTGGGAGGTACTGGCACAGGAGTCGTCACTGCGCGACGAGTCTGTGGACAGGAACAGCAGGTCACCGTGGACCGACACGTCGTTCTGCCCACCCGGACAGACCACCTGCGACACCAGCTGCGGCCGCCGCGGGTTGGCGATGTCGTAGATCACGAAGCCGTTGTAGTTGCCGACGAAGGCGTACCTGCCCTGGAAGGCAAGGTCCGAGTTCAACGAGGACTCGGTGTCGAACGGCGCGGGCTTGGGCATGCTGGCGATCTGACGCAGGTTCCGACTGCTGTCGATCTCGTCGACGCCGAGTCCGGGGTCGTCGGTCCCCGCCGCCGATGCCTGGGCCAGGCACAACTCGACCGCCAGCGCGTCGGTGGCGTCAGCGCAGTCGACGTCGAACGGGGTCCCTGCATGACTAGGTGTCGCCAACGCGGTGCTACCGAACAGGACGGCGATCGCCGCCACTGCCACGGTCCGGAGCTGCCGCGGCCCTCGTGGGGAACGTCTGATCATGTGCGGCACCCTTCGAAAGGGATTGATGATGCTGCGACGATACCGCCCAGTTGCCAACATCGATGTGACGGTGATCACATCGATACATGGAGTTGGCCGGATAGCATCGCGACCGTCCACTCCGGGAGGCCCGATGTCCCGACTGTCACTCGGCCGGCACCGACGGCTACTGGCGCTCGCCCTGATACCGGTCGTGGTCGTCGTCGCGGTGGTCGTGCTGCGGACCACCGCGACAACCTCGGCCACAACCGACGACGCAGCGACCGGGCCGGCGGGAACATCCACCGGCGCCGACGGGACCACGAACGCACCGCCGGTGATCCTGCCCGGCCGGCCCGGCGAGCCGGCCGAGCTGCGCCCTGCCACGGACGTGACCATCGATCCACCGCAGTACAACGCGCTGGACACCTGGTACGTCCAGATGATGATCCCGCACCACACCCAGGCCGTGCAGATGGCAGCGCTCGCCGCCGACCGCAGTGCCGACCCAGGGGTACGGGCCTTCGCCGACCGCATCCGGGCAGGACAGACCGCCGAGATCACCGTACTCCGGCAGTGGCTGCGGGACCGGCGGTTACCGGCCGGTGGGCACGACCACGACACGATGCCCGGGATGCAGACCGAGCAGGCCGTCCGGGAGCTAGCGGCCGCCCGGGGGGCCGAGTTCGACCAGCTCTTCGTGGCGATGATGACCGACCACCACCAAGGCGCCGTCGAAATGTCCGACCGGGTTCTCACCGGTGGCAGCGACGTGACCATCGAGGAACTCGCCACCTCGATCGCTGCCGAGCAGGCAGTCGAGATCAACCGGATGCGGGACCTGCTGGACAGCTGAGCCGGCGCCCAACGGTCGTGCGCGCCCCGGTCGCGAGGAGTCAGCTAGCGGCGGGCCAACGCGTCCAACCCGTCCGACCGGCGGCCACGTTCGTCGGCGGCCGCTACCTCCCCGACGTGGCGCAGCAGAGCCGTACCGTGGCGCAGCCCCGCCACCCCCACACCGAGGCCGACCAGCTCCACGATCAACAACGGGACGCCGGCCAACGACGTCGGACCAGAGGTACGAATCAGGCCGGCGAGCAGGAACATCCCGCCCATCGCCGTACTGATCAGGTTGAACCGGACCAGCGAGGTACGGACCGGACCGGACGGCTCGTCCCAGAGATCGACCAGACCCACCGCCACGGTCAGTGCCATCGCGGCCAGCCCGGCGACCAACGTCCAGTAGCCGACCTCACCGAACAGGTCGGGTGCCCCGGCCAGCACCGAGATGTCGAACAGGGCCGCACAGACGAAAAGTCCGAACGGCAGGGTCACCAGCATCGGCTGGATCGGCTGGCCGGGCACGCGGAGTTGCGCCTGCATCGCCCTCACGCCCTTCCCACTGGTCACACCGGTCACACCACCCGTGCTACCCAATTATCTCCCGCCGCGAACCCACCCACCATCACCGCTGCTGGCTGTCGGTCCGCAGCGCCGACGCCACCAGCCGCTTGGCGACCTCCGGCAACGGCACCGCGAGCGCCTCCCCGGCCGGGCACCGCCGCTGGGTCATCACGGTGCCGATCGCCGGGCCGATCACGTCGCCGTACTCCGGCCGACCACGGCGAGATGCTCCACCGCTTGATCGAAATCGGTGCACCGAATCATGCCGGCGGTCAACTCCCGCAGCAGGGCGGCGGTCTCCAGTACGGCCAGCCTGCTGTCCGCCGGATCGGCCTGAGCCAACGCGATCGCACCCGGCCGCGCTCAGCGGCGGCCGCTGCCACTGAGCCGGCGGCCAACGGACGAGATCAGCCGGTCCAGCTCGGAGCCGAACGGGTTGTCGTGCACCAGGTAGGTCCAGGTCGCACTGGGCCGTACCAGTTGGGCCTCGTCGGGCTGCCAGTCCTCGTCGAACTCGGTCTGTTCGAAAGTCGCGACGGTGCGGGCCTCGATCTCCGGAATCAGCTGGTTGAACGCGGGCACGGCCGCCCGGTGGAACTCGTCGAGTGGATCGAGCCGGCCGAGTGCCCGCAGATGCACGCCCTCGCGCACCTCGGACAGTTCGGCGAGGTGTTCGGTCCAGAGCCGGTCCAGGTGGTAGAGGGCGATCGAACGGGCGGCCCGCGACAGCAGATCCTCGTCCATCTCGGCGCACCGCTGCGGGAACCGGTCCATCAGCATCAGCGCGGCGACCTCGGTGGTCAGCAGCCGCTCACGCCGCTCCGCGAGCGCCTTGCGCTGCTGCTCGATCACCACGCTGTAGCGCCAGGTGTTCCGGTGGATCTCGTAGTCGACACCCTCAGCGATCCGCTGGGCGTGTTCGATGGCGAAGTCAACCTGCTCGTCCTGGACGATGCCGTCGGGCGTCATCCGCGGCGAGGGTGGGATCGCGTCCGGGGCGTGCCGGACGACCAGGTCGTCCTCCAGGCTGACGAAGAACACCGAGCCACCCGGGTCGCCCTGGCGACCGGCCCGGCCGCGCAACTGATTGTCCACCCGCCGACTGTCGTGCCGGCCGCTGCCGATCACGTACAGCCCGCCCAGCTCGGCGACCTGGTCCCGGTCGGACTGGTCGCTGCCGCCGAGGCGGATGTCCACGCCGCGCCCGGCCATCTGGGTGGAGACCGTCACCGCCCCCAGCGCACCGGCTTCGGCGATGATCGCGGCTTCCTCATCGTCGTTCTTGGCGTTGAGTACCACGCAGGCAACGCCGGCCTCGCCCAACGACGCCGCCAGGCTCTCCGACTCCTTGACGTCGAGGGTGCCGATCAGAACCGGACGCCCGGTGGCGTGGGCCGAGCTGATCTCGGCGACCAGCGCCTCGTCCTTCTCGGCGCGGGTGGCGTAGATCCGGTCCGGCTCGTCGATCCGTACGCACGGGGTGTGTGGCGGGATCACCGCCACCTCCAGCTTGAAGAACTCGCGGAGCTGGTCGCCGACGAGGACCGCCGTCGCGGTCATCCCGCACAGGGTGCGGTACGCCGCGACGAACGCCTGCACGGTGATGGTGCCGAGCACCTCGCCCTCGGCCGTGGCGTTCAGACCCTCCTTGGCCTCGACTGCCGCCTGCAGCCCGTCCGGCCATCGGCGGCGCTGCGCCACCCGGCCGCGCATCTCGTCCACCAGTTCCACGGCGCCATCGCGGACGATGTAGTCGACGTCGCGGTGCAGCAACGCGTGGGCGTGCAGGGCGACGTGGATCGCGGACAGCTGCCCGACGTTGTCGTCGGCATACAGGTCGACGCCGTCCAGCTTGGCCTCGACCGCGGCCAGCCCGGTGGAGGTGAACGCGACGCTGCGGCCGTCGTCGGCGACCTCGTAGTCCCGGCCGGCGCGCAGCCCGCGTACCAGTGTGGCGGCGGCGTGCACCGGGTCCTGCTCACCGACGACTGCCCCGGCCAGCACCATCGGCACCCGAGCCTCGTCGATGAGGATCGAGTCGGCCTCGTCGACGATCGCCGTGGACAGCGGTGGCTGGACCCGGTCGGCGATATCGGTGACCAACTGGTCACGCAGGAAATCGAAGCCGGCCTCGCTCACCGACACGTAGGTGACATCCCGCTGGTACGCGGTCCGCCGCTGCTCGGGGCTGCTGCTCTCGGTGACCCAGCCGACGGTCAGCCCGAGCAACTGGTAGACCGGCGCCATCCACTCGGCGTCTCGGCGGGCGAGGTAGTCGTTGACCGTCAGCACGTGCACCGGGCCGTTGCCCCGCCGCACATGCCCGTAGGCGGCGACCGTGGCGGTCAGGGTCTTGCCCTCACCGGTGGCCATCTCCGCGACCTTGCCGGCCAGCAGGGACATTGCGCCGAGCAGTTGCTCGTCGAACGGCCGCTCGTCGATCGCCCGCCGGGCAGCCTCCCGGCCGACGGCGCAGAGGTCGACGAACTCGTTGGCCCGGCCGGCCTCGGCGGTCAACTCGGCGTCGTCGAGCGCCCGCAGGTCGTCCTCCCGGCCGGCGATGTCGGGGAGCAGTTTCGCCAACGGAGCGAGGTCGACCGTGCTGCCCGGCCGCTGGAGGAAACGCCGGAACCGACTCTTCAGACGCTGCGACACACCCATGAACGTCAACGCTACGCGACGCGTCCGGCTCGCGGTGCCCCACCCGCCCCAGGACGCTCAGCCGTGGCGGCCCAACCCGATCGGACGACGCATACCGCCCGCTGGGCGGGGTAGCCAGCAGCTGATCGAGTGTCGTCACGGGGGGTGGATCATGGGGTACGCGCGAACGGCCGTCGCTCCCACGGTTGCGGACTGGGCCGCCCGTCGCACCGGGACGGCGGGCCGGTGGACGCCCTGGGAACTGGCCATGGCCAAGGCCAGGACCGGCCGGCGGGTGAGCGTCGTACTGCCGGCCCGCAACGAGGAGGCCACCGTCGGCGCCATCGTCGAGTCGATCGTCGGGAACCTGGTGGACCGGGTGCCGCTGGTCGACGACGTGGTGGTGGTCGACTCCCGGTCCGACGACAGCACGGCGGCCGTGGCCGCCGCCGCCGGCGCGCGGGTCGTCGGCCAGGACGAGATGACCCGAGGGCTGCCGCGACTGGAGGGCAAGGGTGACGCGCTCTGGGCCGGGCTGGCCGCCACCGACGGGAATCTGATCGCCTTCGTCGACGCCGACCTGCGGGAGTTCCAGCCGGCCTTCGTGACCGGGCTGCTCGGCCCGCTGCTCACCGATGAGTCGGTCAGCTTTGTCAAGGGCTTCTACCACCGGCCGCTGGTGCGGTCGAGTGACGTCGAGGCGGATGCCGGTGGCCGGGTCACGGAGATCATGGCTCGACCGCTGTTCAACCTCTTCTGGCCGGACCTGTCGGGATTCGTCCAGCCGTTGGCCGGCGAGTACGCCGGCCGACGCGATGTGCTGGAACAGATCCCGTTCGTCTCCGGCTACGGGGTAGAGACCGCGATGCTGATCGACCTGCTCGACGTCTGTGGGCTGGACTCCCTGGCTCAGGTCGATCTCGGCGAGCGGCGGCACCGGCACCAGAGCACCGAGGCGTTGGGGCGGATGTCCGCCCAGATCCTGTTGACGGCCTGGTCGCGGCTCCACCGAAAGGGCTGGGTGGTCTCGGAGCGTCCGCCCGGCGGCCTGCTCACCCAGTTCCGGCGCGGCGAGGCCGAGGCGCTGAGCAATCTGGAACGCGAGATCGTCGTCAGCGACGTGTCGGTCCAGGAACGGCCCCCGTTGGGCCAGCACCGGCGGGCGCTGGCGACCACCGCGGCTGCCGGCTGACGCCGAGCCCGGCCGGAACCGCCGACCAGGCTATTTGCTTCCCGCACTCGGCTTGGTGGCGTGGAAAACGATCAGACCGACCACCAACCCGACCAGTGCGATGGCACCGGAGTTCGACGTATCGTCCCCAGCTCCGGAGATGCCGAAGGCGAACGTGCCCGCGCCTGCGACGATTGCCGCGACCAAGCGGTTTCCACGTTGTTTCACGGTCGGCACGCTATCGGCGCCGGTAACGCCGCCAGCGCCAGCCGGCACCGGTTCCCCCGATCGAGGTAGCGGGGCGAAACCGGCTCAGACCACGGCGAACAGCGGTGCCAGGCCGGCCACGGTCAGGCTGCGTCGCACATAGGGCTGGGGCCGGGTGAACCGTAGCCGTACCGCCGCCCGGCGGGCGGCCTCGTGGCTGGCCAGCAACGCGGCGATGCCGGCGGCGTCGACGAAGCCGACGCCGTCCAGGTCGACCAGGACCTCGGCGTCGGGGCCGGCGGCCCGGACCGCGTCGACCAGTCCGTCGCGGACCCGTTCGGCCGCCTCCCGGTCGAGTTCGCCGGTCAGGCCGATCTCAGTCCGGCCGTCGGCGCGCCGCACGGAGACGGTCAGCGCGACGTCGGCCGGCTCCGGCTGGGCGATCCCGGAATCCCACCGGGGCGGGGCGTCGGTCAGCATCGCCTGGCGCAGCCAGGTCAGGGTCCGGGACAGCAGCCGGGAGACATGCATCTGGGAAATGCCGAACTCGGCGGCGATGTCCGACTGGGTGTAGTTGCCGTAGAAGCGCATGGCGAGTATCCGGCGTTCCCGGGCCGGCAGCCGGTAGAGCAGCCCGCTGACCGTGAGCCGATCGTCGACGGACTCCAGGTCGGCGTCCAGCGCGCCGAACATGTCGCCCAGCTCGGCGGGTCCGTCGTCGCCGACCGGCCCGTTCAGCGACGCGGGTGTGTAGCCGGCGGCGGATTCCAGGGCCGCGAGGATGTCCTCTTCGGAGGTGTCCAGCCGCTCGGCGAGTTCGGCGACGGTCGGCGACCGGGACAGCTCGCTGGTCAGCACCGCGGTCGCCTGGCTCACCTCGATGGTGAGATCCTGTAGCCGGCGGGGCACGTGTACGCCCCAGGTCCGGTCCCGGAAGTGGCGTTTGATCTCCCCAGTGATGGTCACCGCCGCGTAGGCGGTGAACGAGCCACGGTCTGGGTCGTAGCGGTCCACCGCTTTGACCAGCCCGAGCCGGGCGACCTGCTCGAGATCCTCCAGCGGCTCGCCGCGACCGCGGTAACGCCGGGCCAGCCGACCGGCGAACGGCAGGGCCAGCTGGACGAGTTCCTCTCGCAGATCCCGGCGCCGATTCTCAGCCTGGTCGGCGAATCGGGCCGCGTAGGACAGAGCTGCTCCGTCGAGGTCCTCCAGCGCGTGTTCCGAACGAGTTACCGTACGTCTTTGTCCGGACATTTCGCCCCTCCCCGGTGATCCGGCCCTGAGCTCCGCATTCCGGCACATTGATCGGGTCGCGAGTCCGGTCCAGCACCGGACGGACGCCCTCACTAAGCCGGACCCTACTTGCAGTGACAACGCCACCCGATCCGAATGCCATGAAAATTCCACGCCGAGGACGGCTGCCGACGCACCGGCAGTGCGCTCAGCTGGTGATTGGATCGGAATACCGCAGCACGGCGCCGACCCCGCCGGCCAGATCCGCGTCACCGGGACCGACCAGCACCAGATCGGCGTCGGTGGCCGCCAGCGCGCGCAGCAGCGCCGCGTCGGCGCGGACCTCGCAGGGCTCGTCCACCGCCATGACGGCCAGGTCGGCCGGATCCAGGGCGATCTGGGTCGGCTCCGGGCCGATCCAGACCCGCTGGGTCGAGGAGGGGTCGTCGACCAGCAGCAGCGTGTCGACCTGAGCCCGCTGCAGCGCGTCGACCACGGCGGGCAGCCCATCGCCCCGACCCTGTTGCGCGCCGTAGCGGTCAAGTGCCCGGTCGGTGTGCTCGGCGGCCACTGCGGCGATGGCCTGGATGGTGGCCTCGGTCAACGGCTCGGGGTCGGCACCCACCGCCCGCGACCCGGCATCGGTCTGCACCGTACGCGACTGCCAGCGCCTCGGCAGCTGGCCGACCATGAGCTGGCGTGCCTCCGGGTCGCCGGCGACCACCAGCACCTCGGCCCCGATCTGGTCGGCCAATGCCGCCGTCGCCGCGGCGCTGGCACCGGCGTTGCGTCGCCACGACACCTCGGCCGCCCGCTGGAACCGGGCCTGGGACCAGGCCCCCGGTTTGACCTTGCGGATCGGGTGGGCGGCCGGACCCTCGACGCCGGCCTGCCGGGGCAACCCGCCGGCGCTGACCGCGTCGATCTCGGCCCCGGTACGACTGACCAGGACCCGCAGCCAGCTGATCTCCTCGCCCCGCTGGGCGACCAGCGGCATCGCGTGCGGAAGCGGGCCGACCGTGGCGAGGTCATGCGGGGGCGGCGCCGGCAGGTAATTGTGCAGTACCACGTCGCCGCTGGCGGCGCTGAGCGCGAGGCCGTACTCACCGGCGCGGGGCACATGTCGGGTCACCGCCGCGCCCAGCGCCACGACCGTCGCCGGATCGGCGCCCTGCTGGTTCAACTGATCACGCAGCGCTCGCCAGCGCAGTTCGAGCGCGTCCACCGCGTCCTCGGTGTCGTGTGAGGCGTCCAGGTAAACCGACGCCCACGGTCCGGGCCGGGCGTAGAGCGGCCGTAGGAAGGACAGATCCATGACGTACCCCCTCCTCTCTCCGCCGGCATACCCGGACAGCTCGACGAATCACCTCAAATCAACCACCTTCTCCCCCATGAACCCATTCATTCACAGCATTCACTCGACCACCTCGATACAATGCGTGAACAAAGACAAACATTGGGTGGTGATGGATGGATCCCGAACTTTTCCCCGAGCGAGCCGTCCACCGGACCGGGCCGATCATCACCGGACACGTGGTCCGTCTGGTCGGCGGCTACTCCCGGCCGATCAAAGTCGGTCAGCCCATCCTGATCGGGGTCCTCGCGGCGGCCGGGGTGATCCGAGCGCTCGGCGCGGTGCTCGCCTCGATCCGCCTGGCCGGAAGCGGCTCCACCGCCGCTCGCCGCAAGTGGAAGGAGCTGCGCAACGGACCTGAGTTCCTGGTGACCCCCCTGCACATCCGGGACACCGTCGGAGTGCTGTGCGAGATGGAAATCCACGGACATGTGCCGCAGAGTGCCCTCGACCCGGCCGACCACGTGCAGGTGACGGTACGCCGGCAGAAGGATCCCGAGCTGCCGCCCCGGGTGGAACGCATCGTCAACCTCACCACCGGCCAGTTCCTCAACCCACGGACCCCGACCGTCTGGTCGCACCTCGGTCCGGCGCTGCTGTTCCAAGCGGTCCTCGGACTCCTCTTCCTGGTCGCACTCGCCGGGCTGGTCGTCGTTCTGGCCTGAGCGTTCTGATCTGAGCGTTCCGGCCACCACCCGGAGATTCACTCCGGTTCCGTCCTCCGTCAGACGGAGGAACCTCGACAGCGAGGTACTTCGTGAGACGGAGACAACTGCCCCCCGACGGGGTGAGGGTGACCGGCGTCGGGTGAGGGATCATGGGACGATGACGCGCCAAGGGTGCCGACGGGCCCGGTCGTGACCGACTTACTGATCTCCGTGGCCTTCGCTGTCGCCTCGGCCCTCGCGTACGCCCTCGGCGCCGTGGTCCAGGAACGGCTCGCCGTCCGACTCGGGGCCCAGACCCCCTGGCGGGCGGTCGTCCGGGCGCTGCTAAGGGCCCGCCGCTGGTGGCTGTCGGTGGCGCTGAACGCCGCCGGCGCGCTTCTGCACGTGGCGGCGCTCGCGTACGGCCCCCTGTCGGTGGTGCAGCCGCTCGGCGTCCTGACGCTTGTGCTGGCCCTGCCGATCGGCGCCGCGTTCACCACCCGGCGGGTCGCCGCCCGGCAGTGGGTCGGTGCTGCGGCGGCCGTACTCGGTCTGCTCCTGCTGCTCAGCCTGACGGTGCCGGGCAGCGGCGACGGGATGACCGCAGCGGACGGCACCGTCCTGATCGTGGCCAGCGCCGTCGTGCTCACCGCGATGATCGCCGGCACCGCGGCACTGCGCCGCCCGGTGCCCCGGAGCCTGCTGTACGCCACCGGCGCCGGCATCGCGTTCGCCGTCGCATCCGCGCTGACCCACGCGGTGACCCGCGAGTACGCCGAACACGCAGCGGCCGCCCTGATCGGCCCGACCGTGCCGGCCGTCGCCGCGATGGCCATCGCCGGGGTGCTGCTGTCACAGCTCGCCTACCGCGGCGGCGGCCTCGGCGCGCCGCTGGCCACTGTCACGCTGGCCAACCCGCTCGCGTCGGCGGTGATCGGGGTGGCCCTGTTCGGGGAACGCTTCGCCGACGGACCGGTCGCGATGGTGCTGCTGGTGTGCGCCTGCGGTACCGCCGGTGTCGGGATCCTGCTGCTGACACCGCCGACGGCGATGACCGACACCGCCGACCCGGTAGACCCGGCCCCCGACCGGCCGGGTCCGCTGGCACTCTGCCGCCGCTGACTGCCAACCGGCCGGGCATCAGGGGCACCGGCGACCCGGGGCCGAGTGTCTTCGGTCACCTCCGGTACCTACGGGATGCGGATCCGGTCCGGATGTCGTTTCCTTGAAAACGGCGGCACCACGCACCGCAGCATGGCAGTCCGCCCGCCACCGGCCGTCGGCCACCTCTTCTCACTCGCGCCACGGCCATCGGCCACCGCTCGACCTCGTCGCGCAGCACCAGATCACCGCCGCAGCACCCTCTCACCGCCTGTCTTGCCGTCACCGGCGCCGGCGCACCCGCACTTGTTCGAGATGGATGGAGAAGATCGCGATGCCCCTGCGGGTCGGCGACCAGTTCGCCAACGCACTGGTCACTCAGGACGGCCTGTGCCGTCCGGTCCCGACGTCCCGACCGCACCCGCCGCTGCCGTCCGCCGGCGACGCCGCCGACGGACGCCGCCGGATCCTGATGCTGTCCTGGGAGTACCCACCCGTCGTGGTGGGCGGACTGGGCCGGCACGTACACG
>NZ_JBHMIO010000023.1:0-92302 GCF_048060275.1 Micromonospora sp. LOL_015
GTGGCCGCGCCGGGGAAGTCGACGCCGGTGGCGGGTGCCATCGGAGATGGTGCGGGTGACCTGGTAGCCGCTGCGGCGTTCGGTGTCGGTGTGTGCGCTGGTCGCGGGCGTGGCGGCGGGTAGCCGGTCGGTGATCGCGGCCAGCAGCGCGGGTCTGTCGCCCTTCACGGTGAACACGTAGTCCGCGTCTCGGTTCCGCAGGTAGGTGGCGGTGTCGCCGCTGGGGTGCGCGGCGTCGGCGGTGATCACCGTGCCGGCGATCTCGACGTGGTCGAGCAGCGCCCGGATCCGGGTGACCTCGGTGGTGCCGGCCGGGACCCGCACCTGGGCGACGACCACCGCGGTGTCGTGGCGCATCGCGGCGAACAGTTGCACGTCGACCCCGTCCGGTCCGCCCGAGTGGCGGACGGTCTTGCCGTCCACCGCCAGCCCGCACTGGTCGGCCGGTGGAGCGAGTCGGGTGGCCAGCCATGCGCTGACAAGGCGGTCCACCACGGCCGCGTCGACCGCCTCGACCACCCGGCGTAGCGTGGCCTGCGTCAGGCGGCGAGGCCGAGGAGTTCGGTGGCGGGGATTCGCGGCCCTTGTCTGCGGATTGGGTGCAGGGCTGGTACGAACGGCTGCGTCGATAGTCTGGCCTGCATGGGTGACGCGACGGGCGGAGACGAACGGCTGCGGGGCCGGCTCGACGACGGGCCTGGCCCTGAGCAAGCCGACGCCCACCGCTGGCACGTGTTCGGGAAGCGGACAGTGTACGAGCGGCGGCCGTGGGTCAGTCTCGACCTGGTCGACGTCCAGCCTCCCGGTGGCGAGCGGTTCGAGCATCACGTCGTACGGCTGTTTCGCGCGGCCATCGGCGTCGTCGTCAACGATCAGGACCAGGTGTTGATGCTGTGGCGGCACCGGTTCGTGTCGGACCAGTGGGGGTGGGAGCTTCCCGGCGGGATCGTCGACGACGGCGAGAGCCCGGAGACGGCCGTGGCACGCGAGGTCGAAGAGGAAACCGGCTGGCGACCGTACGGAATGCGGCCTTTGGTCTCGTACCAGCCAATGGTTGGCATGGTCGACTCGCCGCACGACGTCTACTACGCCAGGGAGGCGACGTTCGTCGGCCGGCCCGCCGTGTCCGACGAAGCCGGTGAGGTTGCGTGGGTGCCACTCACCAGCATTCGGCAGCTACTCGACCGGAACGAGATCCTGGGTTCCGGATCGATCGTCGGACTGCTGCACGTGCTGGCGTTCGGCGTGCCGGTGGACTAGATATTTGCCCCGATTCGGGCCAATAACTGATTGAGGCGTCGCTGATTCCTGAGCGATCCCGTCCGGCTGGCCAGCGCCCGAGCACGTCGTGCCTCCTGCTCGGCTTCGCGCAGGTCGCCGCCGGCAAGGTGCGCGTGTGCGAGGCCGATCCGCAGGCCAGCCTCGGCACGGGTGAACGTGCCGTCCATTCCAGCCAGAGCGGCATGTAGCTCATCGACCGCCGAGCGCTCGCCCAGCAGGGCATGCGCGTTGCCGCGCCAGCGCGTCAGGTGGGCTTCGTTGAGGAAGATTCCGGCCACCTCCTCGTCTCGCATCTCCGATCCGGCCGGCAGCGTCGCGGCGGCCTGGTCCAGCGCGGCGTGGGCTGCCGACGCGTCCGACAGAGTGGCGGCGAACTCGGCGTGAGCCGCGTGCAGCCACGCCAGCAACCGGGCAGGGGCCTTCCGCTCGGCCAGCGAAACCGCCTCCAGGATCAGCGCGTGGGCAAGCTCCGGCTTGCCGGCATCGACCAGCACGTACGCCTGTTCGCCCATCGCGTGCGCGACCAGAGCCGGACTCGCCGCTTCGACCGCTGCTCGTCGCGCCAACTCGTAGCAGCGCCAGGCGCGGTCGACCGCGCCGACGTCGAGCGCTTGCCAGCCTGCGAGCGTCGCGGCACCGGCGAGCGCCCGTGCGACCGGCCGGCGTGCGGACGGGAGTACGGAGTATGCGAGGGCGTTCTCCAACGTCTCGACGTGGGCGCGCATCTGGTCACCGAGCGCGGGAGCGCCCGCCTGGCGGTCGATGGAGCGGAAGAGTTCGGTCTGCTGCGTCAGCACGTCGACCAACCCGACGTCGACCGACTTGGACGCCTCGATGCGCTTGGCTAACTCGGCGTACGCGCTGTCGAGTGTCTCGCCTTCCGTTGTCGCTGCCCCGAACAGCTCGGCGTCGGTCAGTCCGAAAATCGCCCGCAGGACAGCGCGGTACTCGCCGTTTACTGACCGCCGACCGTTCTCCCACTCGGAGACGTAGACCTTGAGACTTGCCCGAGTGGCGGTAGCCGTGCCAGCGGCAGCACGTCGTCGAGCGATTTCGTGAACGAGTCTCGCCTGCGACCATCCGCGTGACTCCCGTGCTGCCTTCAGCGCGTTCATGCCCCGCCTCCGTCCGGGTCATGCTCAGACTGCCCTACTCGGACTGGGCTTGGCAGGAGTTAACAGCCAGATGTTAACCACTGTGGTCTGCAGAGACGCCGCGATGACGGGTTGACTGGTGACGCCGGCAAGCCGGAACCCGGAAGTCAGTCCTCGCGTTGGGTTGGTCGGTTCTTGTGGATCCACTCGGCAACCGCGTCGCGGGACCAGATGCGGCCCGTGGCGAGGACGTCCAGCGGTGCGGGGAACGACGGGCGGTTGACGATCTCGGATGCCCGCTGACGGGAGACACCACCGAGCATCTGCTGGATCTCGGACATCCCGGCCAACCGCATGTCAACGAACGTACGGAGGTTACGACCAGCACCCCCGTCAACTTGATGCACTTGACACCCGTAAGGGGGATGGGTGATTCTCAGTCGCGCACATCTTCAGAGGAGGGGAGTCGACCGTGACGCAGATGGATGACGACCGGTGGCGGTCGTGTGGGTCGGACTGGGATGACCCGGGAACCGGCCCCCGGCCGGTGCCGGTCGACGTACCGCCGCCGGTGCTCATGCCCGACGCCCGGCGCGGTGACGCCGACGTCCGGCCCCGCACCGCTGCCCGGAGCGCAACCGGGCCGGGTAGCGCGCACCCCGACCTCGGCGACTGCGCCTGATCCGGATTTCCGCAGCTCACGCGGCGGAACCAAGGTCTGCCCCGGTCGCCGTACCGCCAAGGAGGGCTGCGGTGATCGGGGCGGGGGTGGCCCCGCCCGAGTCGGCAAGGGGCAGGGCCACCCCCATCCACCAGACACACCACCAAAGCAATCACCGCACCACACAGGGGAGGAGCACTGATGATGCGAAGGATGTGGCAACGGATGCGGGTCCGCTGGGGACGCCGGCGGATGGCGTCCACCCCGCCCAGCCGCTGGCCGGCTGGCGACCCCGGCGTCCACCGGGTGCCCGGCACCAACATGCGCTCGGCGGCGTACCGGCCGATCCGGCCCTGGCAGGTTCGGAATCAACGGTTCCGGCCGGTCGGCGTCACGGCCCGCGGCCTCGACCCGGTCGAAGTCGGCGCGTTCCTCGACCGCGTCGCCTACGACCTCGGTGTCCTCTACGCCGAACTCGACCGCACCTGGGAGCAGAACAACCGGATCAAGGACGCGCTGCGCCGCTGGCAGTCCACCCAGGCCGCCATGAACCAAGCCGCGATCAACCAGGCCGCCGTCCGGTGACCGAGCCCGACAACCCCGGCGTCACCGTCGTCGACTGCACCACCTGCGACGGCGGTGGCGTCACCTCCCACCGGTGCAGCTGCACCTGGTACGGCGACCAGCTCATCGTCGACGACGACCAGTTGACCGCCGGCAACCCGGGCGGTACGGCGTACCGCGACTGTCAGGTCTGTCTCGGCACCGGCACGAACTGCGTGACCTGCGACCGCTGCGCCGGGCTCGGCCGCCGCCGCGCCCAACTCGTCTACACCGTCGCCAACGCCGACACCGCCGCCGTCGCCTCCGTCAACATCGTGCCCGGCGCGCTCGACCCGGTGCACCGCGGCGGCCGCTGGTGGCTCGACCTCGACGCCGTCGTCACCGAACTGGCCGACCGGGTCGGCGCCGACCACCTCTACGACCCGGCTGCACCCGAGCGGGAACTTCTCGTCGGCGGGCTGGTGCTGCCCCGCGACTGGCGACCCGACCTGCCGCAGGCACGGCGGCACGCCCTGGAAGCGGCGGCGATCGCCAACTACACGTACCACCCGTGGCAGGTCTGGCTCGGCCGGACCGCCCCGCCGGACCGCCCCGACCCGGCCCGCCACCTCGGCCAACTCTGCGCCCTCGCCGAACTGCTCTGCCTCGACCTGGTCGTCGAAACCCGACCCGACCCGTACGGCGACGACCGCTACGGCTGGCAGCTGCGCCTCGAACTGCCCGACACCGGCGTCGGCGACGCGTTCGCCAGCGGCGTCGGCAGCACCGACAGCCTCGACGCGGCGATCGTCGCCGCCGACGCGACCCGCCTCGCCACCGGGATCGGCGACCGTGGCGTCGACGTACCCGCCCACTACCTGCGCCCCGGCCGACCCGGCCCGCCGATCGGGCCGCCGAAACTCGACCTGGACCAGCTCGAACGCCGCATGATCGCTGACTGCACCGCACTCGGCACCGGTGAGGCCACCCCCGGCGCGCAGGCCATCTGGCGCGACGGCCGTTGGTGGCACACCGGCCTGCGGGTGGTCGCCGTCGTCGAGGAATTCACCGAACGCACCACCGGCCAGATCTCCCGGCGTACGGTCGACAAGCTCGCCCGCTCGTGGCAGCCGCCGCCGCCCAGCTGGCAGGGGCCGGCGATCCCGTCCGAACCCTGCCCGTACTGCGTGCCGGAGCAGGGGTTGCGCCGCTGCGTCTGCACCGTCGGCGCGCCCGCCGCCGACCCGGAATGCCGCTACTGCGGCGGTGCCGGGCGCAGCGGCCGGTACGCCGCCGGCCTCAGCCGCTGCTTCAGCTGCGGCGACACGCTGCGCATCCGGCGCGGTGCCGTCGTCACCGTCACCGACGGGCAGCATTGGGCCCGCCACCTCAACCTGGCGCTGCCCGACGAAGCCACCGCCGTGGTGCCGCGGATCGGCAGCCAGCCGGGCGGCAAACCCATCCACCAGGTGCCGCCGCAGTTCCGGCTCCCGGCGCACCTCGGCGACCTGGCGGTACGCGGCCAGCCGATCGGCCCGGACCAGCTCGCGCCGCTCGACGATCACGAGATTTTGCTGGTGCAGGAGCTGTGGTACGGCTACGTCACCCTCGACCACCCTGGGCAGGACCCGTTGACCGCGTACCTGGCGAACGTCGCCGACGGGCACCCCGGCGGCCGGGTGCTGCTGCACGCCACCGAGCCCGACGCGCCACCGCTGGCGCGGGTGCTCGCGTTGGCGTACGGGCTGGGGCTCGCGCTGATCGTCACCGTCGCCGACCATCGCAACGAGGCCGGTACGCCGTACCGCATGCAGGGGGTGTCGTGGGGTGCGTACTTCGCCGCGCCCGGTGCCGCGATCGGCCTGCGGGCCTACCCGCACCGGCCCACCCTCGGGCACGCGCTCGCTCAGGCCGTCGAGTACGTGTGCGGCGCCACCCGCTCGGCGACCCCGGTCGACCCGGGTACGCCGATCGCCGTACCGCAATCCGTACCGCAGAACGTGCCGACGCCGGCGGCCGACGGTGACCACGATGACCTGGTGCCGTCGCTGTCGTTGCTCGCGGGGTACTACGCCGGCGAGACGGTGATCGTCTCGCTCGCCGCGTCCCACTGTGAGGTGCACGTACGCGAAGGTCCCGAGACCACCCGTCGGGTCGCCACCGCCGCCGACCTGCCAGCCGCCGTCACCGCCCTGCGCCTGCGCCCACCCGCCACCTGACGACCTGCGGTGGCCCGCGCCCCGATGTCCTGGTGCCTTGGCGCTCCGAGAGCATTGCTCATGTGGAAGTAACATCCTGCGTGGACCATGGGATAACGGTACGACCGATCGTTGACCTGGCATACGTACTGCTCGGGCTGTTCTTTCCGGCATCGCACAGGATCGTGATGATCGGCGCGGCGGCGGCAAGCAACATCAAGCCATTGGACGGTTGCAACATATGATTGTTGTCACCTTGGCTTTACCGTGTGTGCTCCTCTGTGGCGGTCTTCCTGTGTTCTCTGAGGCCAGGCCTCGAGTGCTTGAGATCGTCGCTGATGGCCAGTGATCAACGGTGATCGGAGGGTGTTGCCATGTGTGGACACCGCGCCGAATAATCTAACCGCTGGCCAGCTCTCGTTGTCCTTCCGAAGTAAGCGGGGAACAGTGAAGAGACTCGCGAAGGCCGTAACTGTTGCTGTGGGTGGCTTGGTGCTCAGTTTGACCTTGGTGTCGCCGGTGCGCGCTGAGGGAAGCTGGTCGAGTAGTGTGAGCAATGCCCTCACCGGATTCGGATGGAGGGCCGCTTCAAGCGCTTCATCATCACCACAGCCACCGCCGTCGCTGCGGCGGCCATGATCCTGACCGCCGGCTGTACGCCAGGGTCAGGCGGTTCCGGATCATCCGACCCGAATACCTTCGAGTTCTGGTCGTTCACCGGAATCAACCAGAAGGCATCCGTCGAGGCGTACACCAGAGACCGACCGGACATCGACGTCAGGCTCACCGAGGTGGGCGACACCAGCGAGACGGCCCAGGCGCTCACCGCCGCACTGGCCGGCGGCAATGTGCCCGACCTGGCGGCCCGGCCGCAAGCAGCTGCGGCTATTCGGCGACCGGGAACTCGACACCGGTCAGCTTCTCGCTCTCCGTCCACAGCCGGCCAGCGGTGGCGGCGTTGTCGGCCGCCGGGCTGCGACGCGCGGCGACCGGCGGGCCGACCATGTCGAACAGTCGGCCCGGCCCCCAGTAGCTGCCACCGTCGACCGCCGGGTCGGTGGCGGCGCGCAGCGTCGGTAACGCTCCGTCGCGCGGCGTCATCGCGATCAACCGGCTGACGGTGGTGACGAAGCCACCGGTGTGCCGGGCCAGGTCGGTGGCGGTCCACCCAGGATGGGCGGCGGTCGCCAGTACGGGCGACCCGGCTCCGGCCAGCCGGCGTTGCAGCTCCAGGGTGAACAACAGGTTGGCGAGTTTGCTCTGCCCGTACGCGGCCCACCGCCGGTAGCGACGCCGCTGCCAGTTCAGGTCGGCGAAGTCGATCCGGCCGGCGCGGTGGGCGTTGCTGGCGACGGTGACCACCCGGGCGTTGGCGCCGGCTTGCAGCAGCAGTGGCAGCAGCCGGCCGGTGAGCGCGAAGTGGCCGAGATGGTTGGTGCCGAACTGCAGCTCGAAACCCTGCCGGGTGCGCCGCAACGGGGTCAGCATCACCCCCGCGTTGTTGATCAGCAGGTCAAGCCGGTCGTGGTCGGCGTGCAACACCTCGGCGAACCCGGCCACCGAGTCGAGGTCGGCCAGGTCGAGCCGGGCGCAGCTTACCGTGCCAGTCGGCCGCTCGGCGCGGATCCGGTCGGCCGCCGTGCCGGCCCGTCCGGCATCCCGGCAGGCGAGCACCACGTGGGCGCCTCTGGCGGCGAGCATCCGGGCGGTCTCGAAGCCGATGCCGGAGTTCGCGCCGGTGACGACGGCGGTCCGGCCGCTCTGGTCCGGCAGGTCGTCGAAGGTCCACGGTGTCATCGTCACTCCCGGGTCAGGGCCTCGCCGCCGGCGAACACGATCGTCACTGCGGTCTGCATTCCGGTTCGGTACTCGTCGACCGACGAGAGCTTGTGTTTCAAGCCGAACGAGGTGGCGTGCAGGTGCTCGGCCAGGTCCCGGGCGGACAGGCCGGCTGCCCGCCACCGGTCGGCGACCCCGCTGTCGGCGAGGACCTGCTCAACCCCGTCGACCAGCCCGCGCTCGATCCGCTCGGCCAGCGAGCAGCGCAGCGTGGCCGCGGTGTTCAGCAGCTCCTCGAAGTTGCCGTGCACCGCGGCCCCGACCGACGGGCCCTGGCACGCTTCGAACGCGGCGAGGATCCGCCCCGGCGGGTCGAGGTCGTCGCGGGCGAAGGCGGCCCCGGTCGCCGCGCACACGCCGGTCACCATCCGGTCCACGGCGGCGACGAACAGCTCGTCCTTGGTCTTGAAGTGCAGGTAGAGCCCTTGCCGGGAGATGTCGGCCGCACGGGCCAGGTCGTCCATCGAGGTCTTCCGGAACCCGTACCGGATGAACACGTCGATCGCGGTGTCGGCGATGGCGTTCCGCCGGGTGGCGCTCGGTGTCACGCTGGGCGCTCCGTGTGCCCGAGCGCCCCGAAGGGGTACGCCACTCCGCTCAGCTGCTCGCTTTCGGTCCACAGCCGGCTGGCCATGACGGTGTCCTTGGACCGGGCGGAGCTGCGGGCCGGTGCGGGTGGCCCGGAGGTGCCGAGCCGGCGGGCCGGCCCCCAGTAGCTGCCGGCGGGCGCCTGCGGGTCCGTGGCGGCGCGCAGGCTGGGCAGCGCCCCGGCCGCTGGTTGCATCCGGATCATCCGATCGATCCGCGACCGGCTCTCGCCGGTGGACCGGCCCTGGTGACGGCCGATCTCGGTCGAGGTCAGGCCGGGGTGGGCGGCTACGGCCCGCACGGTCGACCCGGCCTCGGTCAGCCGGCGCTGCAGTTCCAGGGTGAACAGCAGGTTGGCGAGTTTGCTCTGTCCGTACGCGGCCCACGGCCGGTAGCGGCGTTGCCGCCAGTTGAGGTCGTCGACGTCGACGCTGCCGGTCCAGTGGGCCAGGCTGGAGACGGTCACCACCCGGGCCGCCGGTGCCGCGTCGAGCAGCGGCAGCAGTTCGCCGGTGAGCGCGAAGTGGCCGAGATGGTTGGTGCCGAATTGCAGCTCGAAGCCCTGCCGGGTGCGTCCCAGCGGCGGTGCCATCACGCCGGCGTTGTTGATCAGCAGGTCGAGCCGGTCGTGGTCGGCGCGGTAGGCGTCGGCGAACGCGGTGACCGAGTCGAGGTCGGCCAGATCCAGCTCGGCCCCGGTCACCGCGCCGGCCGGCTGACCGGCCCGAATCCGGTCCAGCGCCGCTTCGCCCTTGCCCTCGTCCCGGTACGTCAGCACCACATGTGCGCCTTTGGCGGCGAGCATCCGGGCGGTCTCGAAGCCGATGCCGGTGTTCGCCCCGGTCACCACCGCGACCCGGCCGGTCTGGTCGGGAATGTCATCGAATGACCATGCAGCCACGCTGACGCCTCGCTTCTTCGTTGCCTACTTGACAGCCGCGACAAACTTTACGTGATGCACTCAACCTGTCAAGTGTGCTGGTCCGGCGTTAGCTCGAAGAGCAGTCGGATCACCGGGCCGGCGAGCACCGCCGGGTCGTCGTCCGTGTCGTGCGGCAGCGCCCCGGACAGCCACAGGGTCGCGAAGCCGTGCACGATCGACCAGGCCGCCAGGCGGGCGTTGTCCCGGTCGCCGGCCGGCACCCGAGCGTCGTCCAGGCTGGCCCGTAGCGCGCGGCCGGCCCGTTGGCGCGCGGTGACCAGCTCCGGCGCGTCGAAGTTCAGCAGGCTCGGTTGGAACATCACCTCGAAGTGCGCCCGGTGGGACGAGGCGAACCGCACGTACGCCTGGCCGGCGGCGAGGATGTCGCCGCCGGCCGCCGCCAACTGGGTCGCCAGCAGGTCGAGGCCCTCGGCGGCGATCGCGGTGAGCAGGCCGGTCTTGTCGCCGAAGTGGTGTGTCGGGGCGGCGTGCGAGACCCCCACCCGTCGGGCCAGGTCGCGCAGGCTCAGTGCCGCCGCCCCGGATTCGGCGATCGCCTCGGTGGCGGCGGTCAGCAGGGCCCGCCGCAGGTCGCCGTGGTGGTACGGCTGTTGCCGCATCATGCCTCCCCTCATCTTGCCGTTGACAAGATGCTACCCGGAGCGGCTATCTTGTCGGTGACAAGATAGCCGGGCGCGTACGGCGCCGACCCCGAGGAGAAGCCCTGATGAGTACGGCGGACCGATGGCTGACCGTGATCGCGCTGGTCAGCGTCCCGACGGTGATGTTCGGCGGCTACTCGTTGATGCGGCTGGCCGCCGCCCGAAAACTGACCGACTTCCAGCTGTCGCTGTTCCGGGCCGGCCACGCCCACGCCGGCGTGCTGCTGGTATTGACCCTGACCGCACTGAGCATCGCCGCCCGCGCCGGACTGTCCGACCCGTACACCTGGGTGGTTGGCGCGCTGCTGGCCGCCGGCACGATCAGTCAGTCCGGCGGCTTCTTCCTGCACGCCGGGATCGGCCGCCCCGGACAGTGGTCGGTCGGCAACACCCTGACCGTGCTCGGCGCGGGGCAGCTCACCGTCGCGCTGCTGCTGCTCGCGTACGCCGTCGCAACCAGCTGACCTGCCACTACGCCGACCGTAAGACTTTCGCAAGAGATCAACTACGGCCGGCCGGGCGCCGCCGCCGTAGGCTGATCCGCGTGTGGAAACGACTCCTTGCCAACCCGTTGAGCTGGCTGCTCGCCGTCGTCGTAGCCGCCGGACTCGCGTTCGGCGGTTACTGGTTCCAGCCGTGGAAACTGTTCACCGACGACGTGGTCGACGAGGCGCTGCCGCAGGTGCAGATCGCGGCGACCGGCACCCCGGCACCGGACCCCGCCGCGCCCGGGACCGACTCACCCGGGTCCACCCCGTCCGGGACCGCCTCGCCCGGCGCCGCACCGGCCAGCCCGTCCCCGGCCGGTAACCAACTGCTGGCCTCCGGCGAGTTCGTCACCCACGAGCACGAGACCACCGGCACCGCCGAGGTCGTCCAGTTGGCCGACGGCCGCCGTCAACTCGTGTTCCGCGACTTCGCCACCTCCAACGGCCCGGACCTGCGGGTCTGGCTCTCCGACCAGCCGGTGCTGGACGGCCGTGACGGCTGGTTCGTCTTCGACGACGGGCAGTGGGCCGAGCTGGACCGGCTCAAGGGCAACCGGGGTGACCAGGTGTACGAGATCCCTGCCGACCTCGATTTGACCAGCCTGACCAGCGTCTCCATCTGGTGCAAACGCTTCTCGGTGTCGTTCGGGGCAGCCGAGTTGGCCGCCTGACAGCCATGGCCGTGCCCACCACCGGCCGACCGTCCCTCCGGGTGCTCGTCGTCGACGACGATCCCACCGTGTCCGATGTGGTCCGCCGGTACCTGGAACGAGCCGGCTACCAGGTCACCCGCGCCGCCGACGGGGTCGCCGCGCTGGCCGCGGTCGACCAGTGCCGGCCCGACCTGGTGGTGCTGGACCTGATGCTGCCCGGGTTGGACGGTCTGGAGGTGTGCCGGCGGCTGCAGCGGCAGGCCAGCGGCGTACCCGTGATCATGCTGACCGCACTCGGGGAGGAGGCCGACCGGGTGATCGGCCTGCAGCTCGGTGCCGACGACTACGTCACCAAGCCGTTCTCGCCCCGGGAGCTGGTGCTGCGGGTGCAGTCGGTGCTCCGCCGCTCCGGGCCGCCCCCCGGCCCGGTCGGCGGTGAACCGCCGGTGGTCCGCGACGGCGAGCTCGCGCTGGACACCGGCCGGCGGTCGGCCCGGCTCGGCGACACCGAACTCGCGCTGACCACCCGTGAGTTCGACCTGCTGCTGCACCTGGTCCGCCACCCGGCGAAGGCGTTCCGCCGGGAGGAACTGCTCGCCCAGGTGTGGGGCTGGAACTTCGGTGACCAGTCCACCGTCACCGTCCACGTGCGACGGCTGCGGGAGAAGGTCGAACGGGATCCGGCCCGACCCCGACGGATCGTCACCGTCTGGGGCGTCGGCTACCGCTACGAACCGGCGGCCGGCAATGCCTGATTTGCCCACCGGCGACGTCCTCGCCGTGCTCGCCATCGGGCTGGGCGCGTCGCTGCTGATCGGCGTGCCGGGCGCGGTCGCGCTGCGGCTGCTACGCCGGCACAGCATCGTCGTGCACCTGACCGTCCTGCTCACCGTCACCGTACTGGCGGTCCTCGCCGGCGTCGTCGGCGCGGCCCAGGCGATGTTCCTGTCCGTCCACGACCGGGACGTGGTGCTGCTGGTGCTCGCCGCGTCCGGAGCGGTCAGCCTGGCTGTCGGCTGGTGGCTGGGCGCCCGGCTGGCCCGGCAGGCGGTCTGGGCCGACCAGCTGCGCCAGCGGGAACGCCAGGCCGAGGCGAACCGGCGGGAACTGGTCGCCTGGGTGTCGCACGACCTGCGGACGCCGTTGGCGGGGCTGCGGGCCATGGCCGAGGCGCTGGAGGACGGCGTCGTCGCCGACCGGGCCACCGTCGCCGACTACCACCGGCGGATCCGGGCCGAGACCGACCGGATGACCCAACTCGTCGACGACCTGTTCGAACTGTCCCGGATCAACGCCGGCGCGCTGCGGCTGTCGCTGCGCCGGGTGCCCCTCGCCGAGGTGGTCTCCGACGCCCTGGCGTCGGCCGAGCCGCTGGCCCGGGCGCGGGGCATCCGGCTGGTCGCCGCCGAACGCGGCTGGCCGTCGGTCACCGCCAGCGAGCCGGAACTGGCCCGGATCATCGGCAACCTGCTTCGCAACGCGATCCGGTTCACCCCGTACGACGGGGTGGTGCAGGTCAGTGCGGGCCGCGACGGCGGCGCCGCCTGGCTGGCGGTGCACGACACCTGCGGCGGCATTCCCGAGGCGGACCTGCCGAGGGTGTTCGACGTGGCGTTCCGGGGCGAAACGGCGCGCAGCCCCGCTCCCGCCGGCCCGCCCCGAGCGGCGTCGCAGGTCGGGGCGGCGTCCCTATCCGGTTGGGCCGTTCCGGGCCGTCCCGAGCCACCACCGGCCGGCGGTGGACTCGGCCTGGCGATCGTGCGCGGCCTGGTCGAGGCGCACGGCGGTCGCGTCGAGGTGACCAACGCCGGCCCAGGCTGCCGGTTCCTCGTCCACCTGCCCGCCGCCGGTTGACCAGCCGCCCGTGGGCCTCGATCATGAGATGTGCCTGATGCACTCGCCGTCCTGCCGTCCGCCGCTGCTCCGCAGCCGGCCCGATGATCGGCGTGCCGGTCCGGCCCGGTTCCGAGTTCACCCGACGGACGGTCGGCACCGGCCTGCTCGGCGGTATCGTGGCGCTGGTGACCACCGGCTGCACCGAGTCGAGCAGCGAGAAGAACCGGTACCGGGTGCTGGTGTACAGCCGCACCACCGGGTACCGGCACGACTCCATTCCGGCCGGGGTCGAGGCCGTCCGCGAACTCGGCGCGGAACACGGCTTCGCCGTCGATGCCACCGAGGAGCCGACCGCCTTCACCCCGGACAACCTGAGTCGGTACGCCACCGTTGTCTTTCTTAACACCACCGGCGAGGTGCTCGACGATGCCGGCCGGGCGGCGTTCGAGGACTACATCAACGGCGGCGGCGGATTCGTCGGTGTGCACGCGGCCGCCGACACCGAGCACAACTGGCCGTTTTACGGTGATCTGGTCGGCGCGTACTTCGCCCAGCATCCGCCGGTGCAGCCGGCCACCGTGGAGGTCGTCGACCGGACCCACCCGGCCACCGCCCACCTGCCGGCCCGCTGGGAGCGCACCGACGAGTGGTACGACTACCGGACCCGACCGACCGACGCCCGGATCCTCGCCGAGCTCGACGGGACCAGCTACACCGGTGGGCAAATGGGGCGCCCGCACCCGCACGCCTGGTGCCGTACGTATGCCGGTGGCCGCACCTTCTACACCGGCGGCGGCCATACCGTTGAGGCGTACGCCGAATTGGCGTTCCGCACCCACCTGCTCGGCGCGATCCGCTGGGCCGCCGACCGGGATGCCACAGGGTGACGGCGGGGCCCCGGGCTCATCCGTACGGTCAGCGCTGACCTCCGAAGGTCGGTAACTATCCAATATCTGATTGAACACGGAGTGTGCCGTGGCGCACGCTGCGGGCTCGCGGCCAGCGCGGTCGGGTGGCCGTGGTCAGCCCGGCATGCAGCTGCGCGACGCCGGCCGATGTGTCGTCGTCGTAGGCGTCGACCAGACCGACCGGGGCGCCCCGCATGTTCGCCCCGCAGCCCTTCGGCCCGCCGACGGTGGCCTGCTGCCACGGTACGTCGGACAGCCGGCCGCAGGCCCGCAGACAGGTCATGCCGGATGCCCGGTTGTTGTCCGGGCTGGCCACCCAGACCAGGGATCGGGCCCGGAGCGGCGGTTCCAGCCCGTCCGGGGTGGTAGCCGGGGCGTCGTGCAGCGCCCAGCCGACCGCGAGGGTCATCCGGGTGTCGTCGGTGACCAGCGCCGGCTCCCGGCCGTAGACCCGGGCGAGTCCGAGCGCGTGGTCGAGCACGACGTCCGCGTCCGGTGCGTCGGCCGCTGCCTCGGCCGCCGGCAGTCCTCGGCTGCTCCGGCCGTACCCCGAAATACTTCCGGAAGTTCAGGTTGCCGCCTGGGCGGCCCATGCACCCGATGCGCCATGCGGTGGGAGTGTGCACCGATCGCGCCGATCTTGCGATCTCCCAGGCAGTGCTGCTGGCCAGCTTGAACGTCCACCATGCCGCGAATGCGTGGGCTGGCACTGTGTTTCCGCAATGTTTCCGAAATTTGTTGACAGCCGACCAACTGCCTCCTACCGTCATTCCATCGACATGTCTCTATGGTTGTCGATCCCCGCCACCACGCGGTACGACGCCGATCCTCGACGGCGGTCGCCGTCCACGACTGGCTGTCGGGTCGTACCGCACCGCTGGCTCCCGCCAGCCACCAAGAGGAGGAAGCACCTACATGAAGGACACTCTCGTCAAGCCGAGGAGTCGCGGCCGTATGCGGCTGCTGATCGGCACCGCGTGCGCCGCCGCGCTGGTCGTCAGCGGCATGATGGTCGCCCCCAGCGCGCACGCCGAGGCTGACCGGACCCTCAGCCAGAACGGCACCGGCACCCACAACGGGTACTACTACTCGTTCTGGAAGGACAGCGGCAACGCCAGCATGACGCTGCGCGAGAACGGCCGGTACTCCAGCCGGTGGGACGGCAGCACCAACAACTGGGTCGGCGGCAAGGGCTGGGCCACCGGCACCCGGCGAACGGTCAGCTACTCGGGCAGTTACCAGCCGAACGGAAACAGCTACCTCGCGCTGTACGGATGGACGCGCAACCAGCTTATCGAGTACTACGTGGTGGAGAACTTCGGCACCTACAACCCGAGCAGCGGTGCCACCCGGATGGGTTCCGTCACCACCGACGGCAGCGTCTACGACATCTACCGCAGTCAGCGGGTCAACGCGCCTTCGATCGACGGCACTCGAACCTTTTATCAGTACTGGAGCGTCCGGCAGCAGAAGCGCACCGGTGGCACCATCACCACGGCGAACCACTTCGACGCCTGGGCTCGGGCCGGTATGCAGCTCGGCTCCAACCACAGTTACCAGGTGATGGCGACCGAGGGCTACCGAAGCAGCGGCAGCTCCGACATCAACGTCTGGGAGGGCGGCGGCAACCCCGGACCTTCCCCGACCAGCAGCCCCGGCAACCCGGGCCAGGGCAACTGCACTGCGGTGTTGTCGGCCGGCCAGCAGTTCGGCGACCGGTTCAACCTCAACGTCTCAGTGCAGCATGTCAGCAATTGGACCGTCACCCTCACCCTGAACGGCAGCCAGTGGATCCAGAACAGCTGGAACGCCTCGGTCAGCGGTACGAGCGGTACCGTCACCGCCAGGCCGAACGGCAGCGGTAACACTTTCGGCGTGACGATCATGGCGAACGGAAACTGGACCTGGCCGACGGTCACCTGTCGAACATGAGCCCGACCAACTGAGCAACGGGACCATCCTGCATGAGTGGGTCGACCTGCTGGGGGTCGGCCCACTCGACGATCGTGTACCTATCGACGGACAATGCGGACATATCCTCTCGATATGTGCAAGATCGTCGAGGGTGGCGGGCGGGGTGGGGGTCAGCCCTTGACGCAGACCACCTGCCGCAGGTGTGCCACCACCTCGACCAGGTCGGCCTGCTCGGCGAGCACCTGGTCCAGGTTCTTGTACGCCGCCGGGATCTCGTCGACCACACCAGCGTCCTTGCGGCACTCCACCCCGGCGGTCTGCTCGGCCAGGTCGTCGACCGTGTAGGTCTTCTTCGCCTTCGACCGCGACATCCGTCGACCCGCGCCGTGCGACGCCGAGCAGTACGCCGCCTCGCTGCCCCGACCCCGCACGATGTAGGAGCCGGTCCCCATCGACCCGGGGATGATGCCCAGCTCGCCCCGCCCGGCCCGGATCGCCCCCTTGCGGGTCACCAGCAGCGGCACCCCGTCGTAGACCTCCTCGGCCACGTAGTTGTGGTGGCAGGAGATCGGCTCGTCGAAGCGGACCGCCGGCACCGCCGTGCGCAGCACCCGGCAGAGCAGCGCCAGCATGACCGCCCGGTTGCGGGCCGCGTACTCCTGCGCCCAGGCCAGGTCCCGCCGGTACGCCGCCATCTCCGCCGTGTCGGCGAGGAAGACCGCCAGGTCGCGGTCGGGCAGGCCGGCGTTGTGCGGCAGCTTCCGGGCCGCCGCGATGTGTCGCTCGGCCAGCTCCTTGCCGATGTTGCGGGAGCCGGAGTGCAGCATTAGCCAGACCCGGCCGGCGTCCGGACCGCCCTGCTCGACGCAGACCTCGATGAAGTGGTTGCCACCGCCGAGTGTGCCGAGCTGACGCTGCGCCCGGGACTCCAGCGCGGCGACCCCGGGATGCAGGTCGGCAAAGCCGGACCAGAACCGGTCCCAGCCGGCGGTGGGCAGGCCGTGCACCCGGCGCGGGTCGACCGGGGTGTCGCGGGCCTGGAAGCCGACCGGGACCGCGGCCTCGATCGCGGTACGCAGCGCGCCCAGGTCGTCCGGCAGCTGCGCGTCGGTCAGGCTGGTCCGCACCGCGGACATGCCGCAGCCGATGTCGACGCCGACGGCGGCTGGGGCCAGCGCCTGGCGCATCGCGATCACCGAGCCGACGGTGGCGCCCTTGCCGTAGTGCACGTCGGGCATCACCGCGACGCCGTGCACCCACGGCAGCGTGCCGATGTTGCGCAGCTGCTGGCTGGCCTGCGGCTCGATGGTTGCCGGATCGGTCCAGACCTTGACCGGGGCCCGGGTGCCGGGCAGCAGCGTATGACTCATGGAAACTCCTGGGTTCGGTACGGGGAGCGTGACGGTGACCCGGTGCCGGCTGCGGTACCGGGGAAGACCAGCGTGGATCGTCAGAAGGATCGGCGAGGGTCAGCGGGACTGCTGGTGGGCGCGGCTCAGCCGCGTCGGGTGGTGGCGAATCTCGCCAGCGCTCGCATCGGTGGCTCCTCGGTCGTCACGGTGCCGTTCACGCTAAAGGCCGCTGACCGGTGGCGGCAATCGGATTGTCGTCGGTGCGGGCGCCCCGGGCGCGCCGGGAGGCGGCATAGGTGACCGTACGGAGCCGTTGGATCAGCCCGCCGGTACGCAGCCGCAGCGGAGGGTGACCGGTCGGATCGAAGGCGAGCGCGGCGTCGACAGCGGACGGCAGTGGCTCGCCGACGTCGATCCGACCGAACGTCCGCCAGTGGCCGGTGCCGGTGGCCGCCGCCAGCCGCAGCACGATCGGGCGACGGGCGGCGGCATCGGCTAGCTGCTCGACCGCGCCGCCGAGGCGGCCCGGGGTGGCCGGAGACACGGCCAGGTAGATCCGGTGCCGACCGTGCCGCAATGACAGGATGCTGCCGTACGTGGTGGCGAAATCGCGCCGGAGTAGTGGCAGGTGACGCAGTACCGGTGCTCGGCCGGCACTGGACACCAGCAGGTCGACCGGGCGGTCCGGGGCGTGGACGCGGACCGCAAGGCCGAGAATGTCCGGCCAGCCGGGCGGGGTCGGGGTGCCCCGGGAGAAGCGGATGACGGCCGGCCAGCGCCCCGCCGGCAGGAACCATTCGGCGAGTGGTCCCCAGAGCTGGACCGCGCCGGTGAACGAGCAGCCGCGCGGGTGCAGCAGCCGACCGCCTCGCACGTGCGCCAGCCAGGCTCCGAAGGTCACGGCGCAAGGCGTACCCAAGTTCGGGGTGATTTACCGCCGATGGTCGGCGTCGGTGCCGTTCTGCTGTGGTTCTCGGCGCTGATCCCGGCGCCCCCGGACCAGCTCGGTGGCGAGGGCGTCGAGCCGCTGGGCCCAAAAGTGCCGGTAGCGGCCGATCCATTCGTCGATCTCCCGCAGCGGTGCGACATCCACGGCATACAGCCGTCGGGTGCCGACGGCGCGTACGGTGGTGAATCCGTTGTCCCGCAGCACCCGCAGATGCTGCGACACCGCCGGCTGGGAGATGCCGAACTCGGCCTGGACGACCGCGCCGAGGTCACCGGCGGAGCGCTCGCCGTCGGCGAGCAGCTCCAGGATCCGGCGGCGGACCGGGTCGCCGAGGACGTCGAACGCGTGCACCGGTCGAACCTATCCGTGATGACTTATATAAGCAAAGGTGTCGGGTCAGCCCAGGCTACCGGTGGCCACTAGCTGCGGCGCTCACCGGCCGGCCGGGTCCATCGCCGGGTCCGGCCGCATCGAATCGGCGACCAGCAGGCATGCTGGAGCCTGTTGATCGTGCGGCGTAGCCGACGTGGGCGTCCGGTACGGGCCCTGCCCCGGAGGCCACCGAGGCGGGCGTCCGGGTCACCGCCGACCCGGGCACCAGCCAGATCGAGATCGTGCTCAGCGCGTAAGGAGAATCCCGACATGCCCGTATCATCACCGTCCGGCCCGGTCTTCCCCGGCAACTTCCTCTGGGGTACGGCGACCGCGTCGTACCAGGTCGAGGGGGCCGCTGCGGTAGACGGCCGGACGCCCTCCATCTGGGACACCTTCGCGCACACCCCCGGTTTGGTCACCAACGGCGACACCGGTGACGTGGCCTGCGACCACTACCACCGACTGGAGGAGGACCTCGACATCCTCGCCGAGCTCGGCGTCGGCGCCTACCGGTTCTCGATCTCCTGGTCCCGGGTGCTGCCGGGCGGCGGCAGCCAGCTCAACCAGCGGGGCGTGGGCTTCTACTCGGCGCTGGTCGACGGGCTGCGGGCCCGGGGGATCGCACCGGTCGCCACCCTCTACCACTGGGACCTGCCGCAGGAGCTGGAGGACGCCGGCGGCTGGCCGCACCGGGACACCGCCGAGCGGTTCGCCGACTACGCCGGCCGGATGGGGGAGGTGTTCGGCGACCGGGTGCACACCTGGATCACCCTCAACGAGCCGTGGTGCTCGGCGTACCTGGGCTACGGCTCCGGGGTGCACGCCCCGGCGCGTACCGAGCCGGCCGCCGCGCTCGCCGCCGTGCACCACCTCAACCTCGGGCACGGTCTGGCGGTACGCGCGCTGCGGGCGAGTATCGACCCGGCGGCCCGGGTGAGCGTGACGTTGAACCTGCACCACGTGCGGGGTGAGTCGCCCGGCGACGCCGAGGCGGTCCGCCGGATCGACGCGCTGGCCAACCGGGCTTTCCTCGGGCCGATGCTGGGCGGGGCGTACCCACGGGACCTGATCGACGACACCGCCGCGGTGACCGACTGGTCGTTCGTGCGCGACGGCGACGAGGCGGCCGCGCACGCCCCGCTGGACCTGCTCGGGGTGAACTACTACAACCCGGTGCTGGTCCGCCAGTGGGACGGGGTGTCGCCGCGGTCGACCGCCGACGGGCACGCCGACGGGGCGGCCTCGCCGTGGATCGGCGTCACCGATGTCGAGTTCGTCACCCAGCCCGGCCCGTACACCCAGATGGGCTGGAACATCGACGAGACCGGGCTGACCGAGCTGCTGCTGCGGCTGCACCGCGACTACCCGGGGCTGCCGATGATGATCACCGAGAACGGGGCGGCGTTCGACGACGTGCTCGACGACGACGGCCGGGTCCGTGACCCGCGCCGGGTCGACTACCTGCACCGGCACCTGACCGCGGTGGCCGAGGCGATCGACGGCGGCGCCGACGTGCGCGGGTACTTCGTGTGGTCGCTGATGGACAACTTCGAGTGGGCGCACGGGTACGGCAAGACGTTCGGCATCGTGCACGTCGACCGGCAGACAATGCGGCGCACCTGGAAGGAGAGCGCGCACTGGTACCGGCGGGTGGTGGCCGCGAACGCGCTGCCGGCCGGCCGCTGACCGCGAACTGCCCGGATCCGGTTCACCTATCGACCTGGTAAATCCGATCGACATGCTAGACATTGCCGGTCCGGTCCGGCACCCTCGACAGGGTGGACTGGGTATTGGTGCTGGCCGGTTGCGGCATCGGAATCATCGTCGGGCTGACCGGCATGGGCGGCGGGGCGCTGATGACCCCGATGCTGGTGATCTTCTTCGGCGTACCGCCGCTCGCCGCCGTCTCCAGCGACCTGGTGGTCAGCGCGGTGATGAAACCGGTCGGCGGGCTGGTGCACATCCGGCGGCGGACCGTGCACTGGTCGCTGGTCGGCTGGCTCTGCCTGGGCAGCGTGCCGAGCGCGTTCGCCGGCGTCCTGCTGCTGCGCTCACTCGGCGACGGCGAGCGACTGCAGCAGGGCATCAAGGTGGCGCTCGGGGTGGCGCTGGTGCTGGCCGCCGCCGGCCTGGTCTTCCGCACCTACACCCGGATGGCCGAGCACGCCGCCCGCCGCCGGACCGGCACCGCCGGCCTGCCCGGCAGCGACACCGCGCCGGCCGAGCCGCCGCTGCGGGCCCGGCCGCTGCCGACCGTGCTGATCGGTGCCGTCGGCGGTCTGATCGTCGGGATGACCAGCGTCGGCTCCGGTTCGCTGATCATCATCGCGTTGCTGATGCTCTACCCGCTGCTGCGGCCCGCCTTCCTGGTCGGCACCGACCTGGTGCAGGCGGTGCCGCTGGTGATCGCGGCCGCCGTCGGGCACCTGCTGTTCGGCGACTTCCGCCTCGACCTGACCACCTCGCTGCTGCTCGGGGCGGTACCCGGAGCGTGGCTCGGCGCACAGCTGTCGTCGCGGGCACCCGGCGGCCTGGTCCGTCGGGCGTTGACCCTGGTCCTGCTGGCCAGTGCGATGAAATTGCTCGGCGTGCCGGACATTCCGCTGCTGATTGCCCTCGCCGCCGTCGTTGTCGCCGGGTCACTCGGCTGGATGGCTGCCCGCCGCCGGCACGGCCTGCCCGCGCTGGCCCGTACCGAGCTGCGTGAGCCGCACCGGCCAACCGACCGGGCCGAGCCGCTGCGGGTCGGCGGCCGGTGACGGCCGGGACATGTGACGGTCAGGACGGCTGCCATGGGCTGCTGACGAACCGGCCCTCCTCGTCGAACGGGTACGGGTTGGGCCGGCAACCGTCCAGATCAGTGGTCTGCAGGCCCATCACCGGAGCCAACTGCCCCGGGCCGGCACAGCCCATGTGATCGAAGCCCAGGAAGTGGCCGATCTCGTGGTTGATCACGCTGGTCTGGTACGGCCGTGGTCAGTCCGACCTGACCGCACAGCCGGTCGGTGCCGTCGTCAGCGCCGCCCCCAGCCCCAAGCCTCGTAGCGGCTGACTTCGCCTCGAACGCACCTGATCTCCTCTGCCCCGTTCCGTCCACAACGGCTGCCCCGACCGGGTTACGGTCTGGGCCGCCGGCTGACACTATGTCCAGATGGACTCTCGGCGACATCCACTCACCGTGCCGCGGTCCAAGCGGATCCGGCTGGTGGTCGACAGCGACGCGCGCAATGAGGCCGACGATCAGTACGCGATCGTGCACGCACTGCTCACCCCCCGGTTCGACGTGCGCGGGCTGGTCGGCGCGCACTTCGGCGTCCGAAACGGCCTGGACACCGCTGCCGCCAGCGTCGCCGAGATCCACCACCTGCTGGAGCTGATGCGACTGCCGGCTCCGCCGCCGGTGGCCGCTGGGGTCAGCCGTCCGCTGCGGGACGCGGTCGGCGGAGCACCCGGGGTCGACCTGATCGTCGCCGAAGCCATGCGCGACGATCCACTGCCGCTGTTCGTGGCCTTTCTCGGGCCGCTGACCGATCTCGCCGCCGCGCTGCGGGTCGAGCCGAGGATCGCCGGGCGGTTGACCGCCGTCTGGATCGGCGGTGGCCCGTACCCGGACGGTGGTGCCGAGTTCAACCTGGGCAACGACGTCGACGCCGCCAACGAGGTGTTCGACTCCGAGGTGGAGCTGTGGCAGATCCCCAACGCGGCGTACGGCATGATGCGGGTCGGTCTCAGCGAACTCGCGGTCCGGGTGGCGCCGCGTGGGCCGGTCGGTGCGTACCTGTTCCGGCAACTCGTCGAACTCAACGACGCGATGGGTGACAATGCGAACTGGCCGGCGGGGGAGTCGTGGGTCCTCGGCGACTCCCCCGCCGTCGGGGTGCTGCTGGACGAGCACTGGATGGATCACCGTCAGGTTCCGGCGCCGATCGTCCTGCCCGATCTGAGCTATCAGCAACGGCAGGATCACTCGCGGACAATCCGGGTCTATCACCGCATAGACTCCCGGTTCGTGCTGGAGGACCTGTACGCGAAGCTGACCCTCGCGTACGGCTGAAGACCTTGACTAAGGTCGATCAAATGCACCGGATCGACGACACGGCGCCCGCGGCGCGCTGGGAAGACGCCTTCCTCACCGGCAACGGCGAGTACGGGCTGATGGTGCACGGCGATCCAACCGCCGAGCGGATCGTGGTCGACCATCACCGGTTCGTGCTACCCAACGGCACCCGCGACCTGCGGCCACCGGAGCTGGCCGGGGCCATCGAGCAGATCCGGGACCTTGTCCTGGCCGGCCGACGGGCCGAGGCCGGCCGGCTGCTCGCCGACGGCCGGCAGCTGGAGTGGACCCAGTCGTTCCACCCCGGCTACGCGCTGACCGTCGACGCGCCGGTTGGTCGGGTCGGCGAACCGGCGCCGCTGCCCGCCGACTACCTGCGTACCACGGACTTCACCACCGGCGAGATCACCGTGCGGTGGGCCGGCGACCGCACCCGGCAAGCCTTCGTCTCCCGCGCGGACCGGGTCGCCGTGGTCCGGCTGGATGCCGGCCCATGCCTGCTCGGCGCGACCGGCGACCTGCCCGGCCGGCCGGCCGACGTCACCTACGACATCACCGCCTACCGGCGCGACGGGCACGCGTTCCTGCGGGTCCGGGGCAGCTATCCGGCCGGCCTCGGGGCGTACGGCTTCGAAGGACTGGCCCTGGTGACCGGCGATACCGAGATCGCCGGCGACCGGATCCTGATTGGCGGGGACGCGCTGGTGCTGACCGCGCTCGACCGCTACGACGCGCCCGGCTGGGGCACCGAGGCGCTGCACGCGCGACTCGCCGGGCTGGCCGGTCAGCAGCCGGACGCCGACTACCAGCGGCTGCTGGCCCGGCACGTCGCCCTGCACCGGCCGATGTACCAGCGGGTCGAGCTGCGGTTGCGGATCGACGAGGCCGACCGGCATCGTCCGATCGGTGAGCTGCTCGACGCCCAGCGCGTCGCCGACGAGCGGCTGCTCCCCACGCTGCTGGAACGGTTGTTCCACGCCGGCCGATACCTGCTGATCAGCTCCAGCGGGGTGCTGCCACCCCGGCTGACCGGGCTCTGGCTAGGTTCCTGGGACGCGGCCTGGGCTGGCGACTTCACCACCGACGCCAACCTGAACCTGCAGTTGGCCGGGGCGAACATCGGCGCGTTGCCGGAGGTGACCGCAGCGCACCGACGGTTGGTCGCCGGCCAGGTCGACCACTGGCGACGCAACGCGCGATCGGTGTACGGCGGCCGTGGCCTGCTCGCGCCGGGGCGTACCGACGGCGAGCACGGGCATCTGTTCCACTTCTGTGACGAGTGGCCCTGGCCGGCCTGGCTGCCCGGCGCGCACTGGCTGCTGTACCCGCTCTGGGAGCACCACCTGGTCACCGGGGAGCCGTTGGGGGAGGTGGCCGGCTGGCTGGTTGAGGCGGCCGAGTTCTTCGAGGATTTTCTGACCCGGGTAGGCGACGACGGCCGGTACGTCATCGTGCCGTCGTTCTCCGCCGAGACCGGTCCGCTGGACGAGCAGGGCGAGCCGGTCTACCTGGCGGTGAACGCCACCATGGACATCGCCGTCGCCCGCCATGCGATGCGGGTCGCGGGCGGCTTGACCGGTACGTCCCGGTGGGCCGACCTGATTGCGCGGTTGCCCGGGTATCTGGTGGACGAGCGGGGCGCGCTGGCCGAGTGGGCCTGGCCCGGTTACCGCGCCGATGACGACCACCGGCATATCAGCCACCTCTACCCGGTCTGGCCGCTGCGCGAGATCACCCTGGACCGCACCCCGGAACTGGCCCGCGCGGCCCGCCGGGCCTTGGCGGTGCGCGGCGACGAGAACCTGTCCGCCCACGGCAGCCTGCACCGGGCGTTGGTCGCCGCCCGGTTGCGCGACGCCGACCTGGCCGTCGCCAACCTGCGGAAAATTCTCTGCGCGGACATGTTCTTCCGGTCGTTGATGAGCGCCCACAACCCGGGTCTGCAGACCTACAACGCCGACGCCGTGCACACGTTGCCCGGCGTCCTGATCGAGATGCTGGTCGATTCGTGCCCGGGGTCGCTGCACCTGCTGCCGGCGTGGCCGGGCGAGCTGCCCGGCGGCACGCTGCGCGGGGTGACCTGCCGGGGCCGGGTCACTGTCGAGGAGCTGACCTGGGACGCCACGACGCTAGGGGTCCGGCTCCGCTCGGCGGTCAGCCAACAGGTGACGGTCCGCAGCCCGTACGGTGCGAGGGTGGTGGACCTGCCCGCCGATGAGCCGGTGGAGCTTTCCCTGCATACTTAGGCGATGCTTACCTCACTCCGGGCCGGTCGGGGTGAGCGTGCCGGACGGAATGTGACCCAGGGTGGTCGGACGTTCACGATAGGTCGGCGGCTTGGTGGGCTGCTCGTCGCCGTACTGCTGCTGGCCCTGACCGTCTTCGCCAGCCTCGCCCTCGGATCCCGTGACATCGCGCTGCCGGTGGTGGTCGAGGCGCTGGTCGACCGCGACCCGGCGGTCAACGACCACGTCGTCATCTGGGACCTGCGGCTGCCCCGGACCGTGATCGGGCTGCTCGCCGGTCTCGCGCTCGGCTTGTCCGGCGGGCTCATGCAGGGATTGACCCGAAACCCGATCGCCGACCCCGGCCTGCTCGGCATCAATGCTGGCGCGTCACTTGCCGTCGTCGTCGCGATCACCTGGCTCGGCATCGGCACCACCGCCGGCTACATCTGGTTTGCGTTTGGCGGGGCGACCCTCGCCGCGCTGCTCGTCTACGGCATCGGGTCGATGGGCGGCGACGGCGCGACCCCGGTGAAACTCGCCATCGCCGGCTCGGCGCTCACCGCCGTGCTCACCTCGCTGATCACCCTGGTGCTGCTGACCAACCTGCAGACCCTGGAACGCTACCGGTTCTGGCAGGTCGGCTCGCTGGTCGGGCGGGACCTCGACACCGCCCGTACGGTGCTGCTGTTCATCGCAGTCGGCACCCTGCTGGCGCTGGTCTCCGGCCGGGTGCTCAACGCGCTCAGCCTCGGCGACGACGTCGCCCACGGGCTCGGCCAGCACGTGGTTCGGGACCGGGCGGTCATCATGACCGCGACCGTGCTGCTCTGCGGCTCGGCGACGGCGCTCACCGGACCGATCGTCTTCGTCGGGCTGGTCGTGCCGCACGCCGCCCGTTGGGTGACCGGGCCGGACTACCGGTGGATTCTCGCCTACAGCGCGGTGCTCGGTGCCGCCCTGCTGGTCGCGTCCGACGTGCTCGGTCGGCTGATCGCGCCGCCCGGCGAGGTCGAGGCCGGCCTGGTCGTGGCGTTCCTCGGCGCACCGGTGCTGATCGCCCTGGTCCGCCGCTCTCGATTGGCCAGCGTATGACCGGCACCGATACCCGCGATCCCGACCGGAGCAACGCCGACCGGTACGCCGCCGACCGTACCGCCGATCTCGGGCTTCCCGCGCTGAGCCGGTTGCGGCGTCGCCGCCGCCGGGCCACCGTCGTGCTGGCCGGGTTGGCCGGGGTCGTCGCGATCTTTGCCCTGCTCAGCCTCAGTCTCGGCGCCTACCAGATCTCGTTGGACGGGGTGCTCCGCACCTTGATCGGGCAGGGCAGCGGCCGCGACGACTTCATCATCCTCAGTCTGCGGCTGCCCCGACTGGTCGCCGGGATTTTGGCCGGCGCCGCGTTCGGCCTGGCCGGCGGCATCTTCCAGACCCTGTTGCGCAACCCGCTGGCCAGCCCGGACATCATCGGCGTCACCGGCGGGGCCAGCGCCGCCGCGGTGTTCGCACTAGTCACGCTCGGTGCCGGCAGCCTCGGCGTGTCGGTCGCCGCGTTCGTCGGCGCGGCCGGAACGGCGACCGCCGTGTACCTGCTCTCCTGGCGAGACGGGCTGACCGGGTACCGCTTCGTGCTGGTCGGCATCGCCGCCGCGTTCATGGCGCACGGTGTCCTCGGCTACCTGCTGACCCGGGGAGAGGTACGCGAGGCGCAGACGGCGTTGTCGTGGATGGTCGGCAGCCTGGGCAGCGCCCGCTGGCCGGAGATCGCCGTCCTGGCGACGCTGCTCGGCGTGTTGACCCCGGTGCTGCTGGCGTTGCGTCCGGCACTCGGGCTGCTGCAGTTCGGCGACGACACCGCGACCGGCCTGGGGGTGCGGCTGGAACGCAGCCGGATCAGTCTGCTGGCGATCGCGGTGGCCCTCGCCGCGGTGGCGACCGCAGTGACCGGGCCGATCGCGTTCGTGGCGTTCGTCGCCATGCCGATCGCCCGGCGGATGATGCGCTCCGGGGCCCCGGTGCTGCTACCGGCGGCCCTGATCGGCGTACTCGTGGTGACCGGGGCGGACCTGGTCGCCCAGCACCTGCTGCCCGGCAACATCAAGACCCCGGTCGGCATCGTCACCGCGGTGATCGGCGGGCCGTACCTGCTGTGGTTGCTCGCCACCGCTGGCCGGAATCACGGCTCGGTAACCAGAATTACATAGGCTAGCCAAACCTAACTAAACCGTGGTTGCATGTGCTGACCTTCGCGGACGACCCGCGCTCGTAGGAGAGACAGTGATCAGCAAAAGACTCAGCCGCGTCCTTTTCGCCACCCCACTCGCCCTCACCATCGGCCTTGCCGCGTGCGGTTCCGGTGACGATTCCAGCACCGACGACGCAGCGACCGGTGGTGGCAGCTCGGCCGGCTTCCCGGTGACCATCGAGCACGCCCTCGGCGAGACCACCATCGAAGACACCCCGACCCGGGTGGTCGCCTGGGGCTGGGGCAGCGCCGACGCCGCTATCGCGCTCGACGTGGTGCCGGTGGCCATCCCGTTCCAGAGCTACGGCGGTGACGCCAACGGCGTACTGCCGTGGATCGCCGAGAAGCTCGACGAGACCGGCGCCGAGGTGCCCGCCGTACTGCCGGACGCCCAGGAGCCGCCCTTCGACGAGATCGCCGCCGCCGACCCGGACCTGATCCTCGCCGTCTACTCCGGTATCGATCAGGAACAGTACGACCTGCTCAGCCAGATCGCGCCGACGGTCGCCTACCCGGGTGAGGCGTGGGCCACCCCGTGGCGTGACCTGATCACCACCGTGGGCACCGCGCTCGGCAAGAGCGACGAGGCGCAGACGCTGCTGGACGACATCGACGCGCAGATCGCCGCCAAAGCTGCGGAGAACCCGCAGTTGGCCGGCAAGAGCGTCGCCATGGTCTGGGACTCCGCCGGCACCTTCTACGTCTACAAGGAGGCCGACCCGCGGGTCGAGTTCGCCCTCGACCTTGGGATGACCGGCGCGCCCAGCGTCAACGACCTCGGCACCGACGAGTCGACATTCTACTTCACCATGAGCTACGAGCAGCTCGACCAGCTCACCTCGGATGTGCTGGTGTCATTCGCCACCAGCCAGGAGGAACAGGACGCGTTCCTGTCCTCGCAGGCCGCGCAGACCATGCCGCAGATCCAGTCCGGGGCGGTCGCCTCGCTGGTCGGTGCCGAGTTCATCGCCTCGGTGTCGCCGCCCACCGCGTTGTCGGTCACCTGGGGCCTCGACGAGTACGTCGCCGCACTCGCCGAAGCCGCCGACAAGGTCGACGCCGCTTCCTGAACGACCATCCGGCCCGGCCCGGCCCGACCGAGCCGGGTCGGGTCAGAACTCGTAGTGCCAGATGCTGATTGCGTCGGCACCCAGCCGGCAGACGATCGTGCCGCGGTCGCCGACACAGCCGCCGACCGGTCCGGGAACGCTACCGATCATGCGCACCGTCTCCGGGCCGGCCGGCGACAGCACCGCGAGCCAGGCCGGTCCGGTCTCGGTCGGCTGCCGGTAGCCGACGAACGTGGCGTCGCCGCGCCCCTCCAACTCGGTCTCCCAGGCGCTCAACGGCAGCAGGGTCCGCCCGGTCCCCGGGTCGATGATCCGCCCGCTGCCCGAACCCGCGTCGGCGCTGGCGTCCGCCGCCGCCGCCGCGGGATATCCACGACCATCGCCGTCTGCTGCGGCGCCGGACCCGCCGTCGGCCGACACGCTGTACGCCACCAGGTAGCTGCCGAAGTCGACCACCAGGTCGGCCGGCACCCGCCAGACCGTGCGGCCGGTCCGCGGGTCGACCGCCTCGATCCGGGTGTCGTCCGGGAAGCAGATCAGCTCGCCGCAACCGGTGATCCGGCCCGGTCCGTAACGCACCGGCCGGTGCCACAGCTGCCGCAACGTCGTCGGGTCGAAGCCGGTGACCCCCAGCTCACCGCCGCGCCACTGGCGCAGCAGCAGCGCGCCGGCCATGCTGTCCGGCCGGGACACCTCACCCAGATCGGCGGTACGCAGCACCGTGCCGTCGCGCCCGTCGCGTACCTGCGCCCAGCCGTCGGTGCCGACCAGCAGCGCCTGCCCGGCGGACCCGGCCAGCACCTCGGTCGGCACGGCCAGGTCGGCCCGCCACAGCTCGTCGCCGGTCGCCACGTCGACCGCCCGCAGCGTCGACGAGGTGGCGCCGGCGTCGTCCGGCTCGTCAATCAACGCGGTACGCCCGTCGTCGGTCAGCACCAGCCCGTCCGGTGCCACCCACCGGGTCTGCCCGGTCTGCGCGTCCAGGACCACCGTGGACCCGGTGCCAGGGCCGGACCTCGGGTCGACCAGCACCACGTCACCGATCCGCCGTACCTGGCGTAGCCGCCAACTCGCCGCGTCGAACGGCACCGTCCACTGCAGCGCGCCGTCCGGTACGCCGTACGCGGACAGCTGCCAGGTGGTCGCCGAGCCCTGCGCGGCGGCCGAGGTGACCAGCAGCCGGTCCCCGGCGAGCACGATGTCGCGGGCCTTTACCTGATGACTGGCGACCTGGACGAGCAGTGGGCCGCTCGGCGGGGCCGCGCCGGCCAGGCCGGCCAGCAGCGCCAGGCCGACGACGGCGGCGAGCGGACGCGCCCGGCCGGCGGCCAGCCGTGTCCGCTGCGGCGACCGCCACCACCGCCGGCCGGCCGGCGGCGACGGTGGTGATTCGGGGTGGCGGGCCAGGCCCAGCTCGATGACCATGCTCTCCACACTCTTTCCTGTCGCGGCCGGTGTCCAGTAGCCGGGCGCGATGTGCCCGTCGACCATAATTACGGCATGGACGACGCCCTGGCTCATCCGTCCCGTCGAACCCGGTGGCTGCGCCGCAAACTGACCCTCTGCGTCGTTGCGGCGGTCGCGGTCGCGCTGCTGGTCACCGGCAGCGGATACTGGGTCCGGGCGTCGGCGGCCGAGCACGTCTACGAGCTGGCCAGCGTGCCGGCCGCGCCGGTCGCCTTGGTCCTCGGGGCGCAGGTCCGGCCGGACGGTACGCCGTCGGAGTTCCTGGCCGGTCGGCTGGAGGTGGCCCGGCGGCTGGTCGAAGCCGACCTGGTCCGGGCGGTGCTGGTCTCCGGCGACCACCGGGAGTGGGACTACGACGAGCCGGGCGCGATGCGGCGTTGGCTGATCGACCGGGGCGTGCCGGCGGATCGGATCGTGCAGGACCATGCCGGACTGGACACCTACGACTCGTGTCTGCGGGCGCACCGTGTCTTCGGCGTGGAGCGGGCAATCGTGGTGACGCAGAGCTTCCACATCGAGCGGGCGGTCACGGTCTGCCGGCGGGTCGGGGTAGACGCGGTCGGCGTCGGCGACGATTCGGTGCGCCGCTTCGAGCGCGCCTGGCGCTGGGGCGCGTTCCGGGAGCGGTTCGCCGCGGTCAAGGCCGCGTACGACGTGCTGGTGGGCCGGGATCCGGCGCTGCCCGGCCCACCCGAGACCAGCCTCGACGAAGCCCTGAGCGACTGACTGCACGGCCTGCGCCACCGTACCGCTCGGCGCAGGCCGCTGTCCGTTCGCCGCCGGGGCTCCGGCGGGTCCCGGCCTGGTCCTCCGACCGGCGTATAGATTGATGTACGTAAATGTCTTTCGGAGGGAGTTCGTTCATGACCTCGACCATCCGTCGATGTACGGCGGCGCTGGCGGCGGCATTGCTGGTCGCCGTCGTGCTTGCGGTCGGCAACGGCGCCAACGCCCAGCCGTCGGCCGCGGTGCGGATCATGCCGCTCGGGGACTCGATCACCGACGGCTACAACATCCCCGGCGGCTACCGCATCGACCTGTGGCAGAAGTTCCAGAGCGGCGGGTACACCGTGGACTTCGTCGGATCCAAGTCCAACGGGCCGGCCAGCCTGCCGGACCGGAACCACCAGGGCCACTCGGGCTGGCGGATCGACCAGATCGACGCCAACATCGTCAACTGGTTGAACGCCTCCGACCCGCAGACGATCCTGCTGCACATCGGCACCAACGACGTCCTGCAGAACCGGGACCTGCCAAACGCGCCGAACCGGCTCGCCGCGCTGATCGACAAGATCACCAGTACCGCACCGGACGCCCACCTGTTCGTGGCCACCATCGTACCGGTCAGCTTCAAAGCCGCCCAGGTCAGCGCATACAACGCGGCGATTCCGCAGATCGTGCAGAGTCGGGCGAACGCTGGCCGTCGAGTGCACCTCGTCGACATGTATCCAGCGCTCACCACGGCCGATCTGGCCGACGGCGTGCATCCGAACGCCACCGGTTACAGCAAGATGGCTACCAAATGGTACGAGGCACTGCTCTCCGTACCTGGAAGCCTGAACCCCGGCATCGGACCGAGCCCGAGCCCGACCACTCCGCCCCCGGCGACCACCCCGCCGCCGCCGACCACCCCGCCCCCGCCGACCACCCCGCCCCCGCCGACCACCCCGCCCCCGGCGACCACTCCGCCACCGGTTGGTGGCTGCACCGCCACTGTCTCGCTGAACCAGTGGAACGGCGGTTTCGTGGCGACCGTCCGGGTCACCGCCGGCTCGGCCGGACTCACCGGCTGGACCGTCGGGATGACCCTGCCCGGCGGTGCCACGATCACCAACGCATGGAACACCGACCGCAGTGGCAACAGCGGTGCGGTTCAGTTCCGCAACGTCAGTTACAACGGCCGGGTCGGTGCCGGGCAGTCGACCGAGTTCGGCTTCCAGGGCACCGGCAGCGGCTCCGGGATGACCCCGTCCTGCACCGCGAGTTGAGCCACCCGTAGCGGTCCCATCTTTACGGGACGACCGGCAGGTGCCACGGCCGTCGTACGGTCGTGGCACCTGCCGCGTCCGGGTAAGCTGATCAGGTAGCCGAGTGGAACAGTTCGCGCAGCCAGCGCAACTGTCGGCGGACCTGCTCCGCCTCGCCGCCTTCATGGCCGTTGAACGGATACGGATGAATCTCCCGACTTGGCGGCTGCGGGCGTCCATTTTCGGCTCCGTACTGGTTGTACGCGGCGAACACCGTGCTCGGTGGGCAGGTGGTGTCGCGCAGCCCGATGCCGAAATGCGCTGGAGCCACAGCGGTCCGGGCGAATGACACTCCATCGAAGTAGGACAGAGTCCGGCGTACCGCCGGCTCGGCGTCGCGGTGCACGGCGAGATACCGGGCCACATCACCGTACGGCTCGTTGTCAGTGATCTCGATCGCCCGCTGCCAGTGACAGCCGAACGGCGCGCTGCAGATCAGCGCGGCCAGGTCGTCGACCAGGCCGGCGACGGCCAGGGCGAGCCCGCCGCCCTGGCTGTTGCCGGCCGCGATCACCCGGGCCGGGTCGACGCCGGGTAGCGCGCGCACTGCGGTCACCGCGCGGACCGCGTCGGTGATCAGTCGCCGGTAGTAGTAGCCGTCGGGCTCGAGTATCCCGCGGGTCACCGGCCCTGGGCCACCGGCGGCGGCGGGGTGCGGATCCGGCGTGTCCCCGCCGTTGCCGTACTGGTCGCCCTGACCACGGGCATCCATCAGCAGATGCGCGTAACCGGCGACCGGCCAGGTCAGCCGCTCGTGCGGCAGGCCCCGGCCGCGCCCGTAGCCGAGATACTCGACGACCGCCGGCAGTGGGGTGTGTACCCCGGCTGGGCGGGTGTACCAGGCGTTGACCGGATCCCCGCCGAAACCGCGCAGCGTCACCTGCCAGGTGTCCAGCAGACGCAGGTCGGTCGGCTCCGGACGGACATTGATCAGCACTTCGCGGCTGGCGGCGTCGTCCAGGGTCGATTTCCAGAACGTCGCGAAGTCGGCCGGTTTGGCGACAGCTGGGGTGTACGTCCGAAGTTGCGGCAACGGCAGATCAACCGAGGGCATCAGATCTCCTAGGTGGACAAAAATCGGTGGACAGTTGTTCAGACGGGCGAGGGCGGGGCGGTGCTCTCCCGGATCACCAACTCGGTGACCAGGTCGATGCGGCTGGTCGACAACTCGGCACCGCGGGTTAGATCCAGCAGCATCTGCGTGGCGGTGCCGGCCATGTCGCGCAGCGGCTGATTGACGGTGGTCAGCGCGGGTACCGTCCAGGCGGCGACCGGCACGTTGTCGTACCCGATCACCGACAGGTCGTGCGGGACGTCCAGGCCGAGTTGGCGGGCGGCCCGCAGCACGCCCAGCGCCTGCATGTCCGATCCGGCGAAGATCGCGGACGGCCGGTCCGGGCGGTCCAGCAGCGCCATCCCGTGCGCGAAGCCGGCATCGACATAGAAGTCGCCGTGCCGGACGAGGTCGGCCGCGACTGGCAGGCCGGCTTCGTCGTGTGCCGATCGGAATCCGGCGGTACGGGCCTGAGCGCACAGCACGTCCCGTGGTCCGGAGATGATGGCGATCCGCCGGTGTCCGAGCTGCAGCAGGTGCCGGGTGGCGATGAGCCCGCCGTTCCAGTTGTTGGACCCGACAGTCGGCACCGACGCCGACGTGGCGCTGTCGGTGTCGATCACCACGAAGGGGATGAGCTGGCGGGCGAGCAGTTCCTGTTGACGTTCGGTGAGGTGGCACAGGACGAAGAGAACGCCGAGGGGACGACGGGCCACCGTGCTGTCCAGCCACTCCGCCGGTGGGCTGTGCCGGCCGCCCAGCTGAGTCAGGTTGAGGCCGATGCCGGCGGCGCTGGCGATGGTCTCCACTCCTTGGATGATCTCCATAGCCCAGAGCGAGTCGAACTCGTGGAAGACCAGCTCGATCTGGTCGTTGCGGATCGGCGGGCGCCGGGCCCGGCGGCGGTACTGGTGCCGGGCCAGGCTGGCCTCCACCCGGGCCCGGGTCTGTGGCGCCACGTCCGTTCTACCATTGAGAACCTTGGATACAGTGGTGATCGACACGCCGACGTCGTCGGCGATGCTGGCGATGGTTGTCGGGGCTGGCGGATCGGCGGCCGGGGTGGTTGTGGGAGTCGATGGAGCGACGGGGCCCGGCTGGGGCGGCGACGGTATCTCTGTCATCCACATCTCACGTTCAGTTACCGGAACTTTCGGTGCTGAACCTGCTAGTAGGCCAGGGTCAGCGTGTGGCAGGGGTGGTGGTGCGCGGGTCGGCGGCGGCGGCGGTGCGGCTTCAAGTGCGCGCTATGCAGTTGGGAGTCCTGGTTCGGTGACCCTTGACACACCTTGCCGGGGAGTTTAGGTTTCCCGCAAGGTAACGCACATATTTCCGAAAGTTTCGAGGGCTGTGTCCCGCGAGGCGTTCCCTGCTGCCGGCAGGGGGCCGGTGGCGGGCCGGACGTGAGGGGCGGCAACTGGGATGAGTACCCCCAGCACGGTCGATGCGTCGCCGCAGGCGCAGGTGCCCTTGCCGCCGGTCGACGGCCTGCCGCGGCGCGGCCGACGCCGGCCCCGGTCACGTACCTGGCGGCGGGCGCTGCGCCGCGACTGGCAGCTCTACTCGCTGGTCGTCCTGCCGCTGTTGTTCTTCTTGATCTTCCGCTACCTGCCGATGCTGGGAAACGTCATCGCGTTTCGCCGGTTCCAGCCCGGTGGCAGCATCTTCGGTGAGTATTGGGTCGGCCTGCGCTACGTCCGGATGTTTCTCGACGATCCGACGTTCTGGCAGGTCTTTACCAACACCCTGATCCTCGGCACGCTCACTCTGGTGGTGGTGTTTCCGCTGCCGATCGTGCTCGCCCTGCTGCTCAACGAGGTCCGCGCCCGCCGGATGAAGCGGTTCGTCCAGTCGGTGTCCTACCTGCCGCACTTTCTGTCGATCGTGATCGTCGCGGCGATGGTGATGCAGATCCTTTCGGTTGACGGCACGGTCAACTCGATGATCCGGGCGTTCGGCGGTGACGCGATCCCGTTCCTGCAGCAGCCGGGCTGGTTCCGCACCATCTACGTCTCCTCCGAGGTGTGGCAGACGGTCGGCTGGGGGACGATCCTCTACCTTGCCGCCCTCACCACGATCGACGAGGACCTCTACGAGGCCGCCCGGATCGACGGAGCGAACCGGTGGCGACAGACCTGGCACGTGACGCTGCCCGGCATCCGACCCACCATGATCACCTTGTTGATCCTCAACATCGGTACCTTCATGGCGGTCGGCTTCGAGAAGATCCTGTTGCTGTACAATCCGCTGACCTACCCGACCGCCGACGTCATATCGACGTATCTCTACCGGATGGGTGTCGTCTCCAGCAACTTCAGCTACGCCGCCGCTATCGGCCTGTTCGAGGCGTTGATTGGGCTGACCCTGGTGCTGTCGGCGAACCTGATCGCCCGTCGCGCAGTAGGAACGAGCCTGTGGTGACCATCGACTCCCCCCGCAAGCTGTTGCACTCGATCCGCCGTCGGCCCCGCCGACCCGACGACACCCGGGGCTACCGGATCTTCCAAGCGGCCAACGGGATCATCCTCACCGGCGTCGTGATCGTTACGCTCTACCCGTTCGTCAACATCATCGCCCGTTCGCTCAGCGACGAGGGTTACATCCGGTCCGGCCAGGTCAACATCATCCCGCGTGGGTTCAACTTGGACACCTACCGGCTGGTCATATCCGACTCGATGTTCTGGATCAACTACCGTAACACCGTCGTCTACACGGTCACCGCCACGGTCATTTCGATCGTGCTCACCACCTGCTACGCCTATGTGCTGTCGAAGAAGGATCTCAAGGGTCGCGGCATGCTGGTCGGCATCGCGGTCTTCACCATGTTCTTTTCCGGTGGTTTGATTCCAAACTATGTGTTGATCACCAGCCTTGGGCTCAAGAACAGCATTTGGGCGATCGTGCTGCCAAATGCCATCAGTGTGTTCAATCTGCTGGTGATGAAGGCCTTCTTTGAGAGTCTGCCAACCGACCTGGAGGAGGCCGCCGCCGTCGACGGTCTCAGCACGTACGGCATCCTCTGGCGCATCGTGATTCCACTGTCCAAGGCGATCATGGCGACGATGGTGCTATTTTACTCGGTCTCGTTCTGGAATTCCTGGTTTTCCGCGTTTCTCTACATGGACCGCTCCGAGCTTTTCCCGGTGACCGTCTACCTGCGCAACCTGATTGCTGGCGCAACTACCGCGACCTCGGCCGGGAGTAGCAGCGACAACCTCGCCCAGGCGGCCGCGAACATTCAGGCCGTGACCATCATCCTCACCGTACTGCCGATCGTTATGGTTTACCCGTTCATTCAGCGCTACTTTGTGACCGGCATCATGCTCGGTGCGGTCAAGGGGTAGCGCTGCGGTCAGGTCCGCCCCATTCAAGTGAATGCCTTCCGCACACGAGAGGAAACCCGATGATTCATCGATCCCGGCACCGCTTTGCGGCGGTCGCCGCCGGTGTTCTCGCGCTTTCGTTCGGTGTCGTCGCCTGTGGCAGCGACGACGACACCGATCCAGAGAACCTGGATGGCAACAGGGTCGGCGCGATGGAGAGCTACGACGTCGGTGACCAGTTCAAGGCAACCGAGCCCCTGACGTTCTCGATGCTCTACAACAATCACCCCAACTACCCGATCGACAAGGACTGGTTGTTCTGGGATGAGCTGACCGAACGCACCGGGGTGACCATCGACGCCGTCGAGGTGCCGCTCAGTGACTACGAGCAAAAACGCAGTCTGCTGATCGGCGCCGGTGATGCCCCTATGATCATCCCGAAGACGTACCCCGGTCAGGAGTCAGCATTCGTCTCCAGCGGTGCCATCCTACCGGTCAGCGACTATCTCGACCTGATGCCGCACTTCCAGGACAAGGTCGCCAAGTGGAATCTGCAGGGTGACATCGACTCGCTGCGGCAGGAGGACGGCAACTTCTACGTCCTGCCGGGCCTGCACGAGGACGTGTGGACCGACTACACCATCGCGATACGCACCGACATCCTCGCCGAACTCGGCCTGGAGACCCCGTCCACCTGGGACGAGGTGCGCGACATGCTGGCCGCGATGAAGCAGGCATACCCGGACAGCTACCCGCTGTCGGACCGGTTCAACATCCCCACGCCACTCGGCTCGCTGCTTAGCATTCTCGCCCAAGCCTACGAGACCGCGGCTGGCTGGGGCTACCAGAACGCGACCTGGGACCGCGACGCTGAGGAGTTCGTCTTTACCGGAAGCATGCCAGGGTACCGGGCCATGCTGGAGTACTTGCACTCCTTGGTCGAGGACGGCCTGCTCGACCCGGAGAGCCCGACCCAGGACGACGACAGGGCGATCCAGAAGCTCGCCAACGGCAAGTCGTTCGTCATCAGCACCAACGCGCAAACACTGGTCAACGACTACCGGCCGGCGTTGGCAAAGAGCAACCCGAGCGCGACGATCGCCAAGATCCCGGTACCGTCCGGTCCGGCCGGTTCGGTCAAGGCCGGCACCCGGCTGGAGAACGGCATCATGATCTCCACTGAGGCACGGCAGAGTGAGAACTTCGTCGCGATGATGCAGTTCATCGACTGGCTCTGGTACTCCGACGAGGGCCAGGAGTTCGCCAAGTGGGGCGTCGAAGGGGTCACCTACACCAAGGACGCCGACGGTGGGTGGGTGCTCGACCCCGACATCGACTTCGTCGGCATCAACCCGGATGCCAGCAAGCACCTGCAGAAGGACTTCGGCTTCAGTAACGGGGTCTTCGCGTACGGCGGCAAGACCGAACTGCTGCAGTCGACGTTCTCCGCTGAGGAGCTGGAGTTCCAGCAGGCACAGGGGCAAAAGGAAACCTTGCCGGTGTCCCCGCCGCGGCCGTTCAGCGAGGAGGAACGGGAACAGGCCACCCTGTGGGAGACCCCGCTGAAGGACTACGTCCAGCAGCAGACCCTGCAGTTCATCCTCGGCCAGCGCGATCTCGCCGAGTGGGACACCTACGTCGAGGAGCTGAACGCTAAGAACGCCCAGCAGTACATCGACATGGTCAATGGAGCGTACGAACGTTACCAGGAGAAGTACGGCTGACCTACCGGGTACGGTCGCGTTCGTGGCAGGAACGCGGCTGGCAACGGCCGGCGCCGGCCCGAAATCCACCTTGCCCTGGCCGGCGTCGACCGGCGCCACCTGCGCCGACGCTCGACAAAGGAGACGGTATGAGCCGGATCATCGTACCCGACCAGCCCACCAGAGCGCTCTCGGAGGCCTGGCGTGCGTGTATCGGTACCGGGCGGTTCGACCTCGCACTGCACCGTGACTATCAGGACTCGCTTTCCCTGCTTCAGCGGGACATCGGCTTCCGGTACATCCGTGGGCACGGGCTGCTGAGCGACGGCACGGGCATCTACCGACCGTACACCCATGCCGGCCGAGAGGAGGTACGGTACTCGTTCACGTACGCCGACCAGGTCGTCGATGCGTACCTGGAACTCGGCCTGGCGCCCTTCGTCGAACTTGGCTTCATGCCCACCGAGCTGGCCTCTGGTGACCAGACCGTCTTTTGGTGGCGGGGCAACGTCACCCCGCCCCGCTCCGAATCCGGTTGGGCCGACTTGGTCCGCGCCACCGTGCGTAACCTGGTCGACCGGTACGGCCTGGAGCAGGTGCGGAACTGGCCGATCGAGGTGTGGAACGAACCCAACCTGACCTCCTTCTGGCGTGGCGCCGACCGGGCCGCCTACCACCGGCTGTACGAACTGGCCGCCCACGCGGTCAAGGACGTCGACGCCAGCCTGCAGGTCGGCGGACCGGCGATCTCCCCCGGCGCCGACGAGTGGCTGGCACCGTTCGCCGAATTCGTCACCGACCGCGACGTGCCGGTCGACTTCGTCAGCCGGCACGCGTACACCTCGGGGCCAGCCCAGCACGTGCCGTTCGGTACCCACCAGACCCTGCGGCCAGCGGACCACCTGCTGGAACAGTTCGCCAGCCCGCGCAGGAACCTGGCCGGCACCGCGTTGGCCGACCTGCCGGTGCACATCACCGAGTTCAACTCCTCCTACCGGCCGGACAACCCGATCCACGACACCGCGTTCCACGCCGCGTACCTGGCCCCGGTCGTCGCGGCCGGTGGCGACCTGGTCGACTCGTTCTCCTACTGGACGTTCAGCGACGTCTTCGAGGAGGTCGGGATTCCGACCGCGATCTTCCACGGCGGCTTCGGTCTGCTCACCCACCGGCAGATCAGGAAACCCACCTACCATCTGTACGCGTTCATGGCCCGGATGGGCCGTCAGGTGCTCGCCCGGGGCACCGACCACCTGGTCACCCGCGACGACGACACCGGCCGGGTCACCGTGCTGGCCTGGGCGCCGGTCGACGTCACCGACGTCGCGGCCTCCCCGGACCGGCACGTCGTCTCGCTGTCGGTCCCGGTCACCGCACCGGCCGGCTCGGCGTTCCTGCTGCGCTCGTCGGTCAGCGACGAAGCCGGCAACGCCTGGCGGGCCTGGTGCGAGCTCGGCCGCCCTCGATCACCCCGGCCGGCGCAACTCGACGCGCTGCGTATCGCCGCCGAACCGGCCCGCAGTCACCGCGCGCTGCCGGTCGTCGATGGCCGGGTAGACATCGACCTGACCCTGGCGCGGCACGAGGTCACTCTGGTTGAGATCACCCAGGTGGTCGACGAGACCCCGCCGTGGTGCGACGACCGGCGACTGCTCGGCGGAAACGGTTTATCGTGAACGACCTCGCCGCCGCGCAACGGCAGTTCGGCACCGGGCCGCTGTCGCGGGTCGCGGCGATCGTCTACCGGCTGACCGTCGTCGAGCTGCTGCTGCTCGCCGGCGTACTGCCCGGTCTGGTGCCGGCGCTGCTGCTGGCCCGCGACGCCAGCAACATCCCGCTCTACGCCGCCTGCGCCGTCCCGGTCGGCCCGGCGCTGTCCGCCGCTTTGTACGCCGTCGCCTGGCACCGCCCCGACATCACCGACCTGACCCCGGCCGTCGACTTCCGGCGCGGCTACCGGGCCAACCTCGGCGGGGTGCTGCGGATCTGGCTGCCGCTGCTGGCCGGGCTGACCCTTGTCGCGGTCAACCTGGCCTACTTCGACGCGGCCGGGGTGCCGCGCTGGTGGGCAGCGTTGCTGGTCCTCGTCGCGGTCGCGGCGACTGTCTGGGGCGGCACCGCGTTGGTGATCACCTCGCTGTTCGCGTTCCGCGCCCGCGACGTGGCCCGGCTCGCCGCGCACTTCCTGACCCGTACGCCCGGCACCTCCCTCGGTGTGCTGGCGCTCGGGGTCGTGGCGGCCGGGATCACCGCGTACACCTCGGAGGCAGTGCTGGCGCTGACCGGCTCGGTGCTGGCGTTGCTGCTGCTGCGCACCAGCCGACCGATGATCACGGCGATCGAGAAGGAGTTCACCAGGTGACGCTGCCCGACGTCGCGAAGATTCCGTACGGCGGGGACTACAACCCGGAGCAGTGGTCCGAGGACGTCTGGAAGGACGACTACCGGCTGTTCGACGCGGCGCGGATCGACACCGTCACCGTCGGCGTCTTCACCTGGGGCCTGACCCAGCCCGGTCCCGGCGTCTACGACTTCTCCACCCTGGACCGCATCGTCGAGCGGGCGGTCGTCGAGGGCCGGCAGATCTGCCTGGCCACCGGTACCGGCGCGCATCCGGCCTGGATGGCCCGCGCCCACCCCGACGTGACCCGCGTCGACTTCTCCGGCCGCCGGCACCGGTTCGGCCAACGGCACAACTCCTGCCCCAACTCGTCGACGTACCGCCGACTCGCCACGGAGCTGGCCCGGCGCGTCGCGCAACGTTACGCGCGTACCCCTGGCCTGGTCGCCTGGCATGTCAACAACGAGTACGGCGGCGCCTGCTACTGCGAGCTGTGTGCCGCCAACTTCCGGCTCTGGCTGCGCGAGCGGTACGGCAGCCTCGACGCGCTCAACGCCGCCTGGTACACCACCTTCTGGTCGCACACCTTCACCGAGTGGGGGCAGATCGAGCCGCCGTCGGCTTTGACCGAACACTGGCGCGGGCCCGACCACACCGCGTTTCAGGGCATCACCCTCGACTACCTGCGGTTCATGTCGGACGCGATGCTGGCCAACTTCGTCGACGAGAAGGCGGCGATCCGCGAGTCCAGCCCGGACACTCCGGTGACCACCAACTTCATGGGCATGTACCGGCCGATTGACTACCACCGCTGGGCCGAGCATCTTGACTTCGCCTCCTGGGACAACTACCCACCCGACGACCGGTCGGCGGCCCGGATGGCGCTCACCCACGACCTGATCCGCGGGTTGAAAGGCGGCCACCCGTTCTGGCTGATGGAGCAGACCCCGAGCGTCACCGCCTGCCGCGATGTCAACCCGCTGAAACGGCCCGGCGTCCTGCGGCTGTGGAGCTGGCAGGCGGTGGCGCACGGCGCCGACGCGGTGCTGTTCTTCCAGATGCGCGCCGGTCGGGGAGCCAGCGAGAAGTACCACGGGGCGGTCATCGGCCACGCGGGCCGATCCGACACTCGGGTCTTCACCGAGGTCGCCGAGCTGGGTGCGGAGCTGGCGCGGCTCGGCGGCGTAACGCTCGGCGCCCGCACCCCGGCCCGGGTGGCGGTGCTGTTCGACTGGGAGAGCTGGTGGGCGCTGGAGATCTCCGACGGCCCGTCCCGGCTGGTCCGTTACCAGCAGGTGGTGCTCGCCTATCACCGGGCACTGTGGGACGCCGGGATCGACGTCGACGTCGTCCCGGTCACCGCCGACCTGACCGGCTACGACGTGGTGCTCGCGCCGGCACTGCACATGGTCAAGGACGACCTCGCGGCCCGTTTGGAGGGGGTCGCCCAGCGGGGCGGCACCGTGCTGGCAACGTACCTGTCCGGGCGGGTCGACGACAACGATCAGGCGTTCCTGGCCGATGTGCCGGGGCCGCTGGCCCCACTGATGGGGATCCGGATCGACGAGTGGGACGCCCGGGACGCCGACGTGGTCAACCCGGTCACCATGACCCTCGACGGTGCCCGGTCGGTCGTTTCCGCCGCCACGCTGCTGTTCGAGCTGGTCATCCCACAGGGCGCCGAGGTGATCGGCACATACCAGGCAGACTTCTACGCCGGGACCCCGGCGGTCACCCGCAACCGGTTCGGCGCCGGTGAAGGGTGGTACGTCGCCGCCGGGCTCGACCAGGCGGGTGTGACCTGGGTGGTACGCCGGATCCTGGACCGGCACGGACTGCTCGGCCCGTACGCGCACGTGCCGGACCTGGAGTCGGCGGTACGGGTCGCGCCGGACGGCACCCGGATCCGGTTCCTGCTCAACCACGGTGAGGAGCCGGTCGAGCTGCCGGCCTGCGCCGCCGGGGTCGACCTGCTGACCGGGGAACGGGTCACCGCCGGTGCGCCGCTGCGCCTGGACCGGTACGGCGTACTCGTGCTCCGCGAGGACGCCTGACGCCGCGTGGTCGTCCGTCGGAGACGTCGTGTCACGCGGCGGGTCGAAGGTGGTGCACCCTATCGCGCCAGCTAGGGTGCACCACCCTCAGCCCGCCGCGCCGACACGATGATCCAGAACCGGTGTACGCCGGACGGGTGACGTGTGCCTGAGGGACCTGAGCGGCGCCTGACCAGTGGCAAGGTCGGTGCGGTGGCCGGGGCGGAACCGACCGGCTGATCCGGACGGTGCCAGCGGGGGAGCACGGACGATGGTGAGCAGACGTACGGCGTTGCGGGCAGGCGCGGTCGCCGGGCTGGTCCCAGCGGTCGGACTGATCGGGCGACCAGCCACGGCCGTACCGACGCCGGCCGACGAGCCGACCCGGACCCCGGCCGAACAACCGACGCAGGTCAGGCCCCAGGACCCGGACATCGGGCCCGGTGCTGGCCGGGACGATCGTCCGTGGCGGGATCTGCCGGACCGGCAGTGGGTGGAGCTGCAGGGGCAGCTGTCGGCGGATGCCACCCTGTACCGCCCCGGCGGGGCGAGCTACGAGGCACTCAGCATCCCGTACAACCACCGGTACGCCAACGTGCAACCAGCCGCGATCCTGACACCCGGCACACCCGACGACGTCGCGGTGGCGGTCAGCTGGGCACATGATGTCGGGATGCCGCTGGTGCCCCGGTCCAGCCTCGGCCACAACTACGCCGGCTACTCCACCACGACCGGCCTGCTGATGGTGATGAGCCGGCTGCGGGGGATCAAGGTCACGCCGAACCGTTGGCCGGCACCGCCGCGGCGGTACGGGTCGGTCGAGGTCACCGACGATGCCGGCACCATCACCGTGCAGGCCGGCGTGGTCAACGCCGACCTGCTGCCGCTCCTGCGTGACCAGGGTGTCTTCGTCCCCGCCGGACGGTGCCCGACGGTCGGTGTGGCCGGGCTGGTGCTCGGTGGCGGGATCGGCTTCAGCGACAAGATGTTCGGCCTGACCTGTGACCGGCTGGTATCGACCGAGGTGGTGCTGGCCGACGGCACGGTGACGGCCTGCGACGAGACCAACGACCCGGACCTGTTCTGGGCCTGCCGGGGCGGCGCCGGCAACAACTTCGGCGTCAACACCTCGTTTACCTTCCGCTACGTACAGCTGCAGGGTCTGGTGTCGTTCTTTCGGTTCCGCTGGTCGGCGGCCAGCGTCACCCCGGCCATGCTGGCCTTGCAGGACGTCGCGACCGCCTACCGCGGCGATCGGCGTCTGGACTGCCGCATCGGTGCCGGCACCACGCTGGCCGCCGGCGAGCAGCAGGTGTACGCCGACGCGCTCGGCCAGTTCTACGGCACCGTCGACGAGCTGACCGAGATCCTCGAGCCGGTGCTGCGCGTCGGGACGCCGGCCGAACGTGAAGCCAACCGGGACGGCGTCCGGGCGGTGTCGCCGGCCGAGGCGAGCGTGTTGCTGTCGGCGAACACCCCGGCGCAGCAGTTCGCGGTCAAGTCGGCGGCGCTGCCCGAGTCGTTGAACCGGCGGCAACTGCAGGCAGTGCTCGACGGCCTGCACCGGTGGCCGGGCAGCCGCAACCCGGACGGGGCCGGGATCGCGTTGTTCTGCCTGGGTGGGCAGGTGAACGAGGTACAGCCGGACGCCACCGCGTTCGTGCACCGCGACGTCACCTTCATCATGGCCGCCGAGGCGACCTGGGCAGACGACGATCCGCCGGAGGTCGCCGTCGCCAACGAACTCTGGCTGACCGAATTTTTCGACGAGGTGTTCGCCGGCTACCCTCCGGCGGGGGCGTACCAGAACTTCCCGGATCCCCACCTGGCCGACTGGCGACACGCCTACTACGGCGGGAACTACCCGCGGCTGGTCGAGGTCAAGCGCAAGTACGACCCGACCGACTTCTTCACCTACCCGCAGGGCATCGGGTCCTGCGGCGCCGTCGACGGCTACGCCAACCAGTGGTGTCCCCGCTGACCTGGGACCGGAACCCGACGTGGCCCCGCTGGCCGGTACCGGCCAGCGGGGCCACGTCTGTCGAACATGCCGGCTCAGGACAGGTCGAACCGGTCCAGCTCCATGACCTTGACCCAGGCGGCGACGAAGTCGGCGACGAACTTCTCGCCGGCGTCGCTGCTGGCGTACACCTCGGAGAGGGCGCGCAGCTGCGAGTTCGAGCCGAAGATCAGGTCGACCGCGGTCGCGGTCCACTTCACCTCGTCGGTGGCAAGGTCGCGGATCTCGTAGATGTGCTCGCCTGACTCCGCCGCCTTCCACCGGGTGCCCGGGGAGAGCAGGTTGGTGAAGAAGTCGTTGGTGAGTACGCCGGGCCGGTCGGTGAGCACGCCGTGCTGCGCGCCGCCGACGTTCGCCCCGAGCGCCCGCAGACCACCGATGAGCACGGTCATCTCCGGGGCGGACAGGTCGAGCATGTACGCCCGGTCGACCAGCAGGACCTCCGGTTGGGTCTTCTCGCCCGGCCGCAGGTAGTTACGGAACCCGTCGGCGCGCGGCTCCATCACCGCGAACGACTCGACGTCGGTCTGCTCCTGGCTGGCGTCGGTGCGGCCCGGGTGGAACGGCACGGTCACCTTGACCCCGGCGTCGTGCGCTGCCTTCTCGACGGCGGCCGAGCCGGCCAGCACGATCAGGTCTGCGAGCGAGATCTGCGCGCCGCCGGCCGCGTTGAACTCCTGTTGGATGCCCTCCAGGGTGCTCAGCACGGTCGCCAGCTGCTCCGGCTGGTTGACCTCCCAGCTGCGCTGCGGCTCGAGCCGGATCCGGGCCCCGTTGGCGCCGCCACGCTTGTCGGTGGAGCGGAAGCTCGCCGCCGACGCCCAGGCGGTGCTGACCAGCTGCGCGGTGCTCAGCCCGGAATCGAGGACCTTCGCCTTGAGCGCGGCCACGTCTGCGTCGCTGACCAGTTCGTGGTCGACGGCCGGCACCGGGTCCTGCCACAGCTGGGCCTCGGGCACCCACGGACCGAGGAACCGGCTGACCGGGCCCATGTCGCGGTGCAGCAGCTTGTACCAGGCCTTGGCGAAGGCCAGTGCGAACTCGTCCGGGTTGGCCAGGAACCGGCGGGAGATCTGCTCGTACGTCGGGTCGAAGCGCAGCGACAGGTCGGTGGTGAGCATCGTCGGCTTGTGCTTCTTCGCCGGGTCGTGCGCGTCCGGGATGATCGCCTCGGCGTCCTTGGCCACCCACTGCTTGGCCCCACCAGGGCTAGTGGTCAGCTCCCACTCGTACCCGAACAGGATCTCGAAGAAGCGGTTGCTCCACTGCGTCGGCTTGTCGGTCCAGGTGACCTCCAAGCCGCTGGTGATGGTGTCGCCGCCCTTGCCGCTGCCGTGCGTGCTCAGCCAGCCCAGGCCCTGCGCCTCAATCGGCGCGCCCTCCGGTTCCGGGCCGACGTGAGCGTCTGCGTCACCGGCCCCGTGGGTCTTGCCGAAGGTGTGGCCACCGGCGATGAGGGCGACGGTCTCCTCGTCGTTCATCGCCATCCGGGCGAACGTCTCCCGGATGAAGTGGGCCGCCGCGAGGGGGTCCGCGTTGCCGCGCGGGCCCTCCGGGTTGACGTAGATCAGGCCCATCTCGGTCGCGCCGACTCCAGCCGACATCTCCTTCTCGGAGAGGTAGCGGGCGTCACCCAGCCAGGTGTCCTCCGGGCCCCAGAAGATCTCCTCCGGCTCCCAGACGTCCTCCCGGCCGAAGGCGAAGCCGAAGGTCTTGAAGCCCATCGACTCCAGGGCGACGTTGCCGGCCAGCACCAGCAAATCGGCCCAGGAGACCTTCTGGCCGTACTTGGCCTTGACCGGCCACAGCAACCGCCGGGCCTTGTCCAGGTTGGCGTTGTCCGGCCAGCTGTTCAGCGGGGCGAAGCGCTGCCCGCCGTCGCCGGCGCCGCCCCGGCCGTCCTCGATCCGGTACGTGCCGGCGGCGTGCCAGCTCAGTCGGATCATCAGCCCGCCGTAGTGGCCGAAGTCGGCCGGCCACCAGTCCTGCGAGGTGGTGAGCACCTGGACGATGTCCTGCTTGAGGGCCTCGACGTCGAGCTTGGCGAACTCCTTGGCGTAGCTGAAGTCCGCGCCCAGCGGGTTGCCCTTGGGCGAGTGGGCGTGCAGCACCGACAGGTCGAGTTGGTTGGGCCACCAGTCCCGGTTGGTACGCGGTCGACCGCCCGTTTTGGGAGTCGGTGAGTCGATCGCCGGGTTCTCGCTCTCGCTGCCGTGCGAGGTGACCGAGTCGTGGGCGACCGGGCAGCCGGCCGCCGACATCTTTTCCACACCCTGGGCGCTGGTGGGAGCGTTGTCCTGCATGTCGCTCATCTGTTCCCTTCCGGATTGGTCGATAACGTAGTGGCGTTGTCGGTCGTGCAGCCGGGGCAGGTGCCCCAGTAGACGACCTCCGCCTCGTCGACCATGAACCCGTGGTCATCGGAGGCGGTGAGACAGGGGGCGGATCCGGTGGCGCAGTCGACGTCGGCGATCACACCGCAGGAGCGGCAGACGACATGGTGGTGGTTGTCCCCGACCCGCCGCTCGTAGCGGGCGGTCGCGCCGGCCGGCTGGATGCGCCGCACCAGCCCGGCGTCGGTGAGGACCCGCAGCACATCGTAGACCGCCTGATGGGACACGGTCGGGTGGTCGGCGCGCACCAGGTCGAGCACCGTGTCGGTGTCGACGTGCGGGCGGTCGTGTAGCGCCGCGAGGACCGCCAGCCTCGGCCGGGTCACCCGCAACGAGGCCGCCCTCAACTGCGCCTCGAGGTCGGATGTCACCGGGCCACGATAGGCCGTTTTCTGGAATCATTCAAGTTTCGGCACGGAGGTGTCGCCGACCTGCTGTCACAGTAAATCTGCAGGTCATGCCAGTTGGCGGGCGCCTCGAACGGCGTACCGGTGCAGGGTGACGCCCTGCTCGAAGGCACGGTTCTCCAGCAGGTCGAGTTCGACCGGGGCATCCTGGTCGTCGAACAGAGCCCGGCCGGTGCCGAGGACCACCGGGTGGACGAACATCATCACCTCGTCGAGCAGGCCGGCCCGCAGCAACTGGGTGGCGACGGTGGCCCCACCGACGCCGATGTCACCGTCGGCCCGCGCCCGTAGCTCGGCGAGCGCCGCCACGGCGTCACCGTCGCGGCCGACGACACGGGTGTCGTGTCCGGCGTCGACGCGGGTACGCGACACCAGCACCTTCGGGGTCGACGTCCAGATTTCGCCGTACTCGCGCAGGAAACCCGGCAGCGACGCGTCGTCGCGCGCGCCCGGCCAGAACGCCTCCATGATCTCGTAGACCTTCCGCCCCTGCACCATCTGGGACAGCGCCCGCGCCCGCGCGTTGAACTCCCGGTGCAGCGACTCCCCGATACGCATCCAGTCGCCGCCGCCGTTCTCACCCGGGGCGTGCTCGATCTTCATATCCAGGGACACGTTCATCCAGTACACGAACCGGCCCGACACACGCCCTCCCAGCGACTGCGGTGCGCATGGCCGCCCGGATCAGCCCGTTCGACCCGACGGGACCGTACACCACAGCGCTACGCCGACGGCCCGAACCTGTACGCGACGGCGGCAACGGACCCGGCCCCTGGCCGCGTCGATCTGCCGGCACCCTCCTCGCCGGTGACGAGGACGAGATCGTTGACCGCCGTGGCGGCCGGATCCGCTGCTCGCCGTGTGGCAGGCAGGCCCGTCACCGGCGTACGCGGTCGGGGAGCGGTTCGCGGCGGGCCAGCCACCGCGCCGGGATCCCGCCCGGTCCGGATCCGGTGTACGCGGCCACGATGCCGCCGACGATCGCCGCGGTCGTGTCGACGTCGCCGCCGGCCTCGACACAGGCGTGGATGGCCGCCGGGTAGTCGTCGAGCCGGGTCGCGGCGACCCACAGTGCGAACGGGACGGTGTCGAAGGCCAGCACCTGTGAGCCGTTGCCCAGCTCGTACGCCGCCTCGGCGACGCCGACTGCCAGCAACCGTCTGGACCGGACGATCCCCGCGTGTAGTCGGCCGTCGATCAGGTGGGCCAGCACCACGTCGAGCAGCTCGGCAGGCTCGGGCCGGGACCGGGTCAGCCGGGACCAGCCGGCTTCCGCCGCCGCGACGGCGACGGCGACCGCGCCCAGGATGGCTTCCGGGTGGGCGTGGGTGACCTCCGCCGAGCGCCAGGCCTGTAGCGCGGCGGTACGGTTATCGCCAGCGTGGAACGCGCCGAGCGGGGCGACCCGCATCGCGGCGCCGTTGCCCATCGACCCTGGCCGTCGAACGCCGCACCGGCCGCGTTCCGCCAGGGAACGCCCTGCCGGATCTGGCGTAGCAGGACCACCGCGCCGGCACCGTAGCCACGGTACGCCTCGAAGTGCCCGGCGAACCGGGCCGCCAGGCAGTCCTGATCGACGCCGTCGCGCTCGCGCAGCTCGGCGACGATCGAGCAGGCCATCTCGGTGTCGTCGGTCCACGGCCACGGCCCGGCCGGCGGATCCCCGTCGAGCAACGCGGCAAGGCTGGTGCCGGGGACGAAGAACTGGGCGCCGAGGGCATCACCGACGGAAAGCCCGTCAAGACTGTCGTAGCAGAGGTCGAGCATCGTCATGTCGGGGCAGACTCTGCCAGTTGCGGCGGCGGTTCGGAAGGTCGGAGCCACCGTGGATCATCGTCAACTTCGCAGCTGCGTGTTGAGTCGGGCGGCCTGCCGCATGAGATGGTCGCGCTCGGGCAGGTTGGGCGCTGACCGGGCAGCCTGGGCGTAGAGCCGCGCTGCGGTCACCGGGTCACCGTCGCGCTCGTGCAGGTGCGCCGCGACGGCGGCGTACCGGGGCAGGGCCGGGTCGAGGTCCGCCAGGGCGGCCAGACCAGCTCGCGCACCGTCGGCCTCGCCGAGCGCGACGGCGCGGTTGAGCCGGGCCACCGGGCTGCCGGTGCGGCGCACCAGTTCGTCGTACCACCCGACGATCTGCACCCAGTCGGTCTCCTCGACGGTCCGGGCGTCGGCGTGCAGCGCGGCGATGGCGGCCTGGGCCTGGAACTCGCCCAGCCGGTCGCGGGTGAGGGCGGTCTGGAGCACGTCGATGCCCTCAGCGATGAGTCCGCTGTCCCACCGGCTGCGGTCCTGCTCGGCGAGCGGCACGAGCCGGCCGTCGGGGCCGGTCCGTGCCGGACGCCGGGCGTGGTGCAGCAGCATGAGCGCCAGCAGGCCGGCGACCTCCTCGTGGTCGATCATGGTCACCAGCTGGCGGGTGAGCCGGATCGCCTCGGCGGCGAGGTCGACGTCGCCGGAGTAGCCCTCGTTGAAGACCAGGTAGAGCACGCGAAGCACGGTGGCGACGTCACCGGGCTGGTCGAACCGGACGCCGGCGACGGTCCGTTTGGCCCTGCTGATCCGCTGGGCCATGGTCGCCTCCGGCACCAGGTATGCCTGCGCGATCTGCCGCGTGGTCAGGCCGCCGACCGCGCGTAGCGTGAGCGCGACCGCCGAGGCGGGGGGCAGGGCCGGATGCGCGCACAGGAAGTACAGCGCCAACGTGTCGTCTGCTGCCGTCGCGCCCTGCTCGGGTACGGGTTCGGCTTCGGCCAGTTCCTCCCGCCGCCGCCGGGAGGTGTCGGCGCGCACGGCGTCGAGGAACCTGCGCCAGGCCACCGTCACCAGCCAGCCCTTGGGATCGCGCGGTGGGTCGTCCGGCCACGCACGTACCGCCTCGACCAGGGCGTCCTGCACGGCGTCCTCGGCCGCCGCGAAGTCAGCTCCGCGACGGACGAGGAAGCCGGTCACCGCGGGCACCAGCTCCCGCAGCAGGGACTCGTTCACTCGGCGGCCGTGGGCTGCTCGCCGTAGAACGGCCGCACCTCGATCCACTCGTGGATCGGCTTGCCACCCGAGCCGGGAGCCGCGGACAGTTCACCGGCGAGCTCGATCGCGCGCTCGTAGTTCTCCACGTCAATCACCATCCAGCCGGCGATCAGGTCCTTGGTCTCGGCGAACGGGCCGTCGGTGACCGGTGGCCTGCCCTCGCCGTCGTAGCGGACGAAGGTGCCCTCCGGGGAGAGCGCCTGACCATCGACGAACTCGCCGGTGCCCTCCAGCCGGGCGGCGAAGTCATTCATGTACTGGATGTGGGCCGTGACCTCCGCCGGCTCCCACTTGTCCATCGGTACGTCGTTGACCGCCGCCGGCGCGCCCCGGTAGTGCTTGAGCAGCAGGTACTTGGCCATCATGTCTCCTTGGTGAGGTACGGCCCCATTGTGGTCGTGTTCGCACCTGGGACGGAGCCGCTCCCGGGTTCTCGACATGCCGGCGCGAGGTTTCTCCACGAAACTTCAACGACTCCGCGCGCCGGTCACCGCAGGTTCCTTTTCCGGACGGCGACGAGCAGCCGGTCCACGGCGGCCCGGTCAGGTTGATCCGGCAGTACGGTGCCGGCCGCCGCGTCGTCGAGCTCGGCCAGCAGGTCCGCCGCCCAGGCGGTGACCACCGCCCACGGCAGCTCGCCGCGCCGGAGGGCGAGCAGCCGGCCCCGCAGCTGCCCCACGTCGACCAGGATCTCCCCGGTACGCAGCACATGCGTACCGGCGGTCAGCAGCCGGATCATGTGCATCGCCTGCTTGTGGTTGGTCTCACCGGTACGTTCCCGGCGGGCCGCCACCCGGTCGAGCTGGTCCCGGGCGTAGCCGCCGTAGGTCTGGGCCAGCCGGGTCGACAGGAACGCCTGCCGGGCGGCCAGCAACTGCTCGCCGTCTTCGCGCAGCGTCTCGACCAGCGGGGACCAGAGCACCTCCAGGACGGTCGGATTGCCCTGCAGCGCCAGGGCGCAGAAGCGTTCGAACTCCCAGGAGAACTGCTCCGGCGCCGGCCCGTCGAGGTGGGTGGGCGGCTTGTCCAGCCGCCAGAACGCTCGGGTCGGGGCCACGTACACGCCGCGCCGGTCGTAGTCGGAGTCCGGTTCGTGCAGCCCGTACGCCCGGGAGCCGACGACGACGGCGAGGACGGTGTGCCGCTCGACGAGCTCGTTCACGCCGGGCACGTTACTCCTGGCCGTGTGATGTCCCGGCGGACCCGGGTTGCTCGACCGGGCGAGGATGGGGCGGTGGTGGATTCGTCTTGGGCGGCGGTCGGCCCTCGGCCGGATCTCGACCGTTTCCTGCGCGAGTACGGGCTGACTGAGGCAGGCCTGGGCGATCGGCTCCGTACTCGTCCGGTGCGGTCCTGGATCGACGGCGAGACATTCGACGACGAGTATCTGGTGCACGATTCGGTGTTGCGTCCGCATGGCGAGTTCCCGTGCGCCGGTGACGCGGAGGCTCTTGCCTTCTGCGAGGAGATCGCGAACCTGATGGTTTCCCGGTACGGGTCGACGCGGGACGCGGCGGTGGCAGTGGTCAACCGGCAGTGGTCCGAGGCCGAACCCGGGGAGCGTTCACCACGGGTGTGGATCGTCGGCTCCGACATCGTCTACCACGAGACGCCGGAGTACTGGGCCGAGTTCATCGTCAACCGTCACAGCGTGAGCTGAAAATAGCGGTATCGGGTGTCGCCCGGGCCGGGGCGGCTGTGGCCGTCGGCCTGCCAGCCCCGAGCGGCGTAGAAGCGCTGGCCACGATCGTTACGTTCCCACGCCTCCAGCACCCCGCCGGACCGACCGGTCCGCCGCAGGTACGTGACGAAGGCGTCGTGCAGCAGCCCGCCGATTCCTCGGCTCCAGCAGTCGGGGAGCACGTGGATCTGGTGCAGTTGGCCAATGTGGGCCGGGTTGACGTGACCGGTGGCGGCGGGTCCCATCGCGGCGCAGCCGACGATCCGGCCATCGAGGACAGCGGCGACGGTGAACCGCTGCGGCGAGGTGACCGCGTTCGCCCAGGCGGCACGGCGTTCGGCGTACGCCTCGGGCGACGACAGCGACGGGTCGGCCGGGTCCAGCCCACCTGCCGCCGTGTAGTAGGCGGTGCGGGCCAGCGTGTGCACCTCGGTCAGCTGATCGACATCGGCGAGAGTCGCCTTGCGTACGTGGGCCGGTGCGGGCTGGCGGTGGGGAAGGTCGACACCGTCAGGCGAGGTCATCCGGTGTCTCCTCTGGTCAGTCGGCGAAGGTGAGGCCGCGTTCGGCCAGTGCGGTGGCCAGGATGCCGACGGCCTTCGGGCCGATGCCGTGCATGGCCAGCAGGTCGTCGCGGCGGTAGGTGGCGACCTGGGCGAGGGTGGTGACGCCGGCCGCGAGCAGGGCACTGTTGGCGGGTCGTCCGATTGGCGGCAGGTCACCGATCTGGGCAGGCAGATGGCGAGTGCTCATCCGCCTACGGTAGCCGGTGTGGCCGTGCTCGGGCCTTGGTCGTTGATAGCGGCGGCGGCATGACCGTGAGCATTCCGATCACGCCCGACGATGACCTCGGCGAGAGACCGGTCGCTGCTGTTGCCGGGGGCAACCGGTTCGCTCCGATCGCATGGGCGATCCGTGAGTACCTGGATCGGCGCGCCGTCGATGCTGCTGCTGCCTGGCACGCCACCCTCGCCGGCGAGGACGCTGCGGCGTACGCCGAGTTCAACGCCACGCGGTAGCTGCAGCAGGATCGCCTGCACGCGGCGATGTTGTCGACTACACCCTAAGTAGCCGACGAGTTCGTGTTCGGGTGGTCAGCGCCAGCGCCAGCGCCTGCAGCCGTGCCTACCCGGTGATCGTGTTGATCCACGATCGCGCCGACGGAGACGTTCCCGGCATCCTTGTTCCGCTGCCCAGCGATGTGAGGCTCAGATACCTTACGACGCGGTCGTAAGGTATCTCAGCCTCACATCGACGCGGCTTTGCCGCCGTCGACTGCGAGCCACTGGCCGACGGTGGAGAAGTCGGCGTCGGTGAGGCCGAGATGCGGGTCGACGCGGTGCAACAGGGCCTTGCCTGGGTGGTGCGTGGCACGGGCGGCGAAGGGAATCAGCACTCCGTCGACGTCGAGGAAGACGTACGAGCGGTCGGCGGGCACGGGCGTCGTAGCGGAAGGCGGACCGGCCGAGTCAGCGGCTGGACACCGTGGTGAGGAACGCCGTCCATGCGTCGGCCGGGAAGAGCAGCGCCGGGCCGTGTGGGTCCTTGGAGTCGCGTACGCCGATCGTGCCGCCGGCCAGCGTGGCCACCTCGACGCAGTCTGACCCGCTGGCGCTGCTGCGGCTGCTTTTGCGCCAGTGAGCGTGGGACAGTTCTGGTGCGGTCATCCCGCGTCTCCTCTGGCCGGTCGGGGTCAGTCGGGAAGCTCCTCTGCCGCCCGAGCCAGGAACCTGCCGGACTCGTCCGGGTCCATGGCCTTGGCGCACAGATGATCGAACATGAGTTTATATCGCGCCACGTGGGTGTCCTCCTCCAGCAGCAGGGTGTTCGCATCGTTCTCGATGTAGACGATGGGCGGGTCGAGGATCGGGTCGGCGTAGCCGAGGATGGTGAACGGACCGGCCATGGCGGCGTGCGCGCCTGCCCCGAACGGCACGATCTGCAGCTCGATCGACGGCTGGGCGCAGGCATCAATGAGCCGGGTGAGCTGAGTGCGCATCACCTTCGGGCCACCGACGACCCGGCGGATCGCCGCCTCGTCGAGGACGATCCAGAGTCTCGGCGGCACGTCCCGCGACAGCAGCGACTTGCGGGCGAGCCGGGCGGCGACCCGCCGGTCGATCTCGTCCGCGTCGGCGGTGCTGCGGCCGGCGTGGATGATGGCGCGGGCGTACTCCTCGGTCTGCAACAGTCCCGGCACGTACAGGCTCTGGAAGCTGCTGATCGCGGTGGCCTCCGCCTCGAAGCCGACGTAGTCGTCGGGCAGTACGTCGCCGTACGCGCTCCACCAGCCCTTCTGCCGGGCCTGCTTGGCGAGCGCGGTCAACGACTCGCGGTCCTCGTCGGACGCCTCGTAAAGGCCCAGCATTTGCTCGGTGTCCTTGAGCGTTATCCGTGAGTGGCCGTGTTCGAGCCGGATGACCTTGGTGCGGTGCCAGCCCAAGCGGCGGGCGACCTCCTCGGCGGTCAGACCGGCCGAGTCGCGGAGCCGACGTAGCTCCCGGCGTAACCGGCGAGCGCGGATCGTCGGGCTCGGAACCTGTGCCACGAGAACACCTCCGGGTGCATCCGGGTCTGGCAGCGGGGCGACGTGAGTTCGATCGAAGTATGTACTACAGATCTCTCGAACGGAAGTTCATTGCGACGTTGTATTTTTGTGTACGTGGACGCATGCTGAGGGCAGGATGACGACGTCGCCACTGCCCTGGAGGTGTCCGTGACCGACAACCGTTCAGCACGCTGGACCGACCCGACCCTCGATCCGACCCAGCGAAACCGGGACCTGTTCGCCGTACTCGATCGGGCTGACCTGTCCGAACCGGCGCGGGCCGCTGTGGCGCACGCCCTCGGCCCTGACGCCGGCCCGGCCGGACACGCCGAAGCGCTAATCAACCGCTACCTCAACGAGCGCGAGCGCCGCCGGCCGGTGGCGCAGACCAACGGCAGCGGCGACGGTCCGGGTGGGATCGGCAACCTGCCGGACTGGAAGGGCCCAACGCTGCCAGGTCGTCCGGCAGCCACCCGAACATAAGATCTGTCTTGACAAAAATAATCGTCGGTGAGATGTTGATCGGCATGTTGGACGTAGCGGTGATCGAAGACCCGGCCGCCGCCGAGGCCTCACTCGACCCGATCCGGGCACGGCTCCTCGCCGAGCTGGCCGAACCCGCCTCGGCGACCATGCTCGCCGGCCGGGTCGGGCTGGCCCGGCAGAAGGTCAACTACCACCTGAAGGCGTTGGAGCAGCACGGCCTCATCGAGCTCGTCGAGCAGCGGCGCAAGGGCAACGTCACCGAGCGGGTCATGCAGGCCACCGCCGGTTCGTACGTGATCTCACCGGCCGCCCTCGCCACCGTCGCACCGGATCCGGCCCGCGCACCGGACCGGCTCTCCGCCCGCTGGCTGCTCGCCGTCGCCGCCCGCCTGGTCCGCGACGTCGGATCCCTGATCACCGGCGCGGACCGGGTGGACAAGCGGGTCGCCACCTTCGCGATCGACGGCGAGATCCGCTTCGCCTCGGCTGCCGACCGGGCCGCGTTCGCCGAGGAGTTGGCCAACACGGTCACCGCGCTCGTCGGCAGATACCACGATGAGACGACCCCCGGCGGCCGGCCGCACCGGCTGGTCGTCGCTCTGCACCCCAGCACCAGCACCAGCACCGACGAACCGCAGGAAGGCTGACCCGCGATGGGACACGAGTTCGAGGTACGCAAGGAGATCGAGCTGCCGGCAACGCCGGAGCAGGTCTGGGACGCCATCGCCACCGGCCCCGGACTCGACTCCTGGTTCATGGGCCGCAGCGAGATCGAGCCACGCGAGGGCGGCACCACGCGACTCACCCTCGCCGGGCACACCGACGAGGCGACCATCGTCGGCTGGGAGCCGGGCAAGCGCTTCGCCGACCGGACCCCGACTGCGGACGACGGATCCTTCATGGCGATCGAGTACCTCATCGAAGGCCGCGACCATGGCAGCACGGTGCTGCGCATGGTGCAGAGCGGCGTGCTCGGCGACAACTGGGAGACCGAGTACGAGGCGATGAAGGTCGGTTGGGACCTCTACCTGCGCACGCTCGCCGCGTACCTGCGGCACTTCCCGGGGCGGACCGCGACCCCGGTCACGGTCGTCCGACCGGGTGCCGGCGACCCGGAGCAGATCTGGCCGGCGGTCGCCGCGGCCCTCGGCGTGACCCACCCGATAGCCGAGGGCGCGCCGGTGCGGCTCACCGTGCCCGGCGCCGCGCCGATCGACGGCGTCGTCGACCTCAGTACGCCGTCGGCTTTCCTCGGCGTACGCACCGCCGGCGGGCTCTACCGCTTCATCCACTCCGGCCCGGAGCGGGACAACGTGCTGTTCCTCAGCCACCACATCTTCGACAGCGTCGCCGAACCGGTCGACACCGAGCCGTCCTGGCAGCAGTGGCTGGACCAGCTGCCAATCTCCTGACCGCAACTAGCTATCCGAAAGGCTGTCACCAGATGCGCAAATTGATCGTCAACACATTCCTCACCCTAGACGGGGTCATGCAGGCCCCCGGCGGACCGGGTGAGGACGAGACCGGCGACTTCGCCCACGGCGGCTGGTCGGTGAACTACTGGGACGAGCTGATGGGCCAGGCCATGGGCCAGACTATGGGCGTCCCGTTCGACCTGGTGCTCGGCCGGCGTACGTACGACATCTTCGCCGCTCACTGGCCGAACGCCCCGGAGGAGGAGGCCAAGCCGCTCAACGACGCGACCAAGTACGTGGCCTCCCGCAGTCGGCCGACGTTGAGCTGGCGCAACTCGGTGCTGATCGACGGCGACGCGGCTGAGGGTGTCGCCGCGCTCAAGCGCGCCGACGGCCCCGAACTGCAGGTGCACGGCAGCAGCGATCTCCTGCAGACCCTGCTGCGGCACGGACTGGTCGACCAGTTCCGGACCTGGACCTTCCCGGTGCTGGTCGGGGGCGGCAAGCGGCTGTTCGGCGACGGCATCGCGCCTACCGCGCTGAAGCTGGTCGCCAACTCGGTCTCCACCACCGGCGTGGTGCTGAGCACCTACGAACCGGTCGGCGAGATCGCGACCGGCACCTTCGCCCTGGAGTGACCTGCCTCTGAGCCTCTGCTGACCGGTCGAAGCTCCGCTCGATCGAGCGGAGCTTCGAGCCCGGGCGGGGCGGCCGACGCGACAAGGGCGCGCAACCGGCCCGACAGTCCGCCCCAGGCAGGGCGATTACCGATGGGCGGAATCGGGCAAGGCAACAGCATGATGCAGCCTGCGGCTCCTGAGACGTACCAGCCGATGGATCCGACCGAGCCGGTGCCGGCCGGCCCGGTCAGCTGCCCTTGGGATGCCAGACGGTCTTGGTCTCCAGGAAGGTGGTCATCCGTCGGGTGCCCGGGTCGGCCAGCCAGTCGACCGACCCGACGGCCGGGCGCAGCACCCGCTTGAGGTTGCCGGCGGCGGCCTGCTCCAACTCGACGGCCAACTGCGGATCGGCCACCCCGGTCAGGTCGAGCGCGTCGACGTCCAGATGCGACGCCAACCACGGCGCCGTCTCGGCGATCCTGCCGGTCAGCACGTTGACCACTCCGGCGGGCAGGTCACTGGTGGCCAGCACCTCGGCCAGGGTGACCGCCGCCAGCGGGCGGGTCGGCGAGGCCAGCGCCACCGCCGTGTTGCCGCTGACGATCACCGGGGCGACGACGCTGACCAGGCCGAGCAGCGACGGCTCGGCCGGCGCGACGACCCCGACCACTCCGGTCGGCTCCGGTGTCGACAGGTTGAAGTACGGGCCGGCGACCGGGTTGACGCCGCCGTACACCTGGGGGAGCTTGTCGGACCAGCCGGCGTACCAGACCCAGCGGTCGATCGCCGCGTCGACCTCGGCGGCCGGCTCGCCGAGCGCGACGAACTGCTCGCGTCGGCCCTCCAGCATCTCGGCGACCCGGTAGAGGATCTGACCCCGGTTGTACGCGGTTGCGCCCGACCAGCCTTTAACCGCCGCCCGGGCGGCGACGACGGCGTCGCGGAGGTCCTTGCGGGAGGCGAGCGCCACGTTGGAGTCCTGCACCTGGTACGTCCGTCCCGACTCGCTGCGCGGAAACTTCCCGCCGATGAACAGCTTGTACGTCTTGCGTACGGCCACCCGGGTAGTGATGCCGCTACTGTCAGACATCGAGGTACGCCTCCAGCCCGTGCCGGCCGCCTTCGCGGCCGTAGCCCGACTCCTGGTAGCCGCCGAACGGCGACGTCGGGTCGAACTTGTTGAACGTGTTCGCCCACACCACCCCGGCGCGCAGCCGGTCGGCGGCCCACAGGATCCGGGAACCCTTCTCCGACCAGATGCCGGCGGACAGCCCGTACGGTGTGTTGTTGGCCTTGGCGATGGCCTCGTCCGGGGTGCGGAAGGTCAGCACGGACAGCACCGGGCCGAAGATCTCCTCGCGGGCGATCCGGTGCGCCTGGCTGACCCCGGTGAACAGGGTCGGCGCGAACCAGAAGCCCTGCTGCGGCAGGTCACACGGCGGCGACCAGGCCTGCGCGCCCTCGTCGGTGCCGGCGGCCGCCAGGGTACGGATCCGGTCCAGCTGGGCGGCCGAGTTGATCGCCCCGACGTCGGTGTTCTTGTCCAGCGGGTCGCCGACGCGCAGCCGGGCCATCCGCCGCTTCAGCGACTCCAGTAGCGGCTCGGCGATCGACTCCTGGACCAGTAGCCGGGAACCGGCGCAGCAGACGTGGCCCTGGTTGAAGAAGATGCCGTTGACGATGCCTTCGACGGCCTGGTCGATCGGGGCGTCGTCGAAGACGATGTTGGCGGCCTTGCCGCCCAGCTCCAGGGTGAGCTTCTTGCGGCTGCCGGCGACCGCGCGGGCGATCTGCCGACCGACCTCGGTGGAGCCGGTGAAGGCGATTTTGTCGACATCCGGGTGGGCGACGACGGCCTGCCCGGTGGCGCCGGCACCGGTGACGATGTTGACCACGCCCGGCGGCAGGTCGGCCTGTTGGCAGATCTCGGCGAACAGCAGCGCGGTCAGCGGGGTCGTCTCGGCCGGTTTGAGCACGACCGTGTTGCCGGCGGCCAGCGCAGGGGCGATCTTCCAGGCCAGCATCAGCAGCGGGAAGTTCCACGGGATGACCTGCCCGGCGACGCCGAGCGGGCGCGGGTCCGGGCCGAAACCGGAGTACGGCAGCTTGTCGGCCCAGCCGGCGTAGTAGAAGAAGTGCGCCGACGCCAACGGCAGGTCGACGTCGCGGGACTCGCGGATCGGTTTGCCGTTGTCGAGCGACTCGAGCACGGCCAACTCGCGGCTGCGTTCGGCGAGCGCCCGGGCGATCCGGAACAGGTACTTGGCCCGGTCGCGGCCGGGCATCGGACCCCAGACCCGCTGGTACGCGGACCGCGCGGCGGCCACCGCCCGGTCCACGTCGCCGGGGCCGGCCTCGGCGACTTCGGCGAGGACCTCCTCGGTGGCCGGGTTGACGGTCTTGCGGGCCCCGCCGTCGGTCGGGTCGACGAACTCGCCGTCGATGAACAGGCCGTACGAGTCGCGGATGGTGACGACCGAGCGGGACTCGGGTGCCGGTGCGTAGTCGAACACGCTGATCAGTCCAGGGTGACGTAGTCGGGACCGGAGTAGACCCCGGTGTGCAGCTTCGACCGCTGCATCAGCAGGTCGTTGAGCAGGGTGGAAGCGCCGAACCGGAACAGGTCGGGGGTGAGCCACTCGTCGCCGGCGGTCTCGTTGACCAGCACCAGGTACTTGATCGCGTCCTTGGTGGTGCGGATGCCGCCGGCCGGTTTGACGCCGATCCGGCGCCCGGTGGCGGCGTAGAAGTCCCGGACCGCCTCCAGCATGATCAGGGTGACGGGCAGGGTCGCGGCGACCGGCACCTTGCCGGTGGAGGTCTTGATGAAGTCGCCGCCGGCCAGCATCGCCAGCCAGGAGGCGCGGCGCACGTTGTCGTAGGTGGCCAGCTCCCCGGTCTCCAGGATGACCTTGAGATGGGCGTCGCCGCAGGCCTGCTTGACCGCGAGGATCTCGGCGTACACCTGCTCGTAGCGGCCGGCGAGGAACGCCCCCCGGTTGATCACCATGTCGATCTCGTCGGCGCCGGCGGCGACCGCCGCCCGGGTGTCGGCCAGCTTCACCTCCAGCGGCGCCTGCCCGGACGGGAAGGCGGTGGCCACGCTGGCCAGGTGCACGCCGGAACCGGTGAGCGCCGCGGCGGCGGTCGGCACCATCGACGGGTAGACGCAGACGGCGGCGACCGGCGGGCAACCGGGGTCGGTCGGGTCGGGGCGGCGGGCCTTGGCGCACAACGCGCGTACCTTGCCTGGCGTGTCGGCGCCCTCCAGAGTCGTCAGATCGACCATCCGGACGGCCAGGTCGATCGCCCACGCCTTGGCGGTCGTCTTGATCGACCGGGTGCCGAGCGTCGCGGCCCGCTGCCGCGCCCCGACCTCGTCGACACCGGGCAGCCCGTGCAGGAAGCTACGCAGGGTTGCCGCGTTCCGCCCCACCTCGGTTAGATCGTGGCGCGCGGGTGCCGGGGTGTTCACCGCTGTCATGCCGCGAGTCCTGTCATGCCCGCGAGTCTACGTCGCCAGCGGGTTCACGATCTTGGCCGTCGGTCGATCGGACGAGCAGACTTAACGGCGCCGTTGGCCTACCGTTACATCATGTTGGCCCCGGTGACCCACCGTGCCTGACGTGCGAGCAGTGCACTTCACCGACACGTACCTGCCCCGCCGCGACGGGGTGGTCACCTCGCTGCGGACTCTCGCGGCGGCGTCGGCCGCCGCCGGGCATCCCGGCCTGATCGTGGTGCCCCGGCATCCGGACCAGCCGACCGAGGCGGACGTGCTGCGGCTACGTGCGCTGCCCTGCGGAGTCGCCGACCTGCGGTTGTCGCCGTGGCTGCTGCGCGGCGCCGCCGCCACCGGCACCATCGCCGAGATCGCCGCCCACGCCCCGGACGTGGTGCACGTGCACACCCCCGGACCGGTCGGGCTGCTCGGCGTCCTCACCGCCCGCCGGCTCGGTCTGCCGCTGGTCCAGACCTACCACACCGACCTGCACGCGTACGCCGACGCGTACCGGGTGCCGGCCCGTGCGCTCAGCGCCGGCGTCCGGCTGTACGCCCGCCGGCTCGGCGTGCCCCGCCCGGCGGCGGCACCGGCCGGCCACGCCCGCGACCATCGGCCGATGGCCAGCGGTGCGGTCGCCCGTCGCCGGGCCGCGATGGACGCCACCAACACCCTGCTGCTCGGCGGCGCCGACGCGGTGGTGGTGCCGACCCGGGCGGTGCTGGACCGGATCCACCTTCCAGTGCCCGCCAACCGGGTGCACCTGGTGCCGACCGGGGTCGCGGCCCGCCGCACCACCGCCGACGAAATCAACGCCTTCCGGTACGGCCACGGCATCACGCCCAGCGACCGGGTGGTCCTCTACGTGGGTCGGATCAACCGGGAAAAGGGCATCGACCTGCTGATCACCGCGTTCGAGCGGGTGCTGGTCGGCTGCCCGACCGCCCGGCTGGTGCTGGTCGGTGCCCTGTACGAGCCGCGCTGGCTGGCCGCGCTGCTGCGGACCATCGACCCTCGGGTGGCCGCCCGGATCACTCTCACCGGTCAGCAGGGCCCGGACGTGGTGGCTGCGGCGTACGGGGCCGCCGAGGTGTTCGCGTTCGCCTCGCAGACCGACACCCAGGCATTGGTCCTGCAGGAAGCCGGCCTGGCCGGGGTGCCGGTGGTACTGGTCGACCGGGCGTTGCACGCGCACGGCGCGCTTGCCGGTGCCGCGCTGCGCACCCAGCCGCAGCCGGGTGCGCTGGCCAGCGGGGTGCTGCGGCTGCTGCTCGACCCGGACACGGCCCGCCGGCGGGCGGCCGCGGCGGCCGCCCGCTGCGCCGAACACACCCCGGCCCGCTACGCCGAGGCGATCCGTGAGGTGTATGCGTCGGCCGCCGGGCTGGCGAGTAGGTTCAACGACCGTGGACGTACTCGTCGTTGATCACCCTCTCGCCCAGTCCCGGCTGACCGCGATGCGCGACGCCCGGACCGACTCGGCGGCGTTCCGCGCCGCGCTGCACGAACTCACCACCATGCTGGTGTACGAGGCGGCCCGATCCTTCCCGGTGGAGTCCTTCCCGGTGACCACCCCGGTGGCACCGACCGACGGGACCCGGCTGGCCAACCCGCCGCTGCTGGTGCCGGTGCTGCGCGCCGGGCTCGGGATGGCCGACTCGGCGTTGGCGCTGCTGCCGGAGTCGTCGATGGGCTTCGTCGGGCTGGCCCGCGACGAGGAAACCTACGAGCCCCGGGCCTATCTGGAGTCGCTGCCGGTCGACCTGGCCGGCATCCCGGTGCTGGTGCTCGACCCGATGCTGGCCACCGGCGGCTCGCTGGAGCACTGCTGCCGGCTGCTCGCCGACCGGGGCGCCACCGAGATCACCGTGCTGTGCGTGCTCGCCGCGCCGGCCGGAATCGACCGGCTGGACCGCTCCGGGCTGCCGTTGCGACTGGTGACCGCGTCGATCGACGAACGGCTCAACGAAAAGATGTTCATCGTGCCGGGGCTCGGTGACGCCGGTGACCGCCAGTTCGGCGGGATGCCGCGCTTCTGACGGTACCGGTCAGCTGGCGGCGGTCCAGCTCCAGCTGGTCGCCACGCCGTCGGTGAACGGCATCACGCCGTGGAAGACGGTCGGCTGCTCGGCGAAGACCAGCGGCAGGAAGTGCCGGTCGCTGGGCCACATCGGCACCCGGCCGGCGAGGACGTCGGCCAGGTCGGTCCAGACCAGGGTGCCTTCCGGGCAGTCTGGCCGGGGCTCGCCGGACCAGGTCGGCACCCGGAACAGGAACCCGAACCAGTTCTCGCTGTGCCGGCCGAAGCCTGGCCAGGAGATGGTCCCGGCCAGCTCGACCCGCCCGCACTCCAACCCGGCCTCCTCCCGGATCTCCCGGCGCATGCCGGCGATGACATCTTCGCCCGGCTCCAGCTTGCCGCCCAACCCGTTGTAGTAGCCGTAGTGGATGTCGTCCGGCCGGGTGTCGCGGCGCAGCATCAGCACCTGATGTCCGTCGGGGGAGAGTACGTAGCCTAGGGTCGCGATGATCGCCTGCACCTGGTCACCATAGGTACCCGGTGGCCGGTCAGCCGCAGCGGTGTCCCACCAGCACCTCGGTGACCGGGACCGGGTCGGCCGCCGACAGCGGGCCCGGCTGTGCGGGATACCCGGTGTCGCGGTGGCGGGCCTGCCGCGGCGCGTCGGCCAGCTGTAGCTGCGGTCCGGCCGGGAACCGACCGACCGGCGGGCGCAGCAGGCGCTGCGCCAGCTCGGTCGCGGTGAACGGAGCGCGGGCCGCTGCGGTCTCCGCGTCGACCTCGAACGGTGACGGGGTCGGGAAGTAGCGGTTGAGGAACTCGACCCGTAGCCGGCGGGCGACGGAGTCGACCGCGTCGGTGAGTTCGGTGTCCAGCCCGAACGTGTCCACGTCACGCCGGTCGAGTAGTCGGTGTAGCCGCGGCGCGGCCTCGGGGGCGGCCGGGTCGACGCGGTGCAGGCGCAGCGACCCGGGGATCGCGGTGCCCCGCAGGTACGACCAGTGCTGGTGCAGCGAGCGGATCAGTGACACGTCGTCCGGTTGCCTGATCTGGTGGCCACGAATCCGGGCGACCATCTCGGGACTGCTGGCGCAGATCTCGGCCAGTGTGGAGCGGCGCACCGGCAACGGCACGCCGAGCGGGGCGCCCGGGTCGACGAGGCGGTCGAACTGGTCGGCGAAGACACGCCGCGCGGCGGCCACCGCCGGGGTGTCTCCTGAGCCGGCCGGTTGGCTGGCTCCCCGGCCCGGCCCGGGCGGCCGGTCGAGCAGCACCTTCGGGATCCCGTTGGCCTCGAAGAACGTGGTCCGGTCGATCGGCCGGCCGAGAAAGACGTTGCCGGGCAGGTAGAGGAACCGTTCCGCCAGGCCGTCGATTTCGTGCACCGCGGATTCGACGGCGTACGGGTTGAAGGTGGGCAGCACGGTGTGGCCACCGAGCAGGTCGCGGTGGTCGACCATGGTCAACCGTGGATCGTCCACGTCGAGCCAGCCCGGCACCTGGTCTGCGGTGATCAGGAAGATCCGCCGGATCCAGGGCGCGTGCAGGTGCACCGAGCGGAGCAGGTGACGCAGTTCTTCGGTGCCGTCCCAGCCGACCCATCCGTCGCCGGCGTGGCCCGTCGGGCGGGCACCGCCGCTGCGGCGGTGCCGGTCGGCGCGCCGGGCTCGTGGCACCGGCCCGGCGGTGCGGGCTATGGCCCGCTGCCGGCGGGACCGCCACCGCGGGTCGGTCGGGTCGGTCCAGCAGCAGACCAGGTCGACCGGGAAGTCGGGCCAGGTCGCCGGCCGACGGGTGAACGGGGTACGAGTGAGGTGCCGGGCGATCCGGTCCTCCGGCGCGAAGCAGCAGGCCTCTGCCTCGGTCAGCCGTACCGGGGCCGACCGGGCCGGGACCACAGCGGTGACGTCGTTGCTGCGGGGCGCGTGCAGCCGGTCACCGTCGACCGCCCAGAACTCGATCTCGCAGGCGGCCTGCCCGCCGTATGTCAGCTCGCCGTCGACGCTGGTCACCGGCTGGAAGACCCGGATCACCGGGCTTCGGCGCAGTCGCCAGCCGGGCCGGGCCGGCAGCCGCCGGTGCCGGTGGCCGACGCGCGCCACGGCCAGGCCGCCGACGCGGCCGAGCGCCCGCAGCGCGGCGGTACGCTCGCCGGCCGGCACCCCGACCCGGCTGCGGAGCCCGGATGCGGCCGGGATGACGAAGTGGTCCACCCCGGCCCGGGCCAGTGCGTCGGTGACGAGGCGCAGGTTGCGCCGGTGGGCGTTGAGCGGGCTGATCGTATCGTCGACGACGGCCAGGACGGGGCGCCCGTCCAGTACGGACCATCGCCGGGGGAGCCCGGCGGCGGTTGGTCTGGCCGGCCGCAGGCGTCGGGCCAGCCAGCATCGGGCGACCTGGCCGGGCCGCCGGGCCAGCCGGAACAGGGCGGTCTGCCGGTGGAAGGGAAGCAGCGCGTACCGCCGGTGCGTCGCGGCGGTCAGGTAGGCGAAGCAGCGGCTAGCCAGCATAACCAGCTAAACGAGCAGCAATATGAATTGGTCGCGCCTAAAGGGCTAACCGGACATTATTTGATGTTGAGGGCGGCCGATGTCTCCGTCCGCAGCCGTGCCAACGCCCGGTCGGCCCGTTCGCGGGCCGCGGCCGGGTCGCCGTCGCGTACCGGCTGGACCACCTCCAGGTACGCCTTCAGCTTCGGCTCCGTCCCGGAAGGACGGACCACGACCCGGGCCGTGCCGGTACGCAGGATCACCACGTCGGCGTCGGGCAGCAGATCCTGCGTCGCGGTGACCGGCTCGCCGAGCAGCGTCGTCGGCAGGTTCGCCCGCAGGTACGCCATCGCGGCGGCGATCTCACTCAGCTCGTCGACCCGCACGGCGAGCTGGTCGGTCTGGTACACCCCGAACTCGCAGGCCAGTTCGTCGAGCCGGTCGGCCAGGCTCCGACCGGCCGCCTTGAGCTCGGCGGCCAGCTCGGCGAGCAGCAGCGCGGCGGTGATGCCGTCCTTGTCGCGTACCTGGTCGGGCGCCACACAGTAGCCGAGTGCCTCCTCGTAGCCGTAGACCAGCGGCACCTCGGCGGTGTCCGCGAGGTCGCTGCCGGCCCGGACGATCCACTTGAAGCCGGTGAGGGTCTCGGCGTACGGCTCGCCGCGCGCCGTGCACAGCGCGCCGAGCAGCGACGACGAGACGATGGTGGTGGCGTAGCGGCCGTGCCGGCCCCGCCGGATCAGCTGATCGGCGAGCAGCACCCCCAGCTCGTCGCCGCGCAGCATCCGCCACCCGTCGCCGCCGTGCGGCACCGCGACCGCACACCGGTCGGCGTCCGGGTCGTTGGCGATCGCCAGGTCGGCTTCGTGTGCCCGGGCCAGCGCGACGACCCGGTCCATCGCGCCCGGCTCCTCCGGGTTGGGAAACGCCACGGTGGGGAACTGCGGATCCGGCTCGGCCTGCTCGGCGACGACCAGCGGTGCCGGGAATCCGGCACCGACGAACGCCTCCCGCAGCACCGCCCCGCCGACCCCGTGCAGCGGCGTGTACGCCACGGTCAGCGCCCGGGGGGTGGCCGGGTCCACCACCGCCACGGCGGTCCGCAGGTAGCCGGCGACGATCTCGTCGTCCAGCGTCTTGCCGGGGCTGCCGAGCGGCACGTCGACCAGCTTTCCGACCGCCCGGATCGCCGCCTCGATTTGTTGGTCGGCGGGCGGCGCGATCTGTGCGCCGGCACCGGCCGGTCCGCCGAGCTGGGCACCGAGGTAGACCTTGTAGCCGTTGTCCTGTGGCGGGTTGTGGCTGGCGGTGACCATCACCGCCGCCACCGCGTCGAGCGCGCGGATCGCGTACGCCAGCACCGGGGTGGGCAACGGGCGGGGCAGCAGGTAGGCGTCCCGCCCGGCAGCGGTGACGACCTCGGCGGTGCGCACCGCGAAGGCCCGTGACCCGTGCCGCGCGTCGTAGCCGATCACCACCGGTCCGGTGCCGCCCTGCTCGGTCAACCAGCTCACCAGCCCGGCGGCGGCCCTGGTGACGACCTGCAGGTTCATGCCGTTCGGGCCGGCCCGCAGCGGGCCGCGCAGCCCGGCGGTGCCGAACGTCAACGGCCCGGCGAACCGGTCGGCCAGCTCGGCGGTGCTGCCCGGCAGCTGGTCCAGCAGCGTCTGCAGTTCGGCGCGGGCGGCCGGGTCCGGCTCGTCGTCGAGCCAGGCCGCCACCCGGATACGCAGAGTCTGGAGACCTGGATCGTCGTAGTCGGATGAGCTGCCGTCAATTGGCGAGGTTGCGGGCTGTGACATGAACCACTTCCGAGCTAGTGTATCCGGCATGATACTTGAGTAGTTGTTGATAATACTGGATATTTATCGTGGTCAAATTTCTGGCGTGCTGTCCTGTCTTCTTGATGGCACTTCCTCGTCTGGTGTCGCCAGCGGGATCATCTTAGTAGGGAGTTTTGTCAAGTCTCGAAGAGTTGCAGGTTTCAGGGCTTCCCGGATGCTGATCGCTGCGAGTTGGTGTTGGATGACCGTGTCGGGCGACTTTGTGTCCCAGCGTGCCCTTGCGAACTGCCGTTGCCCAGGGGCGGTGGTATCCCGGCATGCAACTACCACGATCAGGGGCAGGTCGTCTTCTGCATTCGACCTCGTCGCCGACGTCAAGCGCCTACTGCTTGCGGAACTCTGGAGACTGCCTGGTGAGTGGTCAGGTGGAGCTCTTGTAAATTGCGCTGCCCGAGGACCGGTACGCCCTGGGGAAGGGGTGCCGGTCCTCGGGCAGGAGGTCCATGCTTTAGCTGTTCGTCAAAGAGAAAGTTCGTACCATTTCTTCGAAGATCGGCTTACTTTCCTCGAACTGGGCGTCTGGAGTGGTCAGGAAGAACGAGTACGCCTTTCCGTTGGCGACCACGGCGTGCCAGATTCCGTGTCGTCGTTCCTGTCCCTCGCCGCAGGTGTACTCCAGTTCAGCTGATGGCTGGTCTGCAATCGTGGACTCATCCAGTCTGACCTCCTGATACGGCTCCTGGCAACTGCCGCGATTGTTCGACAACCGGTCGCCTGCGGCTCTGAGGAAAGACAACGGCTGAGTGGAGGGACCTGCGTTCTCGACAAGGAGCCGAACGCGACGCCCACTCTCCTCTGGGTCGGTGTAATCGACCCAGACCCCAGCTTCTGTCCTGGCCCAGCCGTCGGGTACCGCAACCGAAATGCCGCGCTCAACGTAGATTTGCGTCTCGAATGATGGGCCTGGCGGTTCAGTGTTGACAGGCGCAACGATAGACGGGGTCTGCGGCGCGTCGTCGTCGCCACTAAACAGCGTCACGGACAGCAGCAGGATCAGCAGCGTGGCACCGGCCGCCGCGCCGATCTGCACCTTCCGGTCCCAGCTCTTCACCTTCTCGACGGCGCTGCCGGTACCCTGCCGGAGCCCGGCTATCGCCTTGTCCAGCATCGCTCCGGCGGTGGTGGCGCCTCCCGGTGCCGGCCGACCGGCCGGTGGTTGATCCCAGCCCGGCGGCCCGTCGCCCCAGCTCGGCGCCGGCATCGCCCCGGTCGGGCTGAGTAGCGCACCGCCCTGGCCGCTCTGCCGGCCGTTGTCGCCCTGCTGGCCGTGGCCGTGTCGACCCGGCTGCTGCCCACGCGGACCGGGTACGCCGGTCTGGCTGATCGGCATCGCGGCGGTCGCCCCGGCCGCTGGCGAGGTCGGGTTGGCGTTGTCCAGCCCAGCGGCGGACCACTGCGCCGCGCTCGGCATCTGCCGGCCGGCCTTGCGCAGCTCGGCGAGGCGGTCGGTGAGCGACTCGTCCGGGCCGATCATCGCCCGGCCGCCGATCTTGCCACTCGGCTGGGGCTGCGCCGGCGGTGCTGGTGGAGCCTGTTGCTGCCAGCTGGGCGGCCGCTGCACCGAGACCACCGCGTACGGGTCGGTGACCAGGTTGGCCGGGGCCTTGCTGGCCAGCGGCCCGGCAAGCAGCTCGCGCAGCATGCTCCGGGCGGTCGGCACGTCGAAGCGTCGGGCCGGGTCCTTCTCCAGCAGGCCGAAGAGCACCTCGGTGAGCGGGCCGGACCGGACTGGGACGGCGGGCGGATCCTCAACGACGGCGTGCATGGTCTCGATCGGGTCGCCCTTGTCGAAGGGCGGGCGTCCTTCGACGGCCGTGTAGAGGGTGACGCCGAGGGAGAACAAATCACTCGGCGGCCCGAAGTCCTGGCCCATGGCCCGCTCCGGGGAGATGAAGTGCGGCGAGCCGAGCACCATCCCGGGCGTGGTGAGCTGGACATCGGTGGGCATCCGGGCGACACCGAAGTCGGTGAGTACGCAGCGACCGTCGGTGCAGATCAGCACGTTCGCCGGCTTGACGTCGCGGTGCAGGACGCCGATGGCGTGGGCGACCTCCAACGCGCCGAGCAGCGCGATGCCGATCTTGGCGACCGCGCGCTGGGCGACCGGGCCGTCCTCGATCACCATGTCGGCCAGGCTGCGGGCGTCCAGCAGCTCCATCACGATCCACGGTCGGCCACCCTCGGTGACCACGTCGTAGACCTGGACCACGGCCGGGTGCTGCAGTGCGGCCGCCGCGCGGGCCTCCCGCAGGGTGCGTTCGTACATCGCGTCGCGGTCGCTGGGGGCCAGCCCTGGAGGGAGGACGACCTCCTTGACCGCCACGTCGCGTCGGAGCAGGGTGTCGGTGGCGCGCCAGACGGTGCCCATGCCACCGTGCCCGACCGCGGCACGCAGCGAGTACCGGCCACCGATGGTGGTGCCGGGTGCCGCCCGTGCGCTGGTAGAGCTGACTGGTCCGCCACTCCACGTCGGAATCTGAGTCACAGGAAATGCCGCCGAGAGAAATTGAGGGGCCGGGGAACCAACCCCTCTATCTTGCTGGGTCGCTCGGCGGAACGAAAGCTACGCGCCGAGGTTGGTGAGAAGTCGACTCTGTGTCGTCGTGTGGTAGCTCAATGTACATCATATCGGACTCTAGGTGCGCAACCCGTCACGGTGTCGTTATCAGACGGCATGCCCGGACCGGGGGATGTCGCGACAGTCAGATATCTGTCAGTTTTCGGTCGAACCGGCAGCCGGGTCGCTGCGTGGCTCGTTACTCGGTGTAGGAGGTGTGGGACCCGTGGCTGCCTACGATGGTGACATTCGGGGCGGACCGCAGCGGTCCGACCGCCTCTACCAGGCATTCCATGACAATACGCGATGCGGTCACTACCCGAATGACGTTGCGCAGCGTTACCGTCTCCGGTCTAGGCTGTCGGAGTCCCATCCCATCCACAGTGATCGAGGATCTGACGTGACGAGTGCGTTGACGTTGCCCACCGGCAGCGAGATGGCGTCGTCCTGGCCCGATCCACTGCCAGGTGCCCAACCCCTGCCGGCCGGGCTGGACCAGTTGCTCGATGTCCGCGGGCGGCAGTTGACCGCGATCCGGCGGCACCTGCACGCCCACCCGGAGCTGTCCGGCCACGAGTTCGAGACCGCCGCGTTCATCGCCAACCAGCTCACCAGGATGGGGCTCACCGCCCGGCTGCTACCCAAGGGCAACGGCGTCATCTGCGACATCGACGCCGGCCCCGCCGACGGCCCGGTGGTCGCACTGCGTGCCGACATCGACGCGCTGCCGCTGGCCGACGTCAAGGACGTGCCGTACCGGTCGACCGTGCCGGGCGCCTGCCACGCCTGCGGGCACGACGTGCACACGACCGTACTGCTCGGCGTGGCGATGCTGCTCGCCCAGCTCGCCGACCGCGGCGAGCTGGGCCAGCGGGTCCGGTTGATCTTCCAACCGGCGGAGGAGATCCTGCCCTGCGGCTCGCTGGAGGTCATCGCCGCCGGCGGGCTGGAGGACGTCACCCAGATCTTCGCGCTGCACTGCGACCCGAACCTGCCGGTCGGCCGGGTCGGGCTGCGGGTCGGCCCGATCACCGCGGCGGCGGACAACATCAGCGTGCGGCTGACCGGCCCGGGCGGTCACACCGCCCGCCCGCACCTGACCGTCGACCTGGTCAACGCCCTTGGTCGGCTGGTCACCGAGGTGCCCGCGCTGGTCAACCGGCGGGTGCCGGCCAACGCCGGCCTGCTGCTGGTCTTCGGTCAGGCGTCCGCCGGCACCCAGTACAACGTGATCCCCAACGAGGCCAGCGCCGCCGGCACCCTACGGGTGCTCGACCGGCCGACCTGGGACGCCGCACCGGACATCGTCACCCAGATCATCCGGGAAGTGGTCGCCCCGACCGGCGCGACGGTCGACATCGAGTACCTGCGCGGTCGACCACCGGTGATCAACGACGCCGCCGCGATCGGCGTACTCACCGCCGCCACCGCAGCGGCCCTCGGCCCCGCCGCGGTCGCCGACACCCCGCAGAGCATGGGCGGCGAGGACTTCTCCTGGTACCTGGAGTACGTGCCGGGTGCGCTGGCCCGCCTCGGCGTCGGCCGCGCCGAGGCTAGCAGCGACCTGCACCGTGCCTCGTTCGACGTGGACGAGCGGGCGATCGCCGTCGGCGTCCGCCTGCTCGTCCACACCGTGCTGCAGCTGGCCGAGGCCGACTGACCGGCGAATCAGCCGGCCGGCGGGTCGCCGCCGACCCGGCCGCCGACCGCGCGGTCACCGTCCGCGTCGTTGCCGTCCGGGCTGTCGCCGTCACGTCGCGGTGCCGGCACCGGGCCGCCGGCCGCCGCTGCCGCCGGTGCGCCGCCGGCCGGCGCGGTGGCGGCCGGAACCGGCCGGGACCGGTCCCGCGTTGTCCGCACCAGCCAGAACACCCCCAACGTGGGTACGCCGAGAGCGATCAGCCATGGCAGCAGCGCGCCGAGCACGGTGACCAGTACCTGCATGGATCCGACGAACGCCCGCCAACCGGCCCCCAGTCCGGCCAGGAAACCCAGCTCCGACTCGTCGTCTACCGGTGGCGTCGCGTCCGGGCCGATCAGCTCGACGGTGATCCGCGACAGTGTCACCAGGTCGTCCAGGCCACGTTTGCGGGCCTCCAGCGACGCCAGGTCCGCCTCCCGTTTAGCCAGCTCCGACTCCAGCATCACCAGATCGGCCAGGGTCTCCGCCTCGGCCAGCAGGGCCCGCCCGCTGCGCACCCGGGCCTGCTGGGTGGTGATCCGGGCGTCCAGGTCGAGCACCTCCTCAGTGACGTCCTGGGTGGTCAACTCCCGGCTGACCTCCTCGCCGAGGCGGGACAGCCGTTCGACAACCTGGTCGAACTGCTCCGCCGGCACCCGCAGTTCCAGCGTGGCCCGGCCGTACGACTCGTACTCGGAGCGCTGGTCGCGCCCGACGAACCCGCCGACCGAGGTGGCGATCGTCGCCGCCTCACTGGCCTTCGCCGGCACGTCGGTCACCTGCACGGTGATCGACCCGGAGTAGATGATCGACCGGTTGCCCACCGCCAGGTCGACCGGCGAGGTCCCGTCCGGCCGGTCGGCCTGACCGCCCCGTTCGGCGCCGCCGGCCGCGTCCGCACCGGCAGCCTCCTCGCCGTCCGCGTCGTCCCCGCCGGTCACTCCGCCGTCACCCGGCGCGCCACCCGCCGGTGCCGGTTCGGCCCGCTGCGGCATGTCGGCAGTGCTGCTGACACCGGAGTCGTCCGACCCTGAGCAGCCAGCGAGGATCAGCAGGGCGAGCAGGACCGCCGTCCCGGCCGAGGCGCCGCGCCGGCCGCCGGTGCGCCACCGGCCTCTTCTTCCGTTGTTCACAGTCAAGGGGTGCTCCTCGGCATCGTCATACGCTTTCACCAGGTGTCGTTCAGACGCGCGGCGCGAGCCGACCGGTTCCGGCAGACTGCGAGGCGGCAGATCACGATTCGGCTCACAGGGGGTCACGGTGCGACTGACCAAGTTCGGGCATTCCTGCGTACGGGTGGAACACGACGGCGCGGTGCTGGTGATCGACCCGGGTGCGTTCAGCGAGCCGGCCGCGCTCGATGGCGTAGACGCGGTTCTCGTCACCCACGAGCACTTCGACCACCTCGACGTCGGTCAGCTGACCGACGCCCTCGCCCGACGACCGTCGGTGACCATCCACACTCACTCCTCAGTGATGTCCAAGCTGGATGATCTCGGTGAGGTGGCGACCGCCGTCGAGTCCGGGGAACGCTTCGAGGCCGCCGGCATCCCGGTCCGGGCGTACGGAGGATGGCACGCCGAGATTCATCCCGACCTGCCCCGGGTGCCCAACCTCGGCTTCCTGCTGGCCGACTCGGTCTACCATCCGGGCGACTCGTTCGACGTGCCGACCGATGCCGAGGTGGACATCCTGTTCGTGCCGGTCTCCGCGCCCTGGCTGAAGCTCTCCGAGGCGGTCGAGTTCGTCCGTGCGGTGGCCCCGCGCCGAGCGCTCGCCCTGCACGACGGGCTGCTCAACGACGCCGGGCACAAGGTCACCGACGGCAACATGGCCAAGCTTGCCGGTTGCGACTACGCCCGGTTGCCGGCCGGCACCTCGGTACGCTGAGCCGGGCCGCCGTGACCGGCAGCGTAGTACCCGCCGAGGTGGTGCGACGGCTGTACGCGGTACCGCCGGCGCGGTTCGTCGCGGCCCGTACCGAGGCCGTCTCGGCCGCCCGGGGCAGTGCCCCGGACACCGCCCGCGCCATCGGCAAGCTTCGCAAACCGACGGTGGCCGCCTGGCTGGTCAACCTGCTCGCCCTGCGCCGCGCCGACCTGCTCGACGGCCTGGTGGAACTCTCCGGTCAGTTGCGCGCCGCTCAGCGGGAGCTGCGGGGTCCGGACCTGCGGGAGCTGTCGACCCGGCGGCGGGCGTTGGTCGACGGGCTGGTGGCCGAGTGCCGGGAGCTGGCCGTCGCCGAGGACCCGGCGGTGGCGTCGACGAAGCTGCCACTGGGCGAGGTCGAGGCGACCCTGTCCGCTGCCCTCGCCGACGAGGAGATCGCCGCTCAGGTGCGATCCGGCCGACTGGTCCGCGCGGTCGGCTACGCCGGTTTCGGTGAGGTCCCGCGGCCCCGGTTGCGGCTGGTCGGCCCGGACGATGAGGCGGCCGCCGCCGATGAGCCGACCCGGGCGGCCGAGTCCGCGCGGGAGGCGGAGTCTTCGCGGAAGGCAGGGTCTTCGCGGGCGGGGGAGTCTTCGGCAGCAGCGCAGCGGGAGCGCGAGCGGGCGGCGGACAAGGCCGCCCGGGCGCTGGCCGCCCGCCGGCGGCGGTTGGTTGACGAGCTGGACAAAGCCGAGGCCGGCCAGCGGGCAGCCCACTCCGAACTCGACCGGGCCGTCGCCGCCGAGCAGGACGCGGCCGACGCCGTCGCCGAGGCACAGCGTCAACTGGCCGAATGGGAACGGCGACGCTCAGCAGCCGAGCGGGAGCATGCCCGTCGTAAGGTGGCGCGCAGGACTGCGGAACGGGCAGCCGTCGCCGCCCGACGGTACGCCGGCGACGTGGCAGCCGCGCTGGAGGACCTGCCCGCGCTGGAGGACCCGCCCGCGCCGCAGACTGACCGCTGACCGGAAAGTGGGTGGCGGCGACCGGCCGGGCGGGTGGGCGAAGGGCGATGATGCGGTGATTCCCGATCAGGCGGCCGGCGCGTGCCGGCGCAGCCTGCACGAGTTGAGTACGGCGTACCAGGAGTGTCCGCGCACGTTGAGCCGGGCGCGCCAACTGGGGCTCAGCGGCTGGGCGTTCCACATCGCCGGCCGGGCCGGGGTGCTCGGCGGCGTACCGGCCGAAACGGTCGCGGCCGCGCTCGGGTTCATTGCCGCCGACGCGGTGGCCGACGGCTGGCAGGTCGCCAGCGCGGTGACCGACCCGACCAGGGTGGCGGCGGTGAGCATGGCCGAATGCTGCCGGTGGGGTGCCGAGCAGCTCGGCGACTACCCACAGGTGGACCGGCTGGTCGAGCTGGCCGAGGTGGTGGTGGGGGCGGCGGACGCGACCGCGATGCCGCTGTTCGCCGCCTGGCGGGCGATGCCCCGGCCGGACGACGCTGCCGGGGCGCGGGCCGCCGTCGCGGTGCGGCTGCTCGCCGAGTACCGCTCCGGAGCCCACCTGATGGCGGTACGGGTGGCCGGGCTGACGCCGGTGGAGGCGCTGCTGGGCGGCCCGGACGGGACGAAGGCCGCCGTCGCGGCCGGGTGGTCGCCGCCGTGGCCGCCGGTCGGCCCACTGATCCGCCGCCGGTTGTGGGCGGACCGGGTGACCAATCGGATCACCGGTCAGGCGTTCGCCGCGCTGCGCGCGGAGCACCGGCGGGAACTCGTCGAGTTGCTGCACGCTGCGCTGTCCCACGTACGGCCGGCGACCGGTCGGCCGGCCGACTGACGAGCGTACGTCGGTGCTCTGCTGCTCGGCCGGTGGAAGGCAGGTCAGGCGGTGGCGGTACGGGTGGGTCGCTTCCGTAGCTCGGCGACGTAGTCGTCCGGCGCGCCGGCCTTCTCGGCGGCGTTGGCGATCTCCGACAGGTACCAGGCGGTGGGCAGCCCGCCCTCGTACCCGTCGAAGACGTAGACCCAGGCGGTGACCGCACCGTCCAGGGTGACCGCCCGGACGGTCAGCCGCCGGTAGGTGCCGGCCAACGCACCCTCGACCTCGTCGAGCTGCGCGGCGTCCCACGGATGTACGTCGTAGAGTGCGACGAAGACCCGGTCGCCCGGCGACTCCACGATGGTGGTGACCGCTCCCTCCCAGCCGATCACCCCCTCACCGGCGAAGGTGAGCCGCCAGCCTTCCAGCCAGCCGGTGCCCACCATCGGCGAATGCGGACAGTAAGCACGCATTCGAGCAGGGTCGAGGTTTGAGCCATACGCGGCGTAGTGACGCACGGCGATGACGATAGCCCGGCAGGGGGGTGAGGGAGAATACGAGTGAGCGTGTCGCGTGTCGGGCAACTGGCCGACGGCCGCCGTCAGCCGGGTGTTTCGTCAGCATAAGTTCAAGTTTGGGGAGAGAGTCGTTTTGAAGCGGATAGTGATAATCGGCGGTGGCCCGGCCGGCTACGAGGCGGCGTTGGTCGCGGCGCAGCTGCGGGCCGACGTCACGGTGGTCGAGGCGGACGGGGCCGGTGGCGCCTGCGTGCTGTCCGACTGCGTCCCATCCAAGACCTTCATCGCCAGCTCAGAGGTGGTCACCGGGTACCGGGACACCGAGGAGTTCGGCATCGACTCCGACGGGCTGGAGGCGGTCACCGTCGACGCGGCGGCGGTGCACGACCGGGTGAAGCGGCTCGCGCTGGCCCAGTCGGCCGACGTGCGCAGCAAACTCGTCAAGGCCGGTGTGACATTCGTCGCGGGTCGGGCCTGGCTCGGTGAGGACACGCTAGGTCACACCCACCGGGTGCTCGTCAGCCCCGACAACGGTGACGTTGAGTACCCGATCGAGGCGTCGACCGTACTGGTCGCTACGGGCGCCACGCCCCGGCAGCTGCCCACCGCCGTGCCCGACGGCGAACGCATCCTGACCTGGCGGCAGGTGTACGACCTGCCGGCCCTGCCCGAGCACCTGGTGGTGGTCGGCTCCGGGGTGACCGGTGCCGAGTTCGCCAGCGCGTACCTGGCGATGGGGGTGCCGGTGACCCTCGTCTCCAGCCGGGACCGGGTGATGCCGCACGAGGACGCCGACGCGGCGATGGCGATCGAGCAGGTGTTCCGGGCCCGGGGCATGACGATTCTGAACAACTCGCGCGCCGACGCGGTCACCCGGGTCGGCGACGGGGTCGAGGTGCGGCTCAGTGACGGCCGTACGGTGACCGCCTCGCACGCGTTGATCGCGGTCGGCTCGGTGCCGAACACGGCGGACCTGGGGCTCGCCGAGTACGGGGTGACCGTCGCGGACAGTGGGCACGTGCCGGTGGACCGGGTGTCGCGTACCAATGTGCCGGGCATCTACGCGGCCGGCGACTGCACCGGTGTGCTGCCGCTGGCCAGCGTCGCGGCGATGCAGGGCCGGATCGCGATGTGGCACGCGCTCGGCGAGGCGGTGGTGCCGCTGCGGCTACGTACCGTCGCGGCGAACGTCTTCACCGATCCGGAGCTGGCCACCGTCGGGGTGTCCCAGGACGAGGTGGACGACGGGCGGGTGCAGGCCCGGCAGGTGATGCTGCCGCTGGCCGGCAACGCCCGAGCGAAGATGGTCGACCTGCGGGACGGCTTCGTCAAGCTGTTCTGCCGGCCAGCCAGCGGGCAGGTCATTGGCGGGGTGGTGGTGGCTCCCAAGGCCAGCGAGTTGATCATGCCGATCACCGTCGCGGTCGAGAACCACATGACGGTGAGCCAATTGGCGCACACAATCACAATTTATCCTTCGTTGTCCGGATCAGTCGCTGAAGCCGCACGTCAGCTCATGTGGCATGACGAAGAGTGATTGATTAGGAACTTCCGGGGCGGCGCGGATCGGCCAGGAAGGCGTACGGTTGACATGGCAACATCTGCTACCCCCGGATCCCCCGTTCCCGGCGGTCGCGGACGACGCCCGGGCTGCCGGCAGGTCCCGTGCCGGCAGCCCGCCCCCTGCCTCGCGGTGCTGGCTGAACCGGCGAGGGCGGGCCCGCGTCGCGTGGCCATGCGCCGAGGGAACCCACATTGTTGTCTCGGGCCCGTTTTGACAACAATGACGGTTCCCTCGACGGCCCGGTCTCTGCTCGGCGGGAGGTCTTTGCCCTCCCGCCAGCGCACCTCCTCGCCGTCACGGTGGTACTGCTGCTGCCATGCCAGGCCAGGACCTGGACCGCGGGGATCTCGCGCAGCCACGCGGGCGCTGCGCTGGCGGCGATCGCGTCCAGGATCGGGTAGCCGTCCCGGCCGACCTGTTCAGCCCAGCGGGTACGCACGTCGTCGCCCTTGGGGAACCGGTAGGAGTCGACACGGGCGCCGTAGCGTTCGACCCAGCCGGCGTCGATCAGCGGCGTCAGCCACGCCGGTACGGTTGCGGCCAGGACCTCCAGGGCCGCCCGCAGGGTCTCCCCGACGAACTCCATCCGGTTCAGCGTGCGCACCGCCGCGAGGACATGCGTGGAGTCCGTCCGCTGTCGACCGCCAGCGCGCAGCAGTCCCTACCGCGCGCACCGGTCCAGGACCACATCCAGTATTTTCTCCTCGATGCCGTGCTTGATCAGCCGGGCACGGAAGTCGCTGATCACCGTGAAGTCGAACCCGGGATCGTCGAGTTCCAGGCCGAGCAGATACTTCCAGTCCATCCTCGCCCGGACCTGGTCGGCGGCCTGCCGGTCACTGAGCCCTTCGGCGTACTGCAGCACCGACACCAGCGCCAACGCCCCCGGCGACACCGCCGGACGGCCTCCCGCAGGGAACGCCTCCGCGAACATGTCATCGGTGAACACCGGGCCCAGCGCGTCACGGATCCGCGTCGTCACCCTGCCCGTAGCCTTCGGGGTCTCCGCAGCGGCCTGGGCCGTCGTCGGAATACACAGCCGGTCACCCTCCCCGCGACGCATCGGCCTGCACCTGCTTCTCACCGTGCCACTGTTGATCGTCGGGATTCTCATCACGCCCGGCACGGTCTTTGCCGCACTTGCCCTGTCCCGGCTCGCGCTCTTCCCGATGGAGTACGGGCGAGCGTACGACGGCATCACCTACCTGCCCGGCGCGATCGCCGTCGGGCTGCTGCTCGGGTACGTTGCCGCCACCCGCCTCGACCGCGCCGGGTCGCCACCGGCAACCGCGCCGGACACCCACGACAGCCTGGCACCCGCTCAGCATCCGTCGGCCTGAACCGGGCGCTGATGCCACAGGTGCATTTTGACGCACCTGTGGCATCAGACCTGCGGAGACACCTTGGGTTCCCGAGCCGTGTGCCCGGCGCGGCGCCACTCAGGCGGGGGCGTCGCCGTCCACGACGGTGATCACGACGTTGCCGACCTTGTGTCCGCTGTCGACGTACCGGTGGGCCTCGACGATCTCGGCCAACGGGTAGCTGCGGTCGATGACGACCCGGAGCCGGCCGTCGCCGAGCAGGTCCCGCAGCGCGGCCAGGGCGGTGTGCTTGCGTACCGACATCCCGGTCCGGACCCGCCGGCCGCGGGTGACAGCTGTGCCGGCCGCCAGCAGGCTGTTCGTCATCAGGCCGGTCGTCGGCAGGTAGCAGCCGCGCCGGGCGAGCACCGGCCGGCACTGGGCGAACGAGCTGCGACCGACGGTGTCGAAGACCACGTCGTAGCGTTCGCCGCTGGCGGTGAAATCCTCGGCGGTGTAGTCGAACACCCGGTGTGCGCCGAGCGAGCCGACCAACTCGACGTTGCGGCCGCTGCACACGCCGTGCACCTCGGCGCCGAGGTGCTTCGCGAGCTGGACGGCGTACGTGCCGATGCTGCCGGAGGCTCCGACGACCAGCACCTTCTGGCCGGGTCGCAGGCCGGCCAGGTCATGCAGGAAGTGCCAGGCGGTGGTGAATCCGTCGACGGTCGCGGCAGCCTGCGGGTACGTCACATTCGCCGGCATCGTTGCCATCGACGCCCGCTCCGACAGGCACTTGTACTCGGCGTTCGCCCCGACACCGAAGCCGGTGAAGCCGAAGACCCGGTCGCCGACCCGGAACCGGCTAACCGCCGGCCCGGTCGCGGTGACCTCGCCGGCGAACTCCAGCCCGAGCACCCGGATCCCGTTGCGCGGGCGACGCAGACCGATGATCGCCCGGCCCCACCGGGGCTCACCCCGGCGCATCCCGCACTCGGCGGAGGTCACCGTGGTGGCGTGCACCCGGACCAGCACCCGATCGCCACTGGGTACGGGTGTCGGCAGATCGACCTGGCTGAGCACGTCGGGCGGGCCGTACGCGTCGAACATCACCGCTCGCATGCCGGCGATGATGCTGCAGACACGCTGTGAGCGTGCTGAGAGGAGCGCGGAACCCGTCTTCGATCACCGGAACCAGCAGTGGTACCTGGCTGTTGGTGCCAAGGTGTCCATACGGTTTGACCAACCCCACGATCCGCTGGCGTCCAACCCCGTCGTGCCCCGAGCTGCGACAGGCGCAGGAGAGCCTACTGAACTGCGCAAACGTCCCTGGCGGGGCGAGCGAGATCCCGCCGTGCGCGGGCCGTAGCGCTGTCAACTCGCATTTGGTGTCAGCTCCGCGTGAAAACTGACCAAGTGGTTCCGGCTGAAACGGGACCGGTCAGCCGGGAAGCCTGTCCAGGAATCCGGAGATCGTCGCGATCCGGCCGTCTGAGCCGACCTTGATCACGTCGAATCCGATCGCCAAGTAGATGACGTTTTCCTGGCAGAGATCGCGAATCCGTTGCATGCGCGCCTCGGTGTCCTGCTCGTTCCAGATCTCGAGTCAGTGATCTCTCAATGTCTCGTTAGCTGAACCGAAAGGGTACTGGGAGTCGGTATTCGATGTCCAGTTGGAAATTGGGGCAGCGCGACTCCGACGGCCGTGCTGCGGACCAGCGTCACCTACCTGTACGGCGTCGGCGATCACCTACCTGTTCGAAAGACTTTACCTGTCAGATAATCGACACGATGTAGTCGCAGGTGCATAATTGGCTGATGTCCATCGCGATGACCAGGCCGGCCGTTGGTGAGCTGTTGCGGGACTGGCGTCGGCGCCGGCGGCTCAGTCAGCTCGAACTCGCCATCAAGGCAGACATCTCCACCCGTCATCTGAGCTTCCTGGAGACCGGCAGGTCGGCCCCAAGCCGGGAGATGGTGCTCCAACTCGCTGATCAGCTTGATCTGTCGCTGCGCGAGCGCAACAGATTGCTGATGGCGGCCGGCTACGCGCCGGTCTACCCGGAGACTCCGTTGGGCGAGCCGTCGATGTCGGCGATCCGGGCTGCGGTCCGCCAGGTGCTGACCGGCCACGAGCCTTACCCGGCGGTCGTCGTGGACCGGGGCTGGAATCTGATCGAGGCGAATACCAGCCTCGGCGTGTTGACCGACCTCGTCTCGCCGTCACTGCTCGCTCCACCGGCGAATGTTCTGCGGGCAAGCCTTCACCCGGAGGGGCTGGCACCACACATCGTCAACCTTGGGCAGTGGCGGGCCCATCTGCTCCACCGGCTGCGTCGACAGGTGGAGGCCAGCGGCGACCCGATGCTGGTTGAGCTGGAGGAGGAGTTGTCCGGTTATCCGGGCGACGACTCCGATGGGGAACCGATCCTGGTGGACAACATCGTCGCTCCACTGCGGGTTCGGCGCGGCGGGCGTGTACTGAGTATGTTCACGACGGTCGCGACGTTTGGCACCCCGCTGGACATCACGGTAGCGGAACTGTCGATTGAATCGTTCTACCCAGCTGACGAAGTTACTGCGCGGCAGTTGCGGGACGTACCTGGTTTCGCGCTATCGACTAGCTGACGTTCGGTGTCTACTTATCTCATAGGTAATCGACAGCGCGACCGTTGAGCTGGCAGGGTCATCTCATGACTACTCCTGCTGCCGCGGCACGCGGCTCCGTTGCAGACGGCGCATCCGACAAGTTCCTCCGACTCGCGTTGAAGCTGGATGCCGTGGTTACCGGCATGAACGGACTGGCGTACCTTGTGGCGGCCAGCATGCTCGGCGATCTCTTCGACCTGTCCACGGGATTTCTCCGGGGCATCGGGGTCTTCCTGCTCGTCTTCGGTGTCGTTGTCTGGCTCGTCGGCGGCCGCTCGACGATCAGCGCCAGCGCCGCAGCTACGGTGGTGGCCGTCAATGTGATCTGGGTGTCGGCAAGTCTGGTGGTGGCGGCTGCCGGGATCGGTGATCCTTCCACAATCGCCCGAGTCTGGATCGTCATGCAGGCAGCGGTCGTCGGCCTGTTCGCCCTGCTGCAGGTCATCGGGCTGCGTAGACAGTCCTGACCGACCGCGACGTCGGCCCGGCGCCTGAGCCACGAGGTCTCCGCTCCACGCATCGCCGGGGTGTCCACGCAGGCACCCGACGCCGACCTGTCGATCACGCGGTTGGCTGCACGGTTGGCTGTTCGTGCCGAGGTGTCCATCCGTTCGGCCAACCCACGAACTGCTGGTGTCCGATCGCCGTACTTCGAGTTGCGACAGGTGCGGGATAGCCTATTGACCTGCGTAAACGTTCCTGTCGCGACGAGGGAGGACATCAGGATCGTGACAGGACAGACAGCATCGACGGCGACCTACCGGTCGCCGCGCGGGCGGCGCCGCCGTCCGGTCGACCGTCCGGGCTGGCTCCGGCTGCGGAACCTCTTCGTCGGCGGCGCGGCGGCGGCGGCGATCTCCGCCGGCGTCGTACTAGCGCCGACCGCGCAGGCGGCGGAGAGCCCGTTCGAGCGGGGACCGGCGCCGTCGGCGGCCAGCATCGCGGCGGCCAACGGTCCGTTCGACATCGACGATACGGTGGTACGCCGTTCCCAGGCCTCGGGATTCGGGGGTGGGACCATCTTCTTCCCGACGTCGACCACGGAGGGCACCTTCGGCGGTGTGGTGATCGCACCCGGCTTCACCGCCAGGCAGTCGTCGATGGCGTGGCTGGCGCCGAGGCTGGCGTCGCAGGGCTTCGTGGTGTTCAACATCGACACGAACCGGACGACCGACCAGCCGGCCAGTCGGGGCCGGCAGATGCTCGCCGCGCTGGACTTCCTCACTCAGGAAAGTCCGGTGCGGGACCGGGTCGACGCTGACCGGTTGGCGGTGATCGGACACTCGATGGGTGGGGGAGGAGCCCTGGAAGCGGCGGACGCCCGGCCGGAACTGCGGGCAGCCATCCCGTTGACCCCGTGGAACCTGACCAAGAACTGGTCCGACCTGCAGGTGCCGACGATGATCATCGGAGCAGAGCGGGACGGCATCGCTTCGGTACGGCGCCACTCGGAACAGTTCCACGCGAGCTTCCCGGCCGACCTCGAGTCGGCGTACCTGGAGCTGCGGGGTGCCAGCCACTTCGCGCCCAACATCCCGAACGCCACAATCGCCTCGTCCAGTGTCGCCTGGTTGAAGCGGTTCGTCGACGACGACCTGAGGTACGAGCAGTTCCTCTGCCCACCGCCGGCCGACGACCGCGCCTTCTCCGAGTACATCGACAGCTGCCCGCTGCTTTGAGGGGGTAGGACGTGCCGGACCCGGGGGCGGCCGGGCGTGGCACGGTGCGCGAGGATGAGCAGGTGGAAGCTTTCAGACTCGTCCTGCTCTATGCCCACCTGATCGGGTTCGCATTGCTGCTCGGTGGCGCCACCGTCCAGTGGTTCAGCGGCCGCATCCGGATCAACCCGGCGATGCTCTGGGGCGCGGTGATCCAGGTCGTCACCGGGATCGGGTTGTCCGCGCCGCTGCGCGACGGCGACGAACCGGCCCCGGCGAAACTCGTTACCAAACTGGTGCTCGGGCTCGCCATCCTGGCGATGGTCTTCTTCTCCCGTAAGCGCGAATCGGTCAACAAGGGGCATTTCCTGGCGATCATCGTGCTGACGTTGGTCAACGCCGCCGTCGCCGTCTTCTGGCGCTGACATCACGCCACCGTACGGCGACCGACCGTGCCGTCACCTGCCCAGGTCACGACCGGGTGAACCGCCGGCGACCCGCTGCCGCCCCTTATAGGGTCGGCGGCGGGAGCGATCCTGCGGATCCGCAGGTGATCTCCCGCGCGGGAGAGTTACGCGAGGGTAACGGCGGCTCAACAGTCGTGCACGATTGTCGGCCGGTGGACGGGACCGCGCGTACGCTCCCGTCCAAAGTATGTCCGGTCCGACCGGCCGGGTGGGGACTCGATGCCGCGACAGTCTGCGGTGTGCAATGGAAGGAGACCGTCTTGCGCGCTACGCGTGGGATGCGGATCGTCTCGATGTTCGCGGCGGGTGGGCTGGCGCTCACCGCTGCCGCGTGTGGCGAGGCACCCGATAACGAAGGCACGGACGGCACCGGGGGCGAGGCCACCGAGGCGTACAAGGCGTGCATGGTGACCGACGTCGGCGGAATCGACGACCGGTCCTTCAACGCCTCGGCCTGGGCCGGCATCGAGGCGGCGCAGAGCGAGAACGACGCGGTCGACGGGGACTACGTCGCCTCCAGCGCCGAGGCCGACTACGAGCCGAACCTGACCGGCTACGTCACCGGGGACTGCGACTTCATCCTCGCCGTCGGCGGCCTGATGCGCGACGCGACCATCGCGGTCGCCGAAGCCAACCCGGACCAGCAGTTCGGCATCGTCGACGCCACGACCGACCTGGCCAACGTCTATCCGATGCAGTTCGACACCGCCCAGGCCGCGTTCCTCGCCGGCTACCTGGCGGCCGGCTTCTCCGAGAGCGGCATCGTCGGCACCTACGGCGGCCTGCCGATCCCGCCGGTGACCATCTTCATGGACGGCTTCGTCGACGGCGTCGCCCACTACAACCAGGCCAAGAGCGCCGACGTGCAGGTGCTCGGCTGGGACAAGGCGACCCAGAACGGCTCGTTCACCAACGACTTCGTCAAGCAGGACGAGGGCAAGAAGGTCGGCGACAGCCTGGTCGCCCAGGGCGCCGACGTGATCATGCCGGTCGCCGGTGGCGCCGGGCTGGGTACCGCCGCCGCCGCGCAGGCCGCCGGTGGCGCGTACAGCGTGATCTGGGTCGACGTCGACGGCTGCGAGAGCGCCGAGCAGTACTGCGACACCTTCCTGACCACCGTGGTCAAGAACATCCCGGACGCGGTGAAGCAGGCCGTGCTGGCCGGCGCGAACGGCGACGAGCTCAGCGCCGACCCGGGCTACCTGGGGAACCTGGAGAACAACGGCGTCTCGCTGGCCCCGTACAACGAGTTCGACGACCGCGTCTCCGACGAGCTGAAGGCCGAGGTCGAGCAGCTCAAAGCGGACATCATCGCCGGCACCATCGAGGTCACCTCCGACGCGCAGCCGGAGTAACCGGCGGCCGGCGTGCGCGGGGCTGCCCCGGCACGCCCCGCGAGCGACACCCCGCCCCTGTCACCGGGGTCCGTAGACCCCGGTGACAGGGGCGGCTCAGCCATCGACCCTCCGGGCACCCGCCGGTGGCCCGGAGTCTCCCCGGGAGGCTCCGCTGAGACTCGAACTGCGCGGCATCACCAAACGCTTCGGCGACCTGGTCGCCAACGACCACATCGACCTGACCGTCGAGCCCGGCGAGATCCACGCCCTACTGGGCGAGAACGGCGCCGGCAAGTCGACCCTGATGAACGTCCTCTACGGGCTGCTGCAACCGGACGAGGGCGAGATCCTGGTGGACGGCACCCCGATCAAGATCCGCAGCCCACGGGACGCCATCACCGCCGGCATCGGCATGGTGCACCAGCATTTCATGCTGGTGCCGGTGCTCACCGTGGCGGAGAACGTCATGCTCGGCGCCGAACGCACCCGGGGCGGGCTGCTCGGCTTCCTCGACCAGCGCCGGGCCCGCGCCGAGGTGGTCGACGTCTCCAACCGGTACGGCCTGGCGGTCGAGCCGGACGCGGTGATCGAGGACCTGCCGGTCGGCATCCAGCAGCGGGTGGAGATCGTCAAGGCGCTGACCCGCGACGTCGACCTGCTGATCCTCGACGAGCCGACCGCCGTGCTCACCCCACAGGAGACCGAGGAACTGCTCACCGTCATGCGGTCGCTGAAGGCGGCCGGCAAGTCGATCGTCTTCATCACCCACAAGCTCGGCGAGGTGAGGGCGATCGCCGACCGGATCACGGTGATCCGGCGAGGCCGTACCGTCGCCACCGCCGAACCGACCGCCAGCCGCGACGAGTTGGCCGCGCTGATGGTCGGCCGCAGCGTCAGCCTCACCGTGGACAAGACCCCGGCGCAGCCGGGGGAGCCGGTGCTCGAAGTGGCCGGCCTGGTCGTCGACGACGAGCGCGGCGTACGGGTGGTCGACGGGGTCGACCTGACCGTACGGGCCGGCGAGGTGCTCGGCATCGCCGGAGTGCAGGGCAACGGCCAGACCGAACTCGTCGAGGCGATCATGGGTCTGCTGCCGACCGCGGCCGGCACGGTCACCCTCAACGGCGAGCGGATCGACGGCTGGAGCGCCAAACGGGTGCTCCGTGCCGGAGTCGGCTATGTGCCGGAGGACCGCAGCGTCGACGGCGTGGTCAAAGAGTTCTCCGTCGCCGAGAACCTGGTGCTCGACCTGTACGACCAGCCGCCGTTCGGCTCCGGTCTGGTGCTGCGGCCGGCAGCCATCGCCGCCTCCGCAACCGAGCGGATCGCCCAGTTCGACATCCGTACGTCGTCCGGTCAGGCGGCGGTCGGCACCCTGTCCGGCGGCAACCAGCAGAAAGTGATCGTGGCCCGGGAGCTGAGCCGGCCGCTGAAGCTGTTCATCGCCGCCCAGCCGACCCGGGGCGTCGACGTCGGCTCCATCGAGTTCATCCACGGCCGGATCATCGACGAACGCGACGCCGGCACCGGCGTCCTGGTCGTCTCCAGCGAGTTGGACGAGGTGATCGGGCTGGCCGACCGGATCGCGGTGATGTACAGCGGCCGGATCATCGCCGTGGTCGGACCGGACACCCCACGGGAACAGATCGGCCTGCTGATGGCCGGGGTCACCGGCGGGACCGAGCAAGAAGGGACGCAATGAGCAGCGACAACGGCTCGTCGGCCGGTTCGCCGGACAAGCCGCCCGCCGAAGCCGAGCCGGCGGCCGCCGCGCACGCCGCCGCGCAGGCCGAGGCCGAGCCGTCCGCCGGCACCGGCCCGCCCGCCCCCGACGGCGACTCCCTCGGCCAGCGCTTCCTGCACAATCTGTGGGCCGCCAACACCGTCACCGTGACGGTGCTCGCGCTGCTGCTGGCCGTCGTCATCGGCGGGGTACTGATGATCGTCTCCGACCCGGAGGTGCTCGCCACCTACACCTACTTCTTCGCCCGCCCGGGCGACGCGCTGTCCGCCAGCTGGACCCTGGTCAGCGAGGCGTACGCCAACCTGTTCAAGGGCTCGGTGATCGACCCTTCGGCGGTGCGGTCCTTCGTCGCCGGCGACACCGAGTGGCCGACGGTGTTCCGGCCGATCTCCGAGACGCTGACCTACACCGCGCCGCTGGTCTTCACCGGGCTGTCGGTGGCGTTGGCGTTCCGGGGCGGCCTGTTCAACATCGGCGCCCAGGGGCAGGCGATCATCGGCGTCGTGGTGGCCGCGCTGGCCGGCTTCCTGCTGCCGCTGCCGCTGGTGCTGCACGTGGTCGTCGCGGTGCTGGCCGGGGCGCTCGGCGGCGCGCTGTGGGGCTTCTTCCCCGGCTTTCTCAAGGCCCGCACCGGCGCCCACGAGGTGATCACCACGATCATGCTCAACTACGTGGCGCTGTACTTCCTCACCTGGATCATCGTGCAGCCCGGGGTGCAGAACCCGGACCGGCCGGACGCGATCAGCCGGCCGGTGGACACCACCGCCCAACTGCCCCGGCTGCTCGGCGACGGGCTGCGGGTGCACGCCGGCATCCTGCTGGCAGTCGCCGTCACCGCCGCCGTCGCCTGGCTGCTCAACCGGTCCGCGTTCGGCTTCGAACTGCGCGCCGTCGGCGCCAACCCGGATGCCGCGAGGACCGCCGGGATCAGTGTCGCCGGCACCTACGTACTGCTGATGGTGGTCGCCGGCGGGCTGGCCGGGCTGGGTGGCGCCAACATGGTGCTGGGTTCCACGGCGAACGCGTTGACTCCGCTGGTCGCGGCCCAGATCGGCTTCGACGGCATCCTGGTCGCCCTGCTCGGCCGGGTCAAACCGTGGGGTGTCGCGCTGGCGGCGTTGCTGTTCGGGGCGCTGCGGGCCGGCGGCAACGCGATGCAGTCGGGTTCCGGCATCTCACTGGAACTGGTCACCGTGCTCCAGGCGTTGATCGTCATCTTCATCGCCGCCCCCGCCCTGGTGAAGGCGATCTTCCAGCTCCGGGCGGCCCGGTCCGCCCGGTTGCAGACCAGCATGGCGAAGGGCTGGTGACCGCGTTGTCCACCATGATCGCAACTGACGCCCCGGTGGCGGTGACGCAACGGTTCTGGAGCCGTACCCGGATCAGCGGTGCCGTCCTGGTCGCCGCCGGCGTGGTCGCGGCCGCCGTCTTCGGCTCGCTCGCCGCCGAGCAGCAGGCCCGGTTCACGCTCAGCGAGACCGCCGGCGGGGCCGCGCTGCGGATCCCCGGCAACCTGGGCGCGGTGCTGTTCGGCCTGGCGACCCTCGCCGCCGGCGCGCTGCTGCTCAGCCCGTACGGTGCCCGCTGGTTCCGGTGGCTGCTCGGCGTCGGCATCGTCGGCTTCGTGGTCAGCTTCCTCTGCTGGCAGATCTCCACCGCGCCGACCGGGCAGAACTTCATGCCGATGGTCAACATCGTCCGGGGCACCTTCCTGCTGGCGTTGCCGCTGATCTTCGGCTCGTTGGCCGGGGTGCTCTGCGAACGCTCCGGGGTGGTCAACGTGGCCATTGAAGGCCAGCTGCTGATGGGTGCGTTCGCCGGTGCGCTGATCGGCACCATGTCCGGCAACGTCTGGGTCGGGCTGATCGCCGCAGCCTTCGGCGGGGCGTTCATCTCGCTGCTGCTGGCCCTGTTCGCCATCCGCTACCTGGTCGACCAGGTGGTCATCGGCATCGTGCTGAACCTGTTCGCGATCGGTCTGACCGGTTTCCTCTACGAGCGGCTGATGCAGATCGACCAGCCGGCCTACAACCAGCCGCCGCACTTCGGCACCTGGGAGATCCCGCTGCTGTCCGACATCCCGGTGCTCGGGCCGGCGCTGTTCCGCGGCAGCATCTTCCTCTACCTGGCGCTGATCCTGGTCGTGGTGATCAACGTGGCGCTGTTCCGGACCCGGTGGGGGCTGCGGACCCGGTCGGTCGGCGAACACCCGATCGCGGCGGACACCCTCGGCGTACGGGTGCTGGGGCTGCGTTACCGCAACGTGCTGCTGGCCGGCATGGTGGCCGGGATCGGCGGCGGGTCGTACACCCTGCTGCTCTACTCGTTCACCAAGAACATGATCGGCGGCAAGGGCTTCATCGCCCTCGCCGCGATGATCTTCGGCCGGTGGAGCCCGACCGGGGCGCTGCTGGCGTCGCTGTTCTTCGGCTTCGCCGACCAGCTCGGTGCCTACCTGGGGGCGATCAGCAGCGCCATCCCGAGCCAGTTCCTGGCGATGCTGCCGTACCTGGCGACGATCCTGGCGGTAGCCGGACTGGTCGGCCGGGTACGTGCGCCGGCCGCCGACGGCAAGCCCTACATCAAAGCCTGATCAACGCCGGTTACCGTTTACTACTGGCCGGTCAGGTCCGGTCGTACGAACCGGGCCGACCGGCCGGTGGCGGTGGCCGGTGCAGGTGAGGAGGGCAGTCGTGGAGATCGACTGGGTGGAGCTGCGGCGGGCCGCGACCGAGGCGATGCGGCACGCGTACGCGCCGTACTCGAACTTCCCGGTCGGCGCGGCCGGGCTGGTCGACGACGGCCGGGTGGTCGTCGGCTGCAACGTCGAGAACGCCGCGTACGGCGTGGTGCTCTGCGCCGAGTGTGGCGTCGTCTCGTCGCTGCACAGCACCGGCGGTGGCCGGCTGGTGGCGTTGTCCTGCGTTGGCGGGGATGGCCAGCCGCTGATGCCGTGCGGGCGCTGCCGCCAGCTGCTGTGGGAGCACGGTGGGCCGGAGTGCCAGGTCGAGGCGCTGCCGGCGCCGTTGACCGTGGCGGAGCTGCTGCCGCACGCGTTTGGCCCGGCGGACCTCGCGGCCGCCGCGCTCGCCCCAGGCGGCGGCGTCGGCCGGGGCGCCGGTCGTGGCGCGGCGGAGCGGGACCGGGTCGGCCCCGAGCACGTCGGGCGGGCCGACGCCGCCGGGCGCCCGGTGGTGGCGCCGGACACCGCGGTGCCGGCCCGGCTGGCCAAGTGGCGGGGCCGGGGCACCGTCTTCGTACACCCCGATTCGGCCGGCGGCGAGCTGGTCTGGACCGGCTACTGGGAACGGTCCGAATCCACCGGCGAGGCGGCCGGCTCGGGCATCCTGGAGGAGGCGCCGAGCTGGCCGTCTGCCGAGTCGGTGGTGGCCTGGGGCCGGGCGCGCACCCACCGGGTGGTGGTGGTCGACGCCGACGGCGGGGTCTCCTGGGCCGGCGAAGGCGACCCGCCGACCGAGGTGAGCACCCGCTGGACCGGCTGATCGAGCGCGGTAGCACCGCAAGCACCCGGCAGCCGATTTCCTACCCCGCCCTCTCCGGCGTCGCCCGCGACCCTGGAACCATCGTGAAGGTATGACCGATTTGTCTAGTTACAGCACCAAGATGGCCGGCGTCGTCGACGTGATCCGCACCAAACGCGACGGCGGCCGGCTCAGCGACGCCCAGATCGACTGGACCATCGCCGCGTACACCCGCGGTGAGATCGCCGACGAGCAGATGTCGGCGCTGGCCATGGCGATCCTGCTACGCGGCATGGACACCGCGGAGATCGCCCGGTGGACCGCCGCCATGATCGCCAGCGGCGAGCGGCTCGACCTGTCCGGCGTACCTCGGCCCACCGTCGACAAGCACTCCACCGGCGGCGTCGGCGACAAGATCACCCTGCCGTTGACCCCGCTGGTCGCCGCCTGCGGTGCCGCCGTACCGCAGCTGTCCGGCCGAGGGCTCGGCCACACCGGCGGCACCCTGGACAAGCTGGAGTCGATCCCCGGCTGGCGGGCGGACCTGACCAACGACCGCTTCGTCGACCAGCTGCGCGACGTCGGCGCGGTCATCTGCGCGGCCGGTGACGGCCTCGCCCCGGCCGACCGCAAGCTGTACGCGCTGCGCGACGTCACCGGCACCGTCGAAGCGATCCCGCTGATCGCCAGCTCGATCATGAGCAAGAAGATCGCCGAAGGCACCGGCGCACTGGTCCTCGACGTCAAGGTGGGCAGCGGAGCCTTCATGGCGTCGGTCGCCGACGCCCGGCAGCTCGCCCGCACCATGGTCGACCTGGGTGCCGCACACGGCGTCCGTACTGTCGCCCTGCTTACCGACATGTCCACCCCGCTCGGCCGGGCGGTCGGCAACGCGGTCGAGGTGACCGAGGCGGTCGAGGTGCTCGCCGGCGGTGGGCCGGCCGATGTCGTGGAACTCACCCTCGCGCTGGCCCGCGAAATGCTCGACGCCGCCGGCCTGCCCGACGCCGACCCGGCCGCCGCGCTGCGCGACGGCCGGGCGATGGACACCTGGCGGGCGATGATCGACGCCCAGGGCGGGAACCCGCACGCCCCGCTACCGGTCGCCGCCGAAACCGAACTGGTCCGCGCCGACCGGGACGGTTACGTCGCCGCGGTCGACGCCCGCGCGATCGGGGTGGCCGCCTGGCGGCTCGGTGCCGGCCGGGCCCGCAAGGAGGATCCGGTCAGCGCCACTGCCGGGGTGATCCTGCACCGCCGGCCGGGGGAGCCGGTCCGGGCCGGTGACCCCCTCGTCGAGCTGCGCGCCGACGACCCTGACCGGATCGCCGACGTGCTGCCGGCCCTCTCCGGTGGGTTCGGCCCGACGGATCCCGTTCAGCTCACCGACGCGCCATCGACGACCACCCAGCTGGTCGTCGACCGGATCGCCTGATCCGCTAGGACCGGCGTACCGATACCCCTTGTCGTGGTACCCGTGACACAGAGCGGATATCCTGCCTCGCCGGGGGTCCGTTCAGGAGAGAAGCCGACGCCGACTAGCAGGGAACGAAGGCTGTGACCGTACTCGCTCCTGACCCCCGGGCCATTCGCGCGGAGAGTCTCGACGAGCTGCGCCGGCTCCGCCTACCGTTGCCTCCGGCCGGCTTTCCGCTGGTCTGGGAGCCGGGCGACGGGGTCGAGCTGCGGCCCACCCCGGAGATCGAGGCCCGCACCGCGATCCTGCATCTGGTGCTGGCCCGCTGCTTCGGGATGCCACCGCAGGCGGCGATGAGCTGGCTGCTCAACTCGCATCTGGTCGAGCTGGTCACCCCGCCGGAGTGGCAGTTCGTCATCGGGGGGCGCGGCGACCACCGCTCGTTCGTCCTGCACCACGACGCGATCTTCGCGTTGGCCTGGGTGCTGGGGCTGACCCGGCATCTCGACCCGGTCGCGGTCTCCGACGACCGGCTGATGGCGTTGCTGCCGAACCTGGCGGCCGGCGAGACCTTCGCCCAATGGCGCTCCCGGACCCTCGTCGCCCCCCGCGACGCGGCCGAGGCCGCTGTACTGCTCGACTTCTACTACTGCCTGGACTGGGGCTACCTGGAAGCGGAACGGCGGGGCGACCCGTTGCCCGGGGTGGTGGACGCCAACGCCATCGGGCAACGGCGGTGGGCCCTGGAATGGGCGGTCGTTCTCCGTGGCCCGTACCACGACGCACCGCCCGGCTGGGAAGAGGTCGACCTGTCGACCTGACCGGTCCTCAGTCAGCTGCCCGGCCGGCAGCGGTAGGTCGCCAGTTGGACGGCGGCGGTGACGGTGACCGGTTCTGGCAGCGCGGCGATCGCCGAGGCCAGGTCGGCCGGGTCGGTGTGCCGGGCGCTCGGTCCCATCCGTACCAGCGCGGTGACGTCGCGGTGCGACAAGCGCAGCCGTCGGCGCAGGACGTGCAGCGCGACCCGGTCGAAGTGGTGCCGTAGCGCCGCGCCGGTACGGTCGTCCTTCGCCGGGTCCACCCGGAGCAACCCGAGGGGGCCGATCACCTCGGCGAGATGGTCGGGCAGCGGGGTGACCACGACCAGCGCGCCGCGTGGCCGCAGGATCCGGGCGAACTCCCCGCCGTTGCGCGGAGCGAACACGTTCAGCACCAATTCGGCGCAGGCGTCGGCGACGGGCAACGGTCGCCAGGTGTCGCAGCGGACCGCGGCGGCCGACGGATGGGCGCGGGCGGCCCGGCGTACCGCCGCCTTGGACAGGTCCAGGGCGAGTCCGACGGCGCCGGGCAGCGCGTCGAGCACCGCCGCGAGGTAGGCCCCGGTCCCGGCGCCGGCATCGACCACGATCGGCCCGGCCCGGTCGTCCGGAGTCGGCCTGCCCGCGCCCCGGTTGTCGGGGGCTCGGTTGTCGGGGGCCGGGCTGCCCACCGCCTCGACCAGCCCCGTGGCGACCACGTCGAAATGTCCGGTTTGAAGGAACTCGTCGCGGGCGGCGACCATCTCGGCGGAGTCGCCGGCGTGCCGGGCCCGGCCGGTCACCAGGTCCACGTAGCCCTGCCGGGCCACGTCGAAGCTGTGTCCAGCCGGGCAGCGCAGCGCCCGGACAGCGCCGTCGGCGTTGCCGTTGGTGCCGCCCGCGCGGGGGACGCCGCCGTCATGGGCGGCGAGCGGCGCGCGGCAGACCGGGCAACGCAGGTACGGCAGTACGTCGGTGAGCATCGTAGACATCCTGCCTGGCTGGTGACCGGCACCCGCGCCGGCATCGGCAATACCCGTGTCCCGTGCCGGAGTGCGACGTTGAAACCTACTACCCTCCACCCATGGTGGCTGTTTCGTTGGCGGAGATCGTTCGGGTGCCGAAGGTGCTGCTGCATGACCATCTGGATGGTGGTTTGCGGCCGGCGACGGTGGTGGAG
>NZ_JBHMIO010000024.1:0-90386 GCF_048060275.1 Micromonospora sp. LOL_015
CGAAGGAGGAGAGCTGGTCGACCATGGTGTTGACGGTCGACTTGAGTTCGAGGATCTCGCCGCGTGCGTCGACGGTGATCTTCTGCGACAGGTCGCCCTTGGCGACCGCCGTCGAGACCTGGGAGATGTTACGAACCTGACTGGTCAGGTTGCCGGCCAGCTGGTTCACGTTCTGGGTGAGGTCACGCCACGTCCCGGAGAGCCCGCGGACCTGGGCCTGACCACCCAACTTGCCTTCGATACCGACCTCGCGGGCGACCCGGGTGACCTCGTCGGCGAACCACGACAGCTGGTCCACCATCGTGTTGACCGTCGATTTCAGCTCCAGGATCTCGCCCTGCGCGGCGACGGTGATTTTCTGGGACAGGTCGCCCTTGGCGACCGCCGTGGAGACCTGGGCGATGTTCCGTACCTGGGCGGTCAGGTTCGACGCCATCGAGTTGACGCTGTCGGTCAGGTCCTTCCAGGTGCCAGCCACGTTCGGCACCTGGGCCTGCCCGCCCAGCTTGCCCTCCGTACCGACCTCGCGGGCGACCCGGGTGACCTGCTCGGCGAACAACCGCAGCGTGTCGGTCAGCATGTTGATCGTGTCGGCGAGCTCGGCGACCTCACCCTTTGCCGACACGGTGATCTTCTGCGACAGGTCGCCCCGCGACATCGCGGTGGCCACCTGGGAGATCGACCGGACCTGGTGGGTCAGGTTGGAGGCCATCGAGTTGACGTTGTCGGTCAGGTCCTTCCAGGTGCCGGAGACCCCCTTGACCCGCGCCTGGCCACCCAGCTTGCCCTCGGTGCCCACCTCCCGGGCGACCCGGGTGACCTCGTCGGCGAACGACGACAGCTGGCCGACCATCGTGTTCACCGTCCGGCCGATCCGCAGGAACTCGCCGCGCAGCGGCTGTCCGTCGATCTCCAGCTCCATGTGCTGGGACAGGTCACCCTCGGCGACCGCCCGGATCACCCGGGCGATCTCGGTGGTCGGTCGACCCAGGTCGTCGATCAGCGCGTTGATCGCCTGGTGGTTGTCCGCCCAGGCACCGCCGAAGCCCTCCTCGTCGAGGCGTTCGCTGAGCCGGCCGTCCCGGCCGACGATCCGGCTGATCCGGCGCAGGTCCAGGTGCTGACGTTCCTGCAGCGAGACCACCTCGTTGAAGGCGTCGGCGACCTCGCCGGCCACCCCGACCCGGCGGGGCAGCCGTACCTTCAGATCCCCCTGCCCCACCCGGCGCAGTGCCTCGGCGAGCTCGGTCAGCAGCGCGGTCTCGTCGATCGCCGGCCGTTGGTCGGAGGACAGCTGTTTCGCGCTGGTCATAACTCCTCGCTCAGCTCTTGGAGTGGGCTGACCTCATCATTGCTCGACTACCGTGGCAGATGCGAGGCGCATGCCCGCACCAATCGGTCAGGGGATCGGAGGAACCGGCAGGTGACAGCTAGGGCCGAGCGTTCCGCCACCGGCACCGGGAGTGAGCATGTCCGGCGGGTTCGTCTGCCGGCCGACCGACGGACCCCGGCCACCGCACGTGCGGTAGTCAGATCGGTACTGTCCGAAGCCGCCCTGGATGAACTGATCAACGAGGCGCTGCTGCTCACCACCGAGCTGTCCACCAACGCGGTCGTACACGCCGGCACCGAGCTGATCATCGAGGTGGTGGCCGACCCGGTCGGGCTGACCGTCACGGTCACCGACTTCGCCGCCGGCCCGATCGAGAACGTCGCCGCGCTGCCCCGCAACGAGCGGCAGAACATCTCCGAGGTGTCCGAGCGGGGCCGGGGACTGCTCCTCGTCGACCACTTCGCCAGTCGGTGGGGCACCACCCACCTGCGGACCGGCAAGGGGGTCTGGTTCCGGCTCGACCGGCACGGCACCCCACCGGCACCGGACGACTGGTTCCCGCCGTGGCCGGCCGACACCCGGCCGGCACCCGCCGCCGACGATGATCACCACACCCGGCCGCCGGCCGCGCCCAGCGCGGGGACACTCGCCGCGCTGATGCAGGCCGGGCCGGAACCGCATGCCGACGATCCGCTCGCGGACCTGGCCGGCAGCCTGCTCGCCCGGGTCGCGGACCTGGTCGGCGCGGCCGGTGGCACTGTCCGGCTGGACCGTGGCGACGGCAACGGGGTCCAGATCCTGGCGCGGTACGGCCGGCAGCCGCGCTCCGGTGAACTGCTGCGCGTACCGCTGACCGTGCACCGGCCGTACTCCGGGGAACTCGAACTCGACGCCGCACCGTCGGACTACGCCCGGCCGCTGGCCGCGCTCGTCGCCGAACGGCTCTCGCTGCACCTGGAGAACGACCGGCTGCGCCGCGCCGACCTGCGCCGGCAGACCTGGCTGACCTTTCTGGCCGAGGCGAGTGAACTGCTCGCCCAGTCACTCGACGTCGACCTGACAATGGCGTTGATCCCGCAGCTGGTGGTGCCCCGGCTCGGCCGGTGGTGCGCGGTGCACACCGCGGACGAGTGGGGCCAGCTGCAGTTGGCCGCCGCGAGCCACGCCGACGAGACGGTCCTGCCCACGCTGCACGCCGCGCTGCGCGAGTCCGGCCCCGACTCGGTGCTGGCCCGTCTGCGGGAGGCCTGGCGCAGCGGATCACAGGTGCCGCTCGGCGCGCCGATGGAGGGCTTCGCCGTACCGCTGGTGGCCCGGGGCCAGCGTCTCGGCACCCTCGCGGTCGGCCGGCACCAGCGGCACCGGCACGACCCGGACGAGGTGTCGGTCCTGGAGGACGTGGCCCGGCGGGCCGCGCTGGCCATCGACAACGCCCGAATTCATCAGGAACGCCGACGGGTCGCGCACACCCTGCAACAGTCACTGCTGCCGCCGGGACTGCCCACCATCGGCGGGATCGGGCTGGCCGCCGAGTATGTGCCCAGCGGCGACGCGGTCGAGGTCGGCGGGGACTTCTACGACGTGGTGCCGCTGTCGGAGGGCCGCTGGCTGGTGGTGGTCGGCGACGTGTCCGGCAAAGGGGTGCAGGCCGCCACCGTCACCGGGCTGGTCCGGGACGTCATCCGGGTGCTGGTCCGCGACGGCAAGGCGTTGCCGGAGGTGCTGGCCCGGCTCAACGACACGCTCGTCGAACGGGGCGGTGGCCGCTACTGCACGCTCGCGATGGCCGCCGTGACGGTGACCGCCGACCAACAGCTGGACGTCCGGCTGCACCTGGCCGGCCACGACCGGCCGGTGCTGATCAGCGGGTACGGGCAGGCCCGGTTCGTCGGCGCCGGCGGTACGGCGCTCGGGCTGCTGGAGGAGATCGTCGCACCGTCGGTGGACCTCAGCCTGGCACCCGGCGACTCGCTGGTCTTCTACACCGACGGGATCACCGAGCGGCGCAACGGGCGGGAGCTGTTCGGAGCCGAGCGGCTGCGCCGCGCGGCGGCACCGCTGGCCGGCTTCTCCGCCGACGTGGTGGCGGCCCGGCTGCGTACCACGACGCTGGACTTCTCGGTCGAGGCACCTCGCGACGACATCGCGGTCCTGGTGGTACGCAACGAGCCGGCGGCGAACCGGCCGGGCGCCAGCCGGTGCTGCGGGTCGAACCGTTGCTTGAGCTCAAGTAGCCGGGGCAGGCCCGGCCGGTGGCCCCAGATGTCGACGGCCTGTCGGACCTCGGTGGGCGCGGTCAGCACCACGCAGCTGCCGCTGCGCGCCAGCAGCACCGCCCGAACCGTCGCCAGGGTCTCGGCGACCCGCTCCGGCGGGGTCGACTTGGGAAGTACGGCGTGCACCAGGCCGGTGCCGACCGAACCGCGAACATCGATGGGCGCGCCGACCGCGTCGCGCACCGCGTAGATCGCGGCGTGCAGGTGCGCGGCCGGTACGTCGAGCCGCAGAGCGATGTCGCTGGCGGTGAACGGGTAACGCCGCCACCAGACCGGCGGTCGGGCGGTATCGACGGCGTCGCCGCCGAGCAGTGCCGCCGCCCGGCCGGCGCGTCGCCGATTCAGACCCGGCTCACCCTCGAACAGCACCGCGAGCTGCCCGCCGGGCGGCACCTGGGGCGTCCGGACGGTGCGCGCGGCGTGTGCCGGCAGGTCCAGCTCGACCGCCACCGGGTGCAGCCCGTCGACGGTCAGCTCGCCGACCAGGTCGCGTACCTCCAGCGGGGTGTGCACGGTACGTCGCACCCAGCGTCGGTCGGCCGGCACCGGCTGCAGCCGGACCGTCGCGGCGACCAGTACCGCCAGGGCCCCCTGCGAACCGCAGAGCAGCTGGGGCAGTTCGTCACCGGCGTCAGTCTCCGATGCCGCCCGGACCAGCCGCCCGGCGGCATCGACGTAGTCGACCCCGGTCACGTGCCGGCGCGGCGGACCGTGCCGGTGGCTCAACGGTCCGGTCTCGTCGGTGGCGACGATCCCGCCGACCGTCGCCGACGCGGAGGGCGGGTCCAGCGGCATCCGCCAGCCGGCCCGGCCGACGGCCTGCTGGGCGGTGTGCAGCGGGGTGCCCGCGCCGACCCGGACGGTGCGTGATCCTGGCGGGCGGTGCCAGACGCCGGTCAGCCGGGAGGTGTCCAGCACGACGTCCACCTGGGACGGAGGAGTCCACCAGTCCAGTTTGCTGCCGGAGCCGCGGGGGATCAGGGTCAGATCCCGATCGGCGCACAGCCGCAGCACCTCGGCGGTCGCCGAGGCCGTGCCCGGTGCCGCCACCCAACGCGGAGCGGCGGCCGCCACCTCATCGTCGGGGCCAGCGTCGCGCAGGTGCGCGGCACCACAGATCTCAGCCAGTCGAGCGGCCATGTCCTGAATCACCGTCGAGTCACCCCCTCCTCGCGCTGATCGTACACGTGTTCTAATCGATCCGGATGGCCGTGCGGCGTGCCGCCGCGACCGGGCAGCCCGCTCCGGGCGGTACCGTGGCCGGGTGACGACCCAGACACCGGTTCCGCCGACCGCCAAGCGTGTCCCGACCGAGCGCGTCCACCATGGCGACACGGTCGTCGACGACTACGCATGGCTCGCCGCCAAGGACGACCCGGACACGATCGCCTACCTGCAGGCGGAGAACGCCTACACCGAGGGTGCCACGGCGCACCTCGCCGCGCTGCGCGAAACACTGTTCGGCGAGACGAAGCGGCGCACCCAGGAGACCGACCTGTCGGTGCCGACCCGCAAGGGCGACCACTGGTACTACACCCGGACCGTCGAAGGCCGGCAGTACGGCATCCACTGCCGGCTCGCGGTCCGGCCCGGCGAGTCGGCCCCGCCGGCCACTGTCGACGGCGTGTCGATCGACGGCGAGGAGATCCTGCTCGACGGCAACGCCCTCGCCGAGGGGCACGACTTCTTCGCGCTGGGCACCTTCGACGTCAGCCCGGACGGCCGCTGGCTGGCGTACTCCACCGACTTCTCCGGCGACGAGCGTTTCACCCTGCGGATCAAGGACCTGTCCACTGGCGAGGTGCTGCCCGACGAGGTGCCGTCGACCTTCTACGGCACCGCCTGGGCGGCCGACGGCAGCGCGCTGTTCTACCTGACCGTGGACGACGCGTGGCGCCCGTACCGGGTCTGGCGCCACCAGATCGGCACCGGCGCGGACCGCGACGTCGTCGTCCACCAGGAGGACGACGAACGGTTCTGGGTCGGCGTCGAGCTGACCCGCTCCGAGCGGTTCATCCTGATCGACGCGCACAGCAAGACCACCAGTGAGGTACGGGCACTACCGGCCACCGACCCGACCGCCGAGCCGGTGGTCATCGCCCCGCGTCGGCAGGGGGTGGACTACTCGGTCGAGCACCACGGGCACCGGTTCCTGATCCTGCACAACGACGGCGCCGAGGACTTCGCCCTCGCGTACACCTCTGTGGACGCCCCCGGCGACTGGGTTCCGCTGATCGGGCACACCCCCGGCACCCGGCTCGAATCGGTGGACGCGTTCGCCAGCCACCTGGTGGTGTCGCTGCGTACTGACGGACTGACCGGGCTGCGGGTGCTCCCGGTCGGCAGCACCGACACCTTCGACATCGAGTTCCCCGAACCGATCTACAGCGTCGGGCTGGACGCCAACCCCGAGTACACCACCACCAGCCTGCGGATCCGGTACACCTCGCTGATCACCCCCGACTCCATCTACGACTACGACCTGGTCACCCGTGACCTGGCGCTGCGCAAGCGCAAGCCGGTGCTCGGCGGCTACGACCCGGCCGGCTACGAGCAGCACCGGGAATGGGCGGTCGCCGATGACGGCACCCGGGTGCCGATCTCGGTGGTGTGCCGCGCCGGGACCCCCCGGGACGGTTCCGCGCCGTGCGTGATCTACGGGTACGGGTCGTACGAGATCAGCATGGACCCGTGGTTCTCGGTGCCCCGGCTGTCGCTGCTGGACCGTGGCGTGGTGTTCGCTGTCGCGCACGTGCGAGGCGGCGGTGAGCTGGGCCGGCGTTGGTACGACGACGGCAAGATGATGGCCAAGAAGAACTCGTTCACCGACTTCGTGGCCTGCGCCCGACACCTGGTGAAGGCGGGCTGGACCACCTCGGACCGGCTGATCGCCCGGGGCGGCTCGGCCGGTGGGCTGCTGATGGGCGCGGTGGTCAACCTCGCCCCGGACGCGTTCGGCGGCATCGTGGCGCAGGTGCCGTTCGTGGACGCGCTGAACACGATCCTCGACCCGACGCTGCCGTTGACGGTCACCGAATGGGAGGAATGGGGCAACCCCCTGGAGGACCCCGACGTGTACGCGTACATGCGCTCGTACACCCCGTACGAGAATGTCGCCGCCGTCGATTACCCGCCGATCCTGGCCGTGACCAGCCTCAATGACACCCGGGTCTTCTACCACGAACCGGCGAAGTGGGTGGCGAGGCTGCGCGCGGTCGCCCCCGGCGGGTCATACCTGCTGAAGACGGAGATGGGTGCCGGTCACGGTGGCCCGAGCGGGCGCTACGACGCCTGGCACGAGGAGGCCTTCGTCACGGCCTGGATTCTGGACCGGGTGGGGCTGGCCGGCTGACCCGGCCAGCCGGGTGCAACCCGCCGTCGCCGCGATGACGCCGGCTGCGGCGGGTCGCCGACCGGCCTGGGGGATTATGGTGACCGGGCAACGAACTCCCGGTCCTGCGCGGACGACAGCAAGTGGAGTACCGTTCGAGCGGAATGGCTGGAGGTCTCGAATGTCCCTGACGGTGCAGACGGAGCAGCGTGGCGACATCGTCGTCGTGTCGGTCGGTGGTGAGTTGGACATGGCCACCGCACCCCAACTCCAGGACCAGATAACGGATCTACTGGACAAAGGTCGCAGTCGGCTGGTCTTCGATCTGGCCGACGTGTCGTTCTGCGACTCCACCGGTCTGTCGGTCTTCGTCCGGGCGAAGAACGGGTGCGACGAGGCGGGCGGCGTCGTCCGGCTCGCCGCACCGCAGCGCGGGGTGCGGCGCATCCTGGAGGTCAGCGGCCTGGTCGAGGTCCTACAGACCTTCCCGACCGTCGACGAAGCGGTCTCGGCCCCCCAGCCGGCTCCGGCCGACTGACCGGGGCGGTGCCCGCCTCGTCCTCGATCCAGCGGGGCCGGGCGATCGCCCAGCCCGTACCGGTCTGCACCAGTAGCGCCACACCGAGCAGACCGATCGGCACCAACCAGCCGCCGGTCTGCTCGTACAGCAGACCCACCGAGAGCGGGCCGAGCGCGGCGATCAGGTAACCGGCGCTCTGGGTGAACGCCGACAACGACACGACGCCGGCCCCGGTCCGGGCCCGGAGCCCGATCATTGCCAGCGCCAGCGGGAAGGTGCCCTGGCCGAGCGCGAGCAGCACCATCCACGCCAGGGCACCCTCGTACGGCAGCCAGAGCAGCCCCACGTAGCTGAGCGCGGACGCCACGGCGGTACCGAGCACCAGCGGCCGCAGACTCGACATCCGGGTGGCCAGCGTCGGCATCAGCAGCGCGATCGGGACAGCGACCGCAGTGACCCCGGCCAGCAGCAGACCGGCGGTCTCCGGTCGGAAACCGGCGTCGCGGAACACCTGCGCCAGCCAACCCATCTGGGCGTACGCGCCGAACGACTGCGCGCCGAAGAAGCCGGCCATCAGCCAACCGAGCCGGGTCCGACCCGGTCGGATCACCGCCGTCGCGCCCGGCCGCGCCAGCGGCCGCAGACCGGCACCCCGCTTTGTCGCACCGACGGCCGTGGCCGCCGGGCGTCGTCGGTCCCGCCAAGCGACCGGCACCCAGAACGCCGCGGCGGCGACGGCGATCAGCGCCCAGAAGCCGAGTCCGGCCCGCCAACTGCCGGCCGCGTGGGCGATCGGGACCGCGGTGCCGGCCGACACCGACGCGCCGATCGTCAACGACATCATGTACGCACCGGTGACCAGGCCGGCCCGATGCGGGAAGTACTGCCGGACCAGCATCGGCAGCAGCACGTTCGCCACCGCGATCCCGGCCAGGGCCAGGGCGCTGGTCGCCACGAACAGCCAGGCGGAGCTGGTGGTGACCCGGAGCAGTTGACCGGCGGCGAGCGCCGCCATCGAAGCCACCAGCAGCCGTGGTGGCGAGAAGCGGCGGACCAGCCAGGGGGTGAACGCGCCGACCGAGGCGAAGGCCAACGCCGGCAGCATGGTCACCACGCCGGCAAGTAGGCCGGACAGTGCCAGGCCGGTACGGACCTCGTCCAGCAGCGGGCCGAGGCTGGTGATCGCGAGCCGCAGGTTGAGCGCGACGAGGATCATCGCGATCAGCACCACGACCGTGCCGCGCCGGCCGGCCCCGCCGGTCGCCGTCCCGGCCGGTGCAATGGCCTGCACCGGCCGGGACCGCCCTGGTGCGGCCGGCCCGGGTGAGGCCGGCCTCGACACGGTCGACCCCGGTGCGGTCCGGGTATCCGGGCGGCCGGTGAGGGCGGTTGGCGGAGTCATGTCACCCATCCTAAAATCATGGGATGATTTATGGTCGGGTGATGTAACCGATGACACCCTCGGCAGCTTCCCCGCCGGCACCTGCCGGCCAGTCCGGCACTTCCCGCAGGTCCCGGCAGACTCTGGTCCGGCAGGCGATCGATTCGCTGCGCGATCAGATCGCCGCCGGCGACTGGCCGCTCGGCACCCGGATCCCGACCGAGCCACGGCTGGCCGAGGCGCTCGGCGTTGGGCGCAACACGGTCCGGGAGGCGGTACGCGCGTTGGTGCACGCCGGTGTGCTGGAGTGTCGGCAGGGGTCCGGCACCTACGTGATCTCCACCGACGAGTTGGCCGGCGCGGTGGCCCGTCGCTGCGCCACCGCCGAGTGGCGGGAGACCGTGGAGGTCCGCCGGGCGTTCGAGGTCGAGGCGGCCCGGCTGGCGGCGCAGCGACGTACCCCGGCGGATGTGGCTTCACTGGACGCGGCGCTGGCCGACCGCGAGGCGGCCTGGCGCGGGGGCGACCTGGCCCGGTTCGTCGACGCTGACCTGACGTTGCACCGGGCGATCATGGCCGCCGCACACAACGTGATGCTGAGCGAGTTGTACGACTCGATCGGCGCGGCGATGCGGGCCACCGTCGCTGAGGCGGTCGGACCGGACCTGCACCCGGACCGGCACGTCGACCACGCCCGACTGGTCGCGGCGATCCGCGACGGGGACCCGGATCGGGCGGCCCGAGAGGCGGCCGTCTACCTCGGCACCGACTGACCGCGACCGCTTACGCAAGACCGGCCCGTGACGCTCACGCAACGAGGGGCCGGACCCCGGGGGCGGGGCCCGGCCCCTCGTGCTGACCAGCGGCGCTGCGCGGTGGTGCTGCGCTGCGGCGCGCTGCTGCGGTCCTGCTGCGGTTGGCGCAGTGGGTCAGCTGTTCCAGTGCTGGGCGACCAGCTCGGCGGCCTGGGTCTCCCACTGGGCGTAGTGGTCCGGGTACGCCGACACCTGCACGGTCTGGGCGGCCTCGGTCAACGCCATGTCCTGCCAGCCGTCGACGGCCTTGAGCCCGTCGAGGAACGCGGTGGTGGAGTACTCCACGTCGGTGATCTGCTCCACGGTGCCCCAGCCCGACGACGGGCGCTGCTGGAACAGGCCCTGCGAGTCGTGGTCGTTGCGGTCACCGAGGTGGCCGAGGTTCTCCAGCTTCGACTCCTGCAGGGCGGTGGCGATGGCGACCACGGCGGCCCGCTCGTCCATGCCGGCCTTCTCGGTGGCGGCGATGATGCCCTTGACGTTGTCGGTCTGCTCGCCGGACAGGGCGATCCGGGACTGCTCACCCTGCACGCCGTGCGGGGTCAGCTTGCCGGTGTCGACGCGGTCGCTGGTGGCGCCGGTGTCACTGGTGGTGACGGCGGTGTCCGGGGTGGTGGCCTGGACGCCGGGGGTGTGCTGGGCGGCCAGGGCGGGGGCGGCGATCGCGCCGCCGGCCAGGGCCAGCCCGGCGATGCCGAGGGCGGTGTTACGCAGCTTGTCGCGGAGCGTACCGGTGATGATCGTGTTCATGGGGGGTCCACCTCTCCGTGCCGGGGGGATCGCCGTTCCAGGTGGTCGTGCGGTGCGGGGGCGGACCACGCACAACGACAGCCGGTCACCAGGCATTCCACCCCGAGGCCGGGGTCGGGCGGCGGGGCGTGCGCCGGCGGGGCGGGCAGCTCGTCGCGGTAGGTTGTCGACCGATATTCCGCTCAGCTGCCGGGAGTGCCCCTCATGATCAACGGCTTCAAGAATTTCATCCTGCGCGGGAACGTTGTCGACCTCGCGGTCGGCATCGTCATCGGTGCGGCGTTCACCGCCGTGGTGACCCAGTTGACCAAGTCGTTCCTGGAGCCGTTCATCAGGCTGCTGTCCGTGCTGCTGACCGGCGAGGAGGGCATCGGCGGTGTCGGGTTTGAGTACCGTGGCGTGGTCTTCGACTGGCCGGCCTTCGTCAACGCGGTGATTACCTTCGTGCTCACCGCCGCCGCGCTGTACTTCCTGGTCGTCATGCCGATGAACCGGCTCGCGGAGCGTCGGCGTCGGGGCGAGGAGCCGCCGCCGGCCGCGCCGAGCGAGGAGATCAAGTTGCTCACCGAGATCCGGGACGCCCTGGTGACCCGCCGCACCGACCGGTAGGTGCCGTCCGGGGTGGTTTCCGGCGCGGACCGGATCGAGGGAACCGTCATTGTCGTCAAAGCGGCTCCGAGACAACCATGTGGGTTCCCTCGATGGTGCCAGGTGGACGAGGCGCCAGCTGGGAGAACTCTCCGTAGTTGCCCTATCACTCCCAGCAGTTGAAAAATGGCGGCGGCGGGACGTGATCTGCGTGACACTTGACGCATGGAGCAGCTAGCCGGGATCACGTCCCAGGACTGCGCAACCCCTACCCGACCCGTCGCCGACCTTGGTCGACCGACCGCCCAACCCGCTGGTGGGCGGGCGGTGGCGACCCTTGTCCGGCCCCGCTGTGACGACCCCACCTGCGGCACCTGCTACCAGCGGCCGGAGACGGACTGACCGCCGTACCCGGGTCGGTCGCCCGATCCGGTGGCCACCCACCACCGCCGTACCCACTCGAACAAATGTTCGATAGGGTCCGTCGGGTGGAGCAGCGTAAACACTGGTGGAACGGCAGTTGGGGGCGGCTGGCCCGGCGGGACGTGTTCCTCCGCGCCGACGCCGACAGGTGGTTCGTCGAGGCCCGCGTCGGCGGCGCCGAGGGCAGGTCACGGTTCACCGAGTACGACACCGAGGAGTCCGCGTACGACGCGGTCCGTCGCCTGATCGACGGCCCCGGCGCCTGGCGCGAGGTCTCCGACGGACGGTTTGTCGCACGCCGACACGGGGAACCGGACTTCCATGAACGCGGCTGACGCATCTGTGACAGACCGGATCACCACCGGCATGCCGGTGATCGACGCACGGGGTGACGAGATCGGCACCGTCGCCCTGGTCCGTCCAGCGGATCCGAACGCGGTGACGGTCGAAGGCGCCGTCGATCCGCAGGACGCGATCGGCGACGAGGTGCCCCACCCGCAGGTGGGCGACGAGCCGGCCACCGCGCCCGACGTGGCGGCCCGGCTGCTGCGTACCGGCTTCATCAAGATCAGCACGACGGAGCCGGCGGCGCTGCCGGGCGATGTCGGCTACGCCAGCGTCGAACAGTTGGCGGCGGTCGACGCCGGGGTGGTCCGTCTCGCGGTGCCCCGGTCCGAGGTGACACCACCGGCCTGACCGGCGGTATGGTCACTGACCGGACCGGCAGGTGGGTGGCGGGCCCCGACCAGCTGCGAACCGGGGCGGTCTGGCCGGCTGTGGACCTGGCCGGTCTGGCCGGCTGCGACCTTGGGCGGTCCGGCGGGTGGTCCGCGACGGTGGGAGGCGACGTGGCGCGCGGTGGTGTCTTCTGCATCGAGGGGCAGTGGCATCGCGACCTGAACGAGCGCGGCTCGGTGCTGCCGACCCTGGAGCTGCTGGAACGGCTCAGCCGGATCCGGTTCATCCACCGCGACGCCGCGACCCCCGACGAGCTGGCCTACTTCCTGGACCGCTGGCTGCTGCGCCAGTACGCCGACTACCGGGTCGGCTTCTTCGCCATGCACGGCGAGCCGACCAAACTGTGCCTGACCGAACGGCACCACGTCGACCTGGACGACGTGGCCGAGCAGATGGCCGGCCGGTGCGCCGGCAAGCGACTGTACTTCGGCAGCTGTTCGGTGCTGCGCGCCTCCGACGCCCGGATGCGCGAGTTCCTCGCCACCACCGGGGCCTCGCTGATCTGCGGCTACACCCGGGAGGTCGACTGGGTGGAGTCGGCGGCGTTCGAGACGGTGCTGCTCGACGTGCTCGCCAACGGGGTCTACAACAACGCCGCTGAGCTGCGGATGGGCTCGTCGCACTGGGCGCCGCTGGCGGCGTACCTGGGCTTCCGGATCGTCTACGCCAACGGCCGCACCTGGCGCCCGGCGGGTCGGCAACGCGCGTCAGCCGGCCGGCAGCCGGGACCGGCGGGGCCCGAGCAGGCAGCAGCCGGCACCCAGCAGGTGCCGGTACAGGGCGGCAGGGCCAGGAGCGGCGCGCGGAGCAGGCCTTCGGGCATCGCACGGAAAGATCGATAGTGAGCAAGGTCCACCTGGCCTAATCTGCTTGCGGTCGAGCGCGATTCTCCGCCGATTCCGCCGTTTCATGACACTGGTCATGATCAATTGATAAGTGGTCGGGCGGGTGCTGTCGAGTTGTCGACTTCCACCCTGGGCCGTGACGCGCCGATGCCGGAGGATCGGGGGCGTGAGTTCGCTTCCTGAATCTGTGAGGTGACACGTTGAGCGATCCGAATGAATTTCGACAAGTGCTGAAGCAAATGCGAATGCAGCTCGGGATGTCTCAGGATGCGCTCGGTGCGGAGGTGCACATCAGCGGTTCCCAGATCGGAAACTACGAGTCAGGGCGGTCGATCCCACCCGACGACGTGCTGGCTGGCCTGGTCGCTGTGCTCAAGGCGGGGCCCGAGCTGCAGGAGCTTGCCGAGCGGGCACGCGGTGAGGCGGTCGCGCCCTGGCTACGGTCCTGGGTGGAGAACGAGCGCCGAGCGGCCATCATGCGTACCTGCCATGCCAGTCTCGTCCCCGGGCTGCTGCAGACCGAGGCGTACGCCCGGTCGGTGATCGCGGCCGGGCCGCACACCGAGGTCCAAGTCGAGGAGATTACCCGGGAACGGATGGCGCGGCAGGCGGCGACCCTGGGTCGCGAGGATCCGTTGCTGTTGCACGCGATCATCGGCGAGGCGGCGCTGCGGATCGGTGACTCGGTGATCATGAAAGAGCAGCTGGATCACCTGGTCGGGGTGGGATTCCTCCCCAACGTCGTGGTGCGGGTGGTGCCGTTCTCGGCAGGGCCGCATCCCGCGCTGACCGGCGCGTTCGAGATCGCCACCCTGATCGAGGGAGCAACCGTCGTCTACCGGGACAGCGTCGACGAGGGAGAGGTGGTCACCGGGCTTGCGACCGTACGCAACGTGCAGCGAGCATGGGAGTTGGTGTCCGCACGGGCGCTACCGTGTGACCTGTCCCGTGACCTGATGATAAGGGTGGTCGATGAGCATGAGCACCGAATTGAACTGGCGAAAGAGCACCCGGAGCGGCACTAACGGCGGGTCCTGCGTGGAGGTGGCCGATAACCAGCCGGGTCGGGTGTACGTCCGGGACACGAAGGACCGCGACGGCGGAACGCTGGCCTTCGTGCCGGCGGCCTGGCGTGGGTTCGTCGACCTGGCCAAGCGGGCCGGCTCCGCAAGCTGACCGTATCAAGATCAGGTGAGCGCTATGGACCTCACCCCGCTGTTGAGAGGTCCATAGCGCTCACCTGATCTTGGGATGTCGGTCGGGTCAGCCGCCCACCAGCCGAAGCTCGTCGTGCAGACTGCGGGCGACGTACGCCATCGCGGCCTCGGCCGCCGGCTGCACCATCGCCGGTACCCGGGATTCGGTCAGCGCGGCGACCGCGTAGATCTGGCCGTTGGCGTGTTCCACGACGCCGATCTCGTGCCGCAGGTTGAGCAGGGTGCCGGTCTTCGACGACCAGCGGGCAGCATCGGAGCTGAAGTCGGGCGCGAGTCGCTGTCGCAGCACGTTGTCACCCATCAGTTCGCGGACCCGGCCGGCAACCTGTTGGTTCATCGTGGCCGGCAGCCAGAGTTCGTGCAGGAGGTCGACGAAGGCGCGGGCCGATCCGGTACTGGCCCGGCTGACGTCGAGTTGGGCGACCGGGTGGCCGTGACCGGCGGTTGCCGCGCCGATGGCCAACGACTGCGCCAGGTGACTCTCCTGCGGGGCGAACCGTTCGGCAGGGGTGTCGGTCAGGTCACTGATCGGGTGCCGGACGATAATTCCGGACAACCCGAGCCGGCGCAGCCCGATGGTGACCTCCGCTGGCGGCGTGAGGTCGAACAACGCGTCGGCGGCGGCACCGTCGCTGATCGCCGTACTGAGATAGAGCAGGTCCTCGAGGGCCACCGTGGCCGGGTGGCGGAACTTGCTCAACCCGGTCGGGCCGGGCACAGCGACCCGGTTCGGGCGCACCAGGGTCGGCGCCGCCGGATCGAGTTCCCCCCGGTGGATCCGGTCCAACGTGACTACCGCCAGTGGGACCTTGACCAGCGATGCCGCCGGGAACTCCAGGTCGGGGTCGATGCCAAGTTCGTCGCCGGTACGCAGATCTCGGACCAGGACGGAGCCACGGAGTCCCGCCTCGTCGAGGGTGGCTCGTGCCAGCCGCAGCACCTTGGCGACGCCCATACCTTCCTCACCGTTGCTCGTCGGGCGGGGCACCGAGGCAGGTCCGCACTACGGCGTCCGGTAGGTCGTGCAACCGCCGGGCGTCCTCGGCCGACCCGGCCGCGATGTCGTAGCCTCGGGCGAACACCTGCTCGCCGATCGGGTGCCAGCGCAGCCCGAGATCCCGGGCCTGACTGGCCGAGCAGAGCAACAAGTCGCCGCTGTCGCCGCCGTACACGTCGGCGAGCGCGGCGACGAGTCCGGTGGCGATCCTGACCTGCGCGGGTGCCAGACCAACGGACTGGGCGAGGCGGACCATCCGGTCCCGTACATGCGGGACGTCGTCTTCAGGCTGAATCCAGATCCGGTTGCCGGCCCGGTCACGCCGAAACCGACCAGGGCGCAGCGCGGCGAGGAAGATCGGGTCGGCGGCGTCGCCGGTGGAGCCGTCGGACGAGCCGGCAAGCCCCAGCGGCACCTGCCACCGGCTGCCGTCGGGTGCCACGGCGAGCAGCGCCGCGCGTACCTCCAGGCCGTGGACCAGGTCGGCGCGCTCCGCCGGATCGGCGGGGACCAGATCCAGTTGCAGGCCGTCGGTCCGGGCCTCGGAGACCAACCGGGCCAGCCGCCGGGGCGGGCAGATCGCCGGAACGGCCAGCCGGAGCGGGCGCAGTCGGGCCTGCTCGGCGTTGTGTTCCAGGGTGTCCGCGAAGTCGACCAAGCGCCGGGCCGAGGGCAGCACGTCCCGCCCGAAGGCGGTCAGGGTGACGGCGCGTGACGAGCGGTCGAACAGCCGGGCACCGAGGTGCTGTTCGAGGGTGGCGATCCGCCGGCTGGCCACGGACTGCGGGATGCGGGCCGCCGCAGCGCCGATGGTGAAGCTGCCGTGGGCGCTGACCGCAACGAAAGCCCGGCAGGCGGCCACCACGTCCACGGCAGCTGATTCTATGCCCGGTTCTATGCCGAATCAGCATCAGAACGCGCACCGTCGTCTTTTACCGCATCCGACTCCTCTGCCAGGCTGACTGACATCCCAAGTGCACCTGGAAAGGATGCTTCGCATGACTTTGCGTACCTGTGTCCGTATCGCCGTCGCGGTGGTGGCGCTCGTACCGCTGGCGGGCTGTGCGACCTCGGGGTCGCCCGACGCCGCCCCGAGCGCTGTCGGGCAGCCGACCACGACGGCGACCACCGGCGCACACCTGGTCGAGCTCCGACGCCTGGAGGAAAGCTTCGACGCCCGGCTCGGCGTCTACGCCGTCGACACCGGCACGGGCCAGACCGTCGAACACCGGGCAGACGAGCGATTCGCGTACGCCTCGACCTTCAAGCCACTCGCCGCAGCCGCGGTGTTCGACCAGACCACCGATGCCGAGCTCGATCAGGTGATCCGATACAGCACCGATGACCTGGTCACCTACTCACCGATCACCGAACAGCACGTCGACACCGGCATGCCGCTGCGCGACATCGCCGATGCGGCGATCCGGTACAGCGACAACACCGCCGGCAACCTGTTGCTGGAGCAGCTCGGTGGCCCTGATGGCTTCGAGAAGCGGCTGCGGGAGATCGGCGACGACGTGACCGATCCGGACCGCTGGGAGACCGAGCTGAACGACTACACCCCGGGCGACCCCCGGGACACCAGCACTCCACGGGCACTGGCCGGAAGTCTGCGGGCGTACGCCGTCGGCGACGCGCTCGCCACGGACGACCGAGACCTGCTGGTTGACCTGTTGGTGGCGAACACCACCGGTGACGAGCTGATCCGAGCCGGCGTGCCGGATGGCTGGCGCGTCGGAGACAAGACCGGTGCCGCCGGATACGGCACGCGCAACGACATCGCCGTGATCTGGCCGCCGGCCGGCCAACCGATCGTGCTGGCGGTGCTTTCCGACCGGGAAGGCCCGGATGCCGGGTACGACAACGCGCTGATCGCACAGGCCGCGCGGGTCGTCGTCGCCGAACTGCGGCCGTGAGATCCGGGTCCGGCTGTGAGACCCGGGTTCGGCCGAGAGACCCGGCCGGTCGTAAGACCGGGTGGTCCGGACCCGGGTCAGTCGGGTGCCAGGCGGTGGGTGAGTGCGGTGTGCCGGCGGCCGGCTCCGGCGGTCCGGACCGCGATCGCGATCGCCTTGCGGGAGCCGACCAGGACCACGAGCTTCTTCGCCCGGGTCACCGCCGTGTAGAGCAGGTTGCGCTGCAGCAGCGTGTACGAGCTCATCGTCACCGGGATGACCACCGCCGGATACTCGCTGCCCTGGGAGCGGTGCACGGTGATCGCGTACGCGTGCTGCAGCTCGTCCAGCTCGTCGAACTCGTACTCGATGTCCTCGTCCTCGTCGGTGCGGACGGTCAGCTTGCGATCCTCGGTGCTGACCGCGGTGACCACCCCGATGGTGCCGTTGAAGACCCCGGCGGTGCCCTTGTCGTAGTTGTTGCGGATCTGGATGACCTTGTCGTTGATCCGGAACACCCGGGCGCCGTGCCGCCGCTCCGGCCGGTCGTCGCGCGGTGGTGCGAGCGCCTCCTGCAGGGCGGTGTTCAGGTTGCCGGCGCCGGCCGGACCCCGGTGCATCGGGCTGAGTACCTGGATGTCGCGGGCCGGCACCCGGAACTTGCGCGGGATCCGCCGGGCGACGATGTCCACCACCAGGCCGGCGACCGCCTCCGGGTCGTCGGCCGCGAACAGGAAGAAGTCGGCCATGCCGTCGGTACGGGGCTGCTCGCCGGCGTTGATCCGGTGCGCATTGACCACCACCCCGGACTCCTGGGCCTGCCGGAAGATCCGGGTCAACCGCACCTGCGGTACGGCCGGGGCGGCGAGCACGTCGCGCAGCACTTCGCCGGCGCCGACCGACGGCAACTGGTCGACGTCGCCGACCAACAGCAGGTGGGCGCCGGGTGCCACCGCCTTGACCAGCTTGTTGGCCAGGATCAGGTCGAGCATCGACGCCTCGTCGACGACGATCAGGTCGGCGTCGATCGGGTTGTCCCGGTCGTACGTCGGATCCCCACCCGGCCGCAGCTGCAGCAGCCGGTGCACGGTGGCGGCCGGGTGGCCGGTGAGTTCGGTCATCCGCTTCGCCGCCCGGCCGGTCGGCGCGGCGAGCACGATCTTGGCGCCCTTGGCGGCGGCCAGCGTGATGATCGACTTGACGGTGAACGACTTGCCGCAGCCCGGCCCGCCGGTGAGCACCGCCACCTTCGAGGTCAGCGCCAGGCGTACCGCCTGCTCCTGCTCGGGGGCGAGGTCGGCGCCGGTGCCGGCGCGCAGCCAGGCAAGCGCCCGGCCCCAGTCGACGTCGGCGAACGCCGACAACCGGTCGGCGCGGTGGCGCAGCAGCCGCAGCAGGCTGCCGGCCAGTGAGCATTCGGCCCGGTGGAACGGCACCAGGTAGACGGCCGGGATGGTGCCGCCCTCACTGGTCGGGTTCGGCACCGCCTCGCGTACCACGCCTTCCTCGGCGACCAGCGCGGTGAGCGCGTCGCGGACCAGTTCGACGGCGACGCCGAGGATGCCGGCGGCGTCGGTGCACAGGTTGGGCTCCGGCAGGTAGCAGTGGCCGTTGTCGGCGGCCTCGGAGAGGGTGTACTGGATGCCGGCCTTGATCCGTTCCGGGCTGTCGTGCGGGATGCCGACCGCCTGGGCGATGGTGTCGGCGGTCTTGAATCCGATGCCCCAGACGTCGGCGGCCAGCCGGTACGGCTCGTTGCGGACGATCGAGATCGACCCGTCGCCGTACTTCTTGTAGATCCGTACGGCGAGCGAGGTGGTGACTCCGACCCCCTGCAGGAAGATCATCACTTCCTTGATCGCCTGCTGTTCGATCCACGCCTTGGCGATCAGCGACGTCCGTTTCGGCCCGAGACCGGGGACCTCGATCAGCCGGCCAGCCTCTTCCTCGATGATGCGTAGCGTGTCGGCGCCGAAGTGGGCGACGATCCGGCCGGCCATCTTCGGCCCGATCCCCTTGATCAGGCCGGAGCCGAGGTAGCGTTCGATGCCCTGCACGGTGGCCGGCAGCACGGTGGTGTACGAGTGGACCTCGAACTGTCGGCCGTACTTCGGGTGCGATCCCCACCGGCCGACCAGCCGGATACTTTCCCCGGGCTGTACGCCGAGCAGCGAGCCGACCACGGTCAGCAGGTCGGTGCCGGACCGCTCGGTGGCGACCCGGGCGATGGTGTAGCCGGTCTCCTCGTTGGCGTAGGTGATCCGTTCCAGGACCGCCTCCAGTACCGCTGCCGGAGCCCGGGTCGGCGGCGCGGCCGAGGCGGCGGCAGAGGGCATGGCTGGCGGCGCAGCCGAGGGCGTGGCCGGGGCGGCGGTGGGTCCGGTGGTGGCGGTCACCGGTCGATTATCCGACGGGCGTGTCGGCGTACCCGCTCGCCTGCAGTTCGAACAGTTCCCGGTACAGCCCGTCGGCGGCGAGTAGCTCGTCGTGCGTACCGGCCTCGATCAGCCGGCCCGACCGCAGCACGTAGATCCGGTCGGCCTGGCGGACGTTCGCCAGCCGGTGGGTGATCAGCACGACAGTCCGGTCGGGTCGGCGTTTGAGCTGCTGGAACAGGGCGTGTTCGGCGCGGGCGTCCAGCGCCGCGGACGGTTCGTCGCAGATCAGCAGCGGCGCGTCGCGGTAGATGCCACGGGCGGCGACCAGCCGCTGCCACTGGCCACCGGAGAGGTCGTGGCCCTCCCGGAAGTTGCGGTCGAGCAGCGTCTGATAGCCGCGGGGCAGGCTTTCGATCATGTCGTGGGCGGTGGCGGCGGTCGCCGCATCCACCATGGACGGCCGTACCCGGTCGCGCTCCGCCTGGTGGCGGTCCGGCTGACCGTACCCTGACCGGTCGCGGTCCGGTCGGCCGATGGTGATGTTCTGCCCGGCGGTGAACGGGAACCGCCACCAGTCCTGGCTCACCACCGCGACCTGGCCGGCGAGCCGCTGCGGGTCGATCTCGTCGATGTCGACGCCGTCCCAGCGGATGGTGCCGCTGCTCGGCCGGTACAGCCCGGCGATCAGCTTGGCCAGGGTCGACTTTCCAGAGCCGTTCTCGCCGACCAGCGCGATCACCTCACCCCGACGCAGGGTCAAGCTGACCCCGTCGACCGCCGGCCGGTCGGTGTCCGGGTAGCTCAGGCTGACGCCGTCCAGCTCGATCTCGTCGTACCCGCCGATCCGCCGGCCGCCGGCCGGCGGCACCTGTCGGTCGGCGCGGGCCAGGAAGTCGCGGTAGTCGCGGTAGTACAGCGCGTCCTCGTACAGCGCGTTGGTGGCGTGGATGGCGGTGTTGAGGTTGGCCCGGGCGGCCTGGAGCGCGATCATCGCGGTGGCGGCGGCGGCCAACGGGATCATGCCGACCAGAAGCAGACCGCCGAGTACGGCGTAGACGACGAAGGTGGCGGTGCCGCTGAACGCGCCGCCGACGACCCGGGTGCCGGTCTGTGCCCGGACCAGTCGCAGCTGGGCCCGGGTCTCGGTGGTCATCGTGCGGTGGTACTCGCCGAGCAGGAAGTCCCGCATCTGGTAGGTGCGGATCTCCGCAGCGGTGTGCCGGTTCGCCATCAGGTGGGCCAACATCCACATCCGTCGCCGGCGGGTGATCCGGGCCAGCAACGCGAGGTATTCGCGGCGGGCGATCCGGATGGCGGTGACGGCGGCCGGTACCGCCGCCAGCAGCAGACACGGCAGCAGCAGCGGTTCGATGACGGTGACCGCTGCGGCGGTGGCGGCCACCCCGACGACCCCGGTGGTGAGGTTCACCGCGTCATCGACAATGGACGCCGCTTCGACGGTCCCCCGGTCGCGGGCCCGGTCCATCTCCTCGGCAAAGCCGGCGTCGTCGAAGGCGGCCAGCTCCACCGACGTGGTGGCCTCGAACAGCCGCAGCTCGGCCCGGTAGGTGACCTGTGGCATCAGCCGGGCCTGGGCCCAGCCGGCGGCGATGGTCAGCCCGCCCCGGGCCACCACGGCGAGCGCGGCGACGGCGAGTGCTGGAGCGGCCGCGCGGATCCGGTCCGGTGTCGGACCGGAGGCGAAAAGTTCCCGCAGTACGCTGCTGGTGGCCAGCAGCCCGAACGTGGTCATCACCCCGGCCACGATGTTCAGCCCGATCGCGGCGACCGTGTCGCGTGGGCTCACCGACCAGGCCAACTGGACCGCCTCGGCGAGGATCCCGGGCAGCCGGCGGGCGACCGTCCAGAAGCTGGTCTCGGCGAACGCGCGGGCGTGGTGCATCCAGTCCGCGTCGGCGAGTTCGGGCAGCGCCTCGCGGTCGGCGGGAGAGTCGGCCGGTGGTTGCGTGGCAGCGGAAGCCTTTTGTCGAATAGGCCACATTCGTCCGATCCTTTGTTGTCGGCCTGCCGCAGGGGGCTGACGGAACGTAGCGTGGAGGCTACTGAAGGATATGTGGTCGGTGATGCCGGTGAGTGTCGTGCCGGATATCCATGGCAAACTTTCGATCCGGTGGCGCACGGCCGCCCACCGTGCCGGCGGCGAACGGCCGCCCATCCCCGACGGAAGAGAGCCACCGACCAATGGACCAGCAGCAACTGCAGACGCTGCGACAGATGCACGTACGGCAACGCATCCGGCCAATCGTCAATCAGTACGAGGTCCGCGCCGTCGGCCCGGACGGCTCATCCGGGCCGCTGCTCGCCTTCGCCCAGCAGAAGCGGCTGGCCTTCCGTGAACGGGTCACCTTCTACGCCGACGACCAGCGCCAGCAGTGCGTACTCGGGTTCAACGCCCGGCAGGTGGTCGACCTCGGGGCGACCTACGACGTGACGGACGCCGCCGGCCACCCGATCGGACTGTTCCGCAAGGACTTCACCCGGTCGCTGCTGCGCTCCACCTGGCACCTGGAGCAACCCGGCCTCGGCGTGGCGACCGGCGCGGAGCGCAACATGGTGGTCGCCGTGCTGCGCCGGATCGGCGACCTGCCCCCCTGGCTGCCGTACCACTTCGACTTCACCATCGACGGCCAACCGGCCTTCTCCGTGGTACGCAAGTGGAGCCTGCGGGACAACTACCAGGTCGACATCCACCACCCGCAACTGGACCGCCGCCTGGTGATCGCCATGGCCGTCGCACTGGACACCCTGCAGTCACGCTGACCTGCCGATCCCGCCCCGGGGCGGCCGGTGGTGCCATCCCGGCTGTCGGGCCGGGGCGGCCGCTGGCGTACCGGCTTCACTAAGATATCGATTTGTGATGGCCGGATGTGGGCAAGCGACCACCAGTCTGGACCGACGGCTGCGGCAGACCCGGGAGCACCACTTCGTTGGCCGGGCCGCCGAGCTCGCTCTGCTGCGGCAGGCGTTGGAGCGCGCCCCCGAACCGCTCGGAGTGCTCTACCTGCACGGGCCGGGCGGCATCGGCAAGTCCACCCTGCTGCGGTACTTCAGTGACGAGGCGGCCGCAGCCGGGCGACGGGTGGTGCATGTGGACGGCCGGGCGGTCAGTCCGTCACCGGGCCGGTTCGAGCTCGCCGCCGGCGACGCGCTGGCCGACGACACGGCGGTGCTGCTGGTCGACTCCTTCGAGCAATGCCAGGGGCTGGAGGACTGGCTGCGGGACCGGTTCCTGCCGCGACTGCCGGAGTCCGTCCTGGTGGTGTTGGCCGGCCGGGGCGGCCCCGGGCCGCAGTGGCGGGCCGATCCGGCCTGGCGTGATCTGCTGAAAGTGATCCCGATGGGCAACCTGTCCCGGGAGCATGCCGTCGCGCTGCTCAACCGCCGGGGCGTACCGCCGGATCTGCATCCCTCGGTGTTGTCGTTCGCCGGCGGCCACCCGCTGGCGCTGCGGCTCGCAGCCGAGGTCGCGGTCACCCACGACGCTGCCGCCACCGCCGCCTGGCGGCCCAGCCTGAACGTGGTGGAGACCCTGCTCACCCAGTTGATCGGGGAGACGCCGTCACCGCTGCACCGGCAGGCGCTGGAGATCTGCGCGCATGCCCAGACGACCACCGAAGGACTGCTGCGGGCGGCCCTGGACCGCGACCCCGGGCCGATCTTCGCGTGGCTGCGTGAGTTGCCGTTCATCGAGTCCGACGCCCGCGGCCTGCGTCCGCACGACGTGGTCCGTGACGCGCTCAACGACGACCTGCGCTGGCGTGACCCGCAGGGCTACGAGACGATGCACCGGCGGTTGCACGCCTACCTGCTCGAGCAGGCGTTGGCCGCCACCGGGCCGACGGTGCTGCCGGCGGTCGGCGCGATGATGTACCTGCAACGGCACGCGCAGGAGATCCGCCGCTACTTCACCTTCGCCGGCGAGGGCGAGGCCTACGAGGCTCCGTACCAGCCGGCGGACCGGCCGACGGTGCTGGACCTCGCCGGCGAGGCCGAAGGCCCGGGGTCCGCTGCGCTGGTCGGCCTCTGGCTGGACCGTCAGCCCGAGGGCTGCCACGTCTACCGCAGCTCCGCCACCGACGAGGTGGTGGGCTTCATGATCTGGCTGGACCTGGACGACCCACAGCCGGCCGAGCTGGAAGCCGATCCGGTCGTCGACACCGCCTGGCGGCACTGCCGGGCCAGCGCCCCGCTGCGCGGCGGCGAACACATCGGTCTGGCCCGGTTCATGGTGCATCCCCCGTCCTACCAGCGGCCGTCGCCGGTGACCGACATGATCCAGATGCGGATGCTGGCCCACTACCTGCATGACAAGGGTCTGGCCCTGCACTACCTGGTGCTGCGCGACGCCGAGTTCTGGGGGCCACACCTGGCGTACTTCGACGACCATCCGGTCGATACGGTGCCGCAGGTCGGCGGACGCCCGTACCACCTGTTCTTCCACGACTGGCGGGTCGCGCCGCTGATGCGCTGGCTCAACCACAACCAGCAGCAACTGTTGTACGGGCTGCAGCCGCGTACCGCCCGGCCCGGCGCCGACCTGCTGGTGCTGTCCCGCCCCGAGTTCGACGCGGCGGTCCGGTCCGCGATGCGGGCCTGGCGCCGCCCCGACGCGCTCGCCGCCAACCCGCTGGTCCGTACCCGGCTGGTCGCCGACCGCCCGGACGGCGACCCGGTCGACGCGCTGCGCGGCGTACTCGGTGCCGCGCTCGACGGCCTGCGCGCCGACACCCGGTCACACCGGGTACTGGTCACCACGTTCGTGCACGGCACCCCGACGCAGGAGGCGGCGGCGGACCGGCTCGGCCTGCCGTTCAGCACCTACCGGCGGCATCTGACCCGGGCGTTGGACCGGATCAGCGACGCCCTGTGGCACCGCGAACTGCACGGCTGACTCAAGCTGAGCGACGGTCGGGTCACGACTCCCGGCGCCACAACAGTTCACAGACCCGGTCGATGGCGGCCCGCAGATGCCGCTTGTACGTGCTGGCCGGCAGGCCGAGCCGGTCCGCCGCCGCCTCCTGGGTGGTCGGCCCGGTGAGGTAGGTGGCGGACAGCACCCGGTACAGCTTGGCGTCGCGGGGGTCGTGCCGCAGCGACTCCGCGGCGTCGGCCAGCAGCGTCCGCAGCGTGTCCACCGGGTCCCGGGTGCTGGTCCGATCAGCGGCGGAGCCACCTCCGGGGGCGACCACCAGCCGGCTGCGGGTCAACGGGTTGGCCCGCAGCGCCGACTCGTCGTGCAGCCGCCGCAGCGCCGACCGGACCGCCGCGTCGAAGTCGGGCCGGGACAGCACCGCGTGGACCGGGGTCGCGACGGCGGTGCTCGCGCCGGTCGACGACCGGGCCGGCGCGGCGTTCAGCGGCCACGCGGTCACCCGGGCCGCCCACCCGTGCACCGGGACCGCCCGCCAGTCGTGCGCGTACAGGTCGTACGCCCGGCCGTTCGCCACCGGCCGGGGCCGGACCGGCTGGTGGTCGATGAACTCGGCCACCCCGACCGCCTCGTCGGCCAGCGTGAGGAACGACCAGGCGAGTCGCTGCGACCGAATCCACCACTGCAGGGTCCGCACGTGCATCAGGTCCCGGACCGCGGAGCGCCGCCGCGCCGGCAGCGGGTAGCTGAACCGGGTGACCAGGATGTGTTCGCCGGCCCGCGGCGGCGCGGTCGCGGCACACCGCCACACCGCCGCGACCACCGGGTCGGCGGCGACCTCGTCCGGATCCGGGCCGGTCAGCCGCAGCGTCACCTGGAACCCGGCGACGGCCCCGTCGTGCGAGCGCCGGTACACGTCGAACGCCTCCGGTTGGCGGTCCAGCCAGAAGCCGACCAGATCGTCGGTGCCGTCGCCGGACTCCCGCACGATCCGCCGCAGGGTGGCGTGGTCGTCGGGCGTCGCCAGGTCCGGGTAGACCGCGCCGCCGCCGTGGCGCAGCGCGAACGGCGCCATCACGGCGGTGTCCTGCAGAATGTGGTACAGCGAGCGGACCGCCGGTAGGACGGCGTCGCCGCTGGCGGCCCGTGCCCGGTGCAGCAGGTGGGCCGCCACCCGGGCGTGCATCACCTGGTAGCCGTGCGGGTCCCGCCAGCGCAGATCCGCGTCCAGCACACTACGTACCACGTCGTGCGGGACGACCCCATCGCGGCCACTTTGGACGAATGGCAGCCGGCGCAGCCAGGCGAACAGCTCCGCCGCCGCCTCGCCGACGACCGAACGCAGCAGGTCCTCGGTGGTGGTCAGCGCGTGTGAGCAGGTCTCCAGCGCGAGCCGGTGCTGCGCCGACGGCACCTCGCCGACCAGGTGGTGCAGCAGGGTCGCGACGACGTCCGGGGTCGGTGTCCAGGTGGCGGAGGCCCGCCGGTCGCCGACCGCGACCGCGGCGGAGAGGTTGAGCGCGAGCGGATGGCCGCCAGCGAAGCGCAGCACCGCCTCCCAGAGTTCACGCGGTACGCCGCGCCGGTCCAGCAGTTCGGTGGCCGCGTCCGGCGGCAGACCGCCGAGGCTCTCCACCCGCAGTACGCCGGACCAACCGAGGTCGGCCTGCCACTCGCAGTCCGGTGCCTGCCGGCCGGCGACCACCACGACGACGCCGTCCGGGATGCGCGGCAGGAACCGGTCCCGCAGCCAGCCTTCCAGACCCTGGCAGCGTTCGAACGTGTCGACGAGCAGGACGGCCGGCGCGCCGCTGAGCGCGACGTAGGCGGCTGCGGTGAATCCGGCCGGGGACGGGTCGATGCCGGCGCCGTCGACCTGGACGACGATCCGGCCGGCGTCGCGGGCGAGGGTCGCGAACCGACGCAGCAACATGGACTTGCCGATGCCGCCGGGGCCGTGTACGAACCACACCGGACATCCGTCCGGCGTGCCGGCCAGTGCGGCCCTAAAGGCGTCCAGTTCGGCAGTACGGCCGACGAACGCCTCCTCGCGGGCCGTTCCCAGTCGGTTTGCCAGCCGCCCAGCCACCGTACCCCCCGTGATCTGGTCCACCCGGCATAGTACGGTGGGTTACCGCCGGTGCTGAACGACAGCCCGGCTGCTGCGTCGAGTGGTCGACCCGCGTGTTCAGGCTGACTCCCCGCACTTGTCGGTCCCTGACGGTGTCGCCCGCCCGGCGGGTCGCAACTCGTCGCCGCCGGCGGCGTCGGCGAGCCGGCCGCCGACCACCCCGGCGGCGATCCGGTCCGCGACGACCAGACTCCCGGGGATCAGCAGCGCCGCGGTGAGCAGCAGCCATCCCCGCCGGTTGCGAGGTCTCCAGATGCGCATGCCCCGATCACACCCGGCTGTGGTGCAAGCCGGACGTGAGTTCGATGAGAACCCATTATGAACTGAGTCCCTGTCGTTTCCGGCAGCGGCTCGGGCGTAGGTACGGTGGTCGAGTCGTAGCTGCAGCGAGGAGGCCGAGTCGGACTACGGCGTCACGAGCCCAGGCCTGCTCGGCCGCAGCACTTCTTGTACTTGGTGCCCGACCCGCACCAGCACGGATCGTTGCGTGCCGGTGGCCAGACGATCGTGTCCTGGTCGGCGGCCAGCTGGGCGTACCGGGTCTTCACCGCCGAGTCGAGCGGCGACGCACCGATCCGCTCGGCGAACTCCGACAACCCGGCAACCGTGGCTGGCACCACGCGGATGGCCGGCACCCCGCTTTCGGCCAGGCCGCGCCAGCGACGCTCCGCCGCCGGGAAGTACGCCTCGTCAGGGTCGACGTACGCGTCGGGCCACCGGCGGCGGGCCTCGGCCCGCTCGGCGCGCTGAAACACCAGCAGCCGCAACTGGTCAGGTATCCGACCCGACTCGAAGTGCTCACGCGCCTCGTCCAGGGTCGTCGGCAGTCCGGTCGACTCAGCCATCCGCTGTGCCGGTGCCGCCGGAGCTATCTCGTCGGTGGCGTCGGCCGGCAACCCGAGCCGGCGCCGGACCTCGCGGCGGCCCCGGACCAGCACCGACGACATCTGCATCCAGCCGTTCGGCCCGCGCAGCGCCTCGAGATCGTCCGCCGTCAGGCGAGCGACGGCCCGGTCGTACCAAACCAGCGCCGCCGGCAGGTCACCGCGTTCGGCCAGCAACTCGGCGACGAGAGTGCACTGTCCCTCACTGAGGTCGGGGTCGCGGGCGAGCCGGGCCAGCTCCGCGTACGCCTCGCTGTCCGCCCCGGCCTCGAACTCGATCCCGGCCAGGTCGCACCGCGCGTAGCAGCCGTCCACGCCGCCCGCCGCGATCAGCTCGGCGAGCAGCTTGCGTGCCCGGTCGAGCTGGCCGGCCGCCCGCCACGCCTCGGCCGCTTCCAGCAGGAGTTCGGCCCGCTCGTCCGGATACTTCTCCGCGTCGGCCTCAATCGCCGCCGCCCGCGCGGCGGCCTGGTTCGCCGGTTTCGTCGCCACGGCCGGAGACCGTACCCGTAATGCCCGTCGACGTCACCGCGACACTCCCGTTCGGCGCCGGTCCGGTGGGGACGGTGAACCAGATGGTGGTCCCGCCGCCGGGAGTGGTGCCGACACCGACCTCGCCGCCGAGAGCCCGTACCGTGCCGGCGACGATCGCCAGCCCGAGCCCGCTGCCCTCGGCTGCGCCGCCCGCCGCGTCCGCCCGGTAGAAGCGGTCGAAGATCCGCTCGGCGGCCTCCGGCGTCAGCCCCGGTCCGGTGTCCGACACCGCCACCCGCACCAACCCGGCGTCGGCGTGCACCGACACCTCGGCGTTCGCCTCGACCGGCGTGTGCGCCCGTACGTTGGCCAGCAGGTTCGCCAGCACCCGCCGTAACGCGTCCGGGTCACCGGAGACGAGCAGATGCGGCGGCGAGTCCAACGCGATCACCCGTTGCGAGCGCGACAGCGACCGCGTCGGCGACCGCGTCGCGAGCCAGCACGGCGATGTCGACCGGCTCGTCCCGCAACTGCGGCTCGGCGTCCAACCGGGCCAGAAACAGCAGGTCGGACACCCCATCTTGGACATCCGGGCGGCCTCGTCGTCGAGCCGGCGCAGCACGTCCGGCCGGCGCTGCTCGTCGACCATATCGCCGCGTAACAGCTGGGTGTAGCCGCGGATCACGGTCAGCGGGGTGCGCAGCTCATGCGACGCGTCCGCGACGAACGACCGCATCCGCTGTTCGGATCGCTCCCGCACGGCCAACGCGGCGAGGATCCGGTCCAGCATGCCGTTGACCGCCAGGGTCAGCCGGCCCGCTTCGGTACGCCGTACCCGTCGGGGGTCGTCGGTTATCGGCACCCGGCGGTCCAGCTGCCCACCGGCGATCGCGTCGGCGGTCCGCGCGATGTCGTCCAACGGCCGCATCCGGGCCACGATCAGCATCCGGGCCAGAAACGCCAGCAGTACGGCGACCGCCACCGACACCAGCACCTCGATGCCGAGCAGCCGCGCCACGGTCTCCCGGACCGGGGCCAGCGGCAGCCCCAGCATCACCACGCCGGGGCCGGCGTCGACGGTCACCACCCGGTACCCCCCTTCCGGCGTGGTGATGCTGGTCAGCGGGGACCGCCCGCCGGGCGGCGGGGCCGGTGCGGCGTCCAGCAGCGGGGTCGCCGGCACCGGCGCGGTCGACGCGAACCGGGTCAGCTCGCCGTCACCGGTCCGGAACTCCACCAGAAACTCGGTGGGGCCGATCACCGCGCGTACCGTTTGGTCCCGCAGGTCCCGCTCGCCGACCCGGGCGATCTGCCGGCTGCCGCTGGCGACCAGCGCGGCGGCACGGCTCACACCTGTACGGCGGTACGCAGCGCGTAGCCGAAGCCGCGGTGGGTGAGATCAGCGGCTCACCCAGCGGGTCCAGCTTGCGGCGCAGGTAGCCGATGTAGGTGTCGACGACGTTCGACTCACCACCGAAGTCGTAGCGCCACACCGCCTCCAGGATCTGACTGCGGGACAGTGCCCGACCCGGCGCAGCACCGCCCGTACCCGGGCCAGCAGTTCCTCCACCGCGAACGGCTTGGTCAGGTAGTCGTCACCGCCGAGGGTTAGCCCGGAGACCAGGTCGCGGCGGGCGTCGCGGGCGGTCAGGAAGACGATGCCGAACCGGTGACCGCGTTGCCGCAGCCGCCGGCACAGATCGAAGCCGTCGCCGTCGGGCAGCATCACGTCGAGTACGACGAGATCCGGTCGACCCGACTCGGCGAGCTGCTCCGCCTGCGCCACCGTGGTCGCGGAGTCGACGGCGAAACCGTGGAAGGTGAGCACGGTGACCAGCATGTCGACGATGTTCGGCTGGTCGTCGACGACCAGGATGCGCGCCGATGTGTTGCCCATGTCCGCTAAACAGATCACGCCATCATGGGAGAAGGATGAGAACGGGTAACGTGCTGCGGGTGTCCGACGCCGACTTCCTGACCACCACCCGTGACTCCTACGATGTGATCGTCGGCGAGTACGCCGAGGCGGTGAAGTCGGAGCTGGACGAGTCACCGCTGGACCGGGCCATGCTGGGCATGTTCGCCGAGCTGGTGCGTTCGACAGGTAACACGGCGGTCGCCGATGTCGGCTGCGGGCCGGGCCGGGTCACCGTGCTGTTGGCCGGGCACGGGCTGGACGCGTTCGGTGTCGACCTGTCCCCAGGCATGATCGACCATGCCCGCCGGGCGTACCCGGGGCTGCGGTTCGAGGTCGGCTCGATGCTCGATCTGGATCTGCCCGACGGTGGGCTCGGCGGGTTGCTCGCCTTCTTCTCGATCATCCATCTGCCGTGGCAGCGGCGGCCGGAGGCGTTCGCCGAGTTCCACCGGGTGCTGGTGCCGGGCGGCTACCTAATGTTGGTTTTCCAGGTCGGCGACGACATCCGGCACCGGGACGAGTTCGAGGGCAAGCGGATCGACCTGAGCTTCCACCGGCAGCGGCCGGCCGAGGTGGCGCGGTTGCTGACCAAAGCGGGCTTCCTGGTCCTGGTGACCGTCGAGCAGACCCCGCCGGCACCGGGCCGCCCGCCGCTGGGCATGCTGGTCGCCCGCCGCAAACCCTGACAGGTGGGGACGATGTCCAGCTGGTCGCCGTCCAACTTGTCTACTGAGCCTCGACGCCGGCAGCCCAGGGTCGGTGAAGGGGGCTGAGTTGTTCGGGCGGTACGGGGCAGCGTGTGCATCGCCTCTTCCCGCGCCTGTCGGTACGCGTCGAGTGGAGGGTCCAGGCACGTAATTCATCGGGGATGACGTGCCCGGACCCTCCACTCGACAACGTGCCGGGGCGTGACAGCCCGACGCACGCCGGGCTCGGCGGCGATTGGTGGGGCATGATCGGATCGGGCCGGACATCCCGGCCGCCGCACTTCCGACCGGAACGACGGCTGGGGCAGCGGTTGACTGGTGGCCGCCGAACCGCCAGAGGGCTTCCCCGCCGGCGAAGTCGCCCACCAAGCGTCCGCCCAGACCGTGTCACCCGGCGAGTACGCCGTCGAATCCTGGTCGAGCAGGACGTGGTGCTCGGCGCGGGAGCCGGCGTACGTCCCGAGCCGGTCAGCCAGTGGCTGCCAGCGCGGCGATCCCCGGAATCCGTTCCAGTAAGGCGATCGCTGGCTCAGCGCGACCCGCGGCCCGAGTATGTTACTGGCTGACCTCGTCTCGCATTGGGAGCTGCCGTCCCCACATGTCGTAGCTCACGACTACGGCGGTGCCGTCGCGTTGAGGGCCCTTCTCTTGCACGGCTGTTCGTTCGCGTCGTTGGCGCTCGTCGACGTGGTGGCACTGGCTCCCTGGGGGTCGGACTTCTTCCGGCTCGTACGCGACAACACCGAAGCTTTCAGCGCGCTGCCAAAGGCCGTCCACGAAGGAGCGATCCGGGCCTACATCGCAGGAGCCAGTCACATGGACCTGACGCCTAGCCAGATGCAGGACCTCGTTTCTCCCTGGCTGGGTACCGACGGGTAAGCCGCGTTCTACCGACAGATCGCTCAGGCGGACCAGACCTATACGGACGAGATTCAGGGTCTCTACCCGCGTCTGGACTTGCCCGTTCTGGTGGTGTGGGGCAAGAACGACACGTGGATCCCTGTCGACCGTGCTCACCTACTGACAGAACTCATCCCGGGCGCTCAACTCGAGCTGATCGATGGGGCGGGTCACCTGGTCCAGCTTGACCAGCCCGTACAATTAGCCACGAGGTTGCACGGTTGGCTCACCTCTCAGGCCACGACTTGATGCGGTTCAACATCCGCTCATCGGCACGACAGCACACCGATCGTCGTGACGCTCGGATCGCGGTATTTCCGGGCGTCGCGGAGCAGCATGGGTAGCACAGAGCGTGACAGCCCTGCCGGCGCCGCGCGCGATTAGCTCACCGAAGAGTTGCGGACTGCCGCGCAGCGGTCGCGGTTGCCGGTGCCGGCTGTCGGCCGCGGTGGCTCGCACGGCGGGCGCAGGATCCGCCGACCTAGGCGAGGGTTACGGTGGATAATCAACAATCCGACGATGAGGCTGCAAATGATCAATGTCCAGGAGTTCGCGCGACGGCTGAGTACTCTCGGAGCTGATGCGTTCACCATCGACGACGTCGTGGACCTGGCGACTGCGGCTGATGTTCGCATCAGCGCAGACCTCGAGATTGACGCCGCCCTGGCGCAGCGCTTGCTCGACCAGATCTCGCCCACCCTGCCGGTCACCGGGGCCCAGATCGCGGCGTCGCAATGGCCGCCACCGGAGTCTTGCCGTCCTGCGGCGCCTTCGGTGTTGTTCTCCAGCCCCGGTGCCGTCGACGGACCGGCTGATCAGCCGACCCGTTCCCGCAGTTCTGGGCCTGCGGGTAGCGGCCGGCGACACGGCTCTCGACGAACTGGCAGGTGAACCTGCCGTCGCAGCTTTCAGCAACAGCCAGACTGCTCGCCGCCGCCGGCTACGACGTGAGCTGCGAACCCAACCGGCTGGTATTCGCCTGACGGGCGTTGGCACCCGATCTTCGACGTAGAATCCCGCGATCTGGGTGAGCCGTGGCGACTCTGGCTCACGGGCCATGACGTGCCCGAGCCGTCTACCTGAACGGTGCACGCCCCTGATGCCGGCACATGGTCATGTCGGGAATGTTCCAGACTCGATGACCGCCTGGAACCCGAGTGCGACGACCTCATCCGCCGCCGGCCTGCAACGCGGCAGATCCGGATGGCGCTGGCGGGCAGCAGGTAAGCAGCCCACGGGGTATGGATGGGCGACGTCTTATGACAGCCCAGTTGCGTACACGCGATCGGCGAGTGGGAGGAAGCCCGGCGTGATCTTGTGGTGAAGGACGTCCGCCCCGCGTGGACCACCGATCCAAGCGAAAGAGTCTGCGGTCACTCCACAAGCTGGAACCGATTTGTCCAGCAGAACGACCTCGGCTCCAGCCCGCGCCACCTCGAACGCCACGGCAGCGCCGACGATCCCGGCGCCCACGATCACCACTCGTGTCAACTACTCTCGGATCCCTCGCTCCGCGACAAGCCGGCATCAGCCTCTCGTACGCGTCGACCCACATAGCGACCATACCTAGAAACGAGGCTTCCGCTCATCGGCATGAGCGCACGCTGGTGCCCACCCGATCCGGTGAACAGCTGATGCGTTCCAGGAGGCTCGGCCGGTCGCCCGTCCCAAGTTGTACGGACTCTCGGCGGCGAGTGCGGCCGCTCGGACGTGCTGAGGGCCGACGCCCTGCACGTCGAGCGGCGGATGCATCCGGCGGATAGGTCAGCGCTGATGCGTGCCGGCTCTGCGTCCTCCTCCAAGGAGGCCGGTGTCGGGTGGTCAATGGCCGGCGGTGCTGACCTGGGTGACGAAGGTGGACCAGGCGGTGGGGGTGAAGGTGAGGGTGCCGCCGGTGCGGTTCTTGCTGTCGCGGACCAGTACCCGGCCGGGCAGGTTGTCGGCGACTTCGACGCATTCGCCGCCGTTGCTGTTGCTGCGGCTGGCGGTGCGCCACGCTGGCTGGGTCATAGCTGCCTGCCAATCCTCGCGATCAGGCGACTGGCCCGGGTGACCAGCCGGGAGGGAAATGTCGACCGCCGCTGCGGCCCTGCCCTTGACCCGGCGTAGGTGCGCAGGACGGGGCCGCAGCGTGGTGTCGGGTGGTCAGTGGTGGTGGGTGGCGGCGGCCTGGGTGATGAAGGTTGACCAGGCGGTGGGGGTGAAGGTGAGGGTGCCGCCGGTGCGGTTCTTGCTGTCGCGGACCAGTACCCGGCCCGGCAGGTTGTCGGCGACTTCGACACATGCGCCGCCGTTGCTGTTGCTGCGGCTGGCGGTGCGCCACGCTGGCTGGGTCATAGCTCCTCTGCCATCCTCGCGATCAGGTCTCGGGACATGTCTTGGGGTAGTGCCACCGAGCGTATCGCCTCCCAGATGTTGACGAGGGCGGCGACCTTCGCCGGCTCCTCGTAGGTGCGGCCGTCCACCGGGTTCTCCGTGTAGGCGACCGTCGCCCCGTCCGGCAGCGTGGCAAGAATGAAGTTGCCGGACTGTCCGGCGTATAGTCCGGCGTCGACCGGCACCACGTGCAGCAGCACCCGGTCGCTCCGCGACATGTTGACCAGGTGCAGCAACTGCTCCTTCATCATCACCGGGTCGCCCCGCCGTAGCGCCGCCTCATCGACGATGAACGAGGTGACCGGCGGCGTTCTGCGGTCGAAGACGGTGGCCTGGCGAGCGAGCCGGTGGGCCAGCCGCTGCTCGGCCACCTCCGGCGGGTGCAGACCGACGGCGAGCACCGCGCGGGCGTACGCCTCGGTCTGCAGCAACCCGGGGACGTAGGTTGGCTCAAACCAGCGCAGCATCTCGGCCTGGGCCTCGTACTCCGGCCACGGCTGGAACCAGTCCGGCGGGACGGCATTGCGGGCGTCCGCGGCGGTCTCCTGCACCAGGGTGCCGCTGCCGAAGACATCGTCGATCTGCTCGGCGGTGTCCGGCAGTGGGATCTGCCGGGCCGTCTCGAACTTGGCGATCAGCGAGGTGGAAACGCTCAGCCGCTGCGCCAACTGCTCCTGGGTCATGCCTCCGTTGAGCGTGCGGAGGAACTTGAGAGTGCGGGGAACCCCGTTGCTGCTCACGAATTACCGGTCCTTCCCGATTCAAGATCGAAGTTTCGGAACGGGTTCTGTTGGTGGGAATCCTTCCACTGTTGGCGTCGCGGGTCCAGGGTGGATCTGCTGACAGCAGAAAAATCGGGAGGGATTCGATGATCAATAAGGTGATGGTCGCCGGGGCGGACCCGGACGACGACCCGGTGTTGCGGCACGCAAGGGAGACCGCCGAGAAGCATCTGCCGAGGCGGATCGGCGAATGCCCGACGTGCGGATCGGTGGCGTTCTGCGCGCCGTTCACCATGGCCCTGGCGATCCTCGACCGGCGGGACGTGCCGCGAGCGCGCCGGATCCGGACCGTCCTCACCGTCGCCGGCCTGTCGCCGCCGGAGTTCCCGCACCCGCCGGAGAGCGGCGACGACGGCCGGAGCGGCAACGACGGCGGGTGGTGCGAAATTGTCCGGTGAACCGTTGATCAAGGTCGGCGACGTGTTGCGTCTGCGCGCCGAAGACTGGGCATTCGGCAACGGCCCGGTGGCGATCCGGGTGTCACATCTGCGGCACGGTCACGATATTCCACACGTGACCATGATCGCGGTGATGGGCACCTTCGTCAGCGGCCCACGCACCGGCCAGATGATGCTGCTGTCGGTGTTCAAACACGCCTTGCGGCGGCCCGGCGTCGTCGAGCGTGACGGCCGTACCCCCGAATCTCGCTCCTGACCAGAAACACCCTGACAGCGATCCCGTCGAAATGCGAAAGGCGGTTCCACCGTGCGCAGGCTTCTCCACCTCGTCCTGTTCCCCCGGCGTACCCGGCGGCAGTCCCGGCCGCACACCCGCAACGCCGGTGCCCGCCACTACCGGGCTGCGGCCCGGCCGTCGATCAGCCCCGGGCTGGTCCGCGACCGCCAGTTCCTGGACCGCACCCGGCGCGGTCTCGACCCGGCCGAGGTACGCGCCTTCCTGCACCTGGTCGCCGACGAACTGGCCGCGGTGCGGGCCGAGCTGGCGATGACCCGCGACGAGAACGTACGGATCAAGCAGGCGCTGCGGGACTGGCAGTCGCGGCAGTTCCAGGCCCGGATGCCGGCGTAGGCCGTCGGCCAATGACCACGAAGGGAGCCACGATGGTCCACCACACCGGGGCCAGGGCCGGGACCGGGACCGCCGCTGGGACCGGGGCCGACGCCGCAATGACGCTGCCGTTGCCGGCGGTGCACCTGCGGAGACCGTTGCTGGCCGACGAGTTCTTCCTGCTGGCGCAGGACCCGGTGACCGGTCGGCCGCGGCTGCCGGACCGGGCGGTCGGGTTCGGTCTGGCCGCCGCGCTGCTGGTGGACCTGGTCGACGCCGGGGCGCTGCGGGTGCGCGACGGCCGGCTCTGGCTGGCGGCGCGGCACGTGCCGGTGGACGCGCTCGGCGGCTGGACCCTGCGCTGGATGGCCGCCGAGCCGGGGTACCGACGGGTGGGCACCTGGCTGGCGCTGCTGGCGCCCGGCGCTCATCAGCAGGTCGCGCGGCGGCTGGTCGCGGCGGGTGTGGTGCGGCCCCGGACGGTACGCCGTCTGCTGACCACCGCCGTGCGCCAGGTGCCGGTCGACGCGAACCGGGCCGCGTGGGCGTGGGCCCGGCTGACCGTACGGCTACAGCGCGGCGAGCCGTTGCCCGATCTGGAGGCGCGGCTCGCCGGGCTGTGTCTGGCCACCGCGCTGGACGACGCCCTGCTCGCGGGTCTCCCGGCGGCGGCCCGTCGGCATTTGCACCGGGAGACCGCCGGCCGGCTGCCGGCCGAGGTCGGCGAGCTGTTCACGATCGCCCGTAACCGTCTCGACGGTGCATCCCATCGACGCCGGGGACCAGGCCGGCGCTGAGGGTCAGGCCCGTCGCCGTCGATCATCGTGATCCCGACGACGTTGCCGAAGTGCACCGCCCGGTCTACGCAGTGTCGCGTCCCGGGTCGGGGGTGTCGGCCGAGATGCCGGAGATGAATCATGATGCACCTGTGGCATCAAGCTCTCGGGGCACATGCCCTGACTCGTCGGTGGAGCCTCCCCAGGAGCCACCTGCTAGTCGAACGTCCAGAAGAAGTAGAGGACGTTGGACGGGTTGCTGTACGTGCGGTCCTGGCAGAGGTACGAACTCCACAGGTCGTTTTGGAGCCCGTAGTTGCCGTGCGAGCGGCAGAAGTCCAGATCACTGTAGACGTTGCGGAGCGTGCCGCCCGGCGGGTCCGGGTAGTCTGCCGCCGCTGGGGCGGCGGTGGTCGCGAACAGGCCGGCCATGGCGATCATGAACGCCACCAGCAGTGTGGTCAGTCTTCGCATGCATCCTCCCATAGTGGGGGTACTCGCCGATCCTCCGCGTGTCTCCTGCATCGAGAGATCGACGCTCAACCATGACATCATGGCATCGTGGCTTGCCCAAGGGAAGGCATGAGCGCTGCGGGCCTCGGAGCGTAGGAACCCCGGGGCCGACCGCCGTCTCCCGCCGCCCACGCCCAGTTGACGGTGCGCCGGGCGGGTCAACGTAGGCCGCCTGTGGTTACCTGGCCCTTGCTGTTCAGCTTCACCGTGCCTCCAACATGTGGCGTACTGGTACCAGCTACGGCACCGCCGTCGACCTCGACGTGATCGGCGCGTGGTGGTCGCTACGCAGCCTGTCGGCGATCCGTTGGCTGGTCGAGCACGGCTTCGACCCGGCCTCGCCGGGCTGCGAGATCGACGTGCTGAGATCCGCCGGGGCCCCGCTGACCGGCCGGTGACCGACAGGGCCGGTGAACTGTAGGGTCGGGCGCCGTGGCAGGTCTCAGGTGGCGGGTACGGTTGGCGGGTCTGTCCGCCGCTGGCGGGTTCCTCGCCGTGGCACTCGGCATCCGGGTACTGGCCGGCGGGGACGGTGTGCTGGACAGTTCCGGCATGCTGCAGCAGCACTCCGGCACCGCCCTGTACGCGTCGATGGTCTACGCCGGAGTGTTCGTCCTGGCTCCGGGTGCCGGGCCGATCGCGGCCGGGACGGTCGCCGTCGCCTTCTGCTGGCTCGTCGAGTTCCTGCAGCTGACCGGCGTACCGGCGGAGCTGTCCGAGCGCAGTCTGCTGGCACGGCTGGTCCTAGGCGTCCATTTCGACCCCACCGACCTGGCCTGGTACGCGGTAGGCGTACTGCCGTTGGTGCTGCTGCACGCGGGCGTCGACCGTTGGCGGCTGCGCCACGGCGACCGGCAGCCGGCTGACGCCGGTGCCGATCGCGGGCGTGGCCGGTGAGTCACGGTGTGGCCGGGCGGCCCAGGGCCGCCTGGACGATCCGGATCGCCTCGGCGGGGTCGATGCCGCTCCGGGCGATGATCGTCGCGTAGTCGCGGGCGGCCCGGTGGGCCTGTTCGAGAGCCTGGTCGCCGGCGGCCGTGACGAACGAGCCGGCCCGCCCCCGGGTCTCGATCAGCCCGGCCTCCTCCAGCTCCCGGTACGCCCGGCCGACGGTGTTCACGGCCAGGCCGAGGTCGGCGGCGAGCCGGCGGACCGTCGGCAGCCGGGTGCCGACGGCCAGCGACCGGTCCTGGATCTGCCGGGCGAGCTGGGCCCGGAGCTGCTCGTACGGCGGCGTCGGCGAGGCAGCGTCGATGGCGATCATCGGACGATCATGGCCTGCCGTGCGGTCACCCCGACAGCCATGGTCCGGGTCTGGACCAGACCGAACGCGACGACACCGGCCAGGACGAGTCCGATAGCGACCGCATTCCACCAGCCCAGCGACTCGCCGTACAGGAAGATGACCGGCAGCGACCAGACCAGGCTGGGGGTGACGAGGGCGCGGGCGTCCTCGACCCGCATGATGACGTCGGCCGTGAGTGACGCCTCGTCCTCGGCGACGGCCGGGCTGGTCAGCACCTGACGCAGCTGCATGATCATGCCGGCACCGGCACCGACGAGACCGATCAGTACGACGGCGGCCCCGGCCCGTAGCACCGGGTCGGAAACCGGCAGTACGCTCACCGCGAGCCCCAGCGCAGCGGTGTAGGCGGCAACCGTGAAGACGGCGTACGGCCGGCCGAGCACCGCCGGCCAGCCGAACCCGACCGGATGGGCCACCCGACGGGACAGTTGCGCGCCGGCTTGCCGGTCGACGCGGCGGACCCAGTCGCGGAGCAGCCACTGCGCCACCAGCATGCCGATCACCAGCGCGGTGAGCACCAGCAACGGCAGCCAGGAGTACGCCGCGTCGGTGACCCGGACCGCCGCGTGGGTGAGCGCCGCGCCGATCAGGAACGCGGCCAGCAGGACGTCGCCAGCGAGCTTGGCCCGCCGTCGCACGGCCAGCCGCGTCGCCAGCAGCGGGGTCGACTCGGTGTCGGTCAGACCGTGCTGGTCCAGCCACTGTCTGGTCTCGCTGTGCTTCGCCTGGCGCATCGCCACCACCTCCATAGTCGCAAGCCTTGTCTTACAACCATGGGTCATAACATGCGACAAAGTCAAGTCAGTCAGGCGTCAGCCTCGAACCCGCCAGGCGACCGACTCGGAGGCGGGAACACCACGCGCCCCGAAGCCCGACCGCTAAGTAGTAGCCGGCGAGGACGTCACCAAGGCGCTCCCGGTGCCCGAGTGCCAGGGTGGCGAGGTCGAACAGGGCGTCACCTCGGCCTGCCTCGGACCAGTCGAGCATGCCGGTGACCTCGTCACCGTCGACGAACACGTGGGCGATCTGCAGGTCGCCGTGGGTGAAGACCGGTGTCCACGGCACCTGCGGAGTCGGCACCGGTGCTCTCGCCATGGCCTCGACCTCGACGTCGGCGCGCGTCTGATCGGCGTCGACCTTCAGGAACACCTCGCCGACGCGCAGGGTCGCGCGTTCGTGATGGGCGACGACGACTTCCACCTGCGCCACGTCGGCCATCATCGTGCGGCCGGCGAACGGCGTCGCCCGGGCTACCGGCGGGCCTCCGGCGCTCCGGCGGGCGAGATTCATGATCATGTGAGCGCTGTGGACCTCACAGCCACGACGAGACGTTCATAGCGCTCACATGATCATGAGTTGAGGGTTGCGCCGTCGGTCGCGGACGGCCGTGTCCGCCTGGTGCTCGCGGCGCAGTGGATCGAGGAGTCCGTGGTGGCTGAGATCCGTCATGGACAGGGCTGTCCCTCCCCGCATGGTGTCCGGTACGCGAAGTATCCGCGCCGTGTGATGATCAGCTTGGCATGGAATTGATCGCGAAAGATATTGATATGACCATGTGACAGGTGGTGCAGTTGTGCTCACCAGCGGAGTCCTCCCCACCCCCAGGAGGTCTAGATGCGATTCCGCGCACCAACTGCCAACGCCGGCTCGTGGCGCAGGACCACCGTCCTCGCCGTCGCAACCGTCGTCGGCCTGTTCGCCGTCGTGACCGGCCCGGTATCGGCCGATCCCAAGCCCAGCGGTGTCGACCGGGAGTCGATCGCCGGCCCGTACCGGGTCCTCGGACCGCGTACCTTCGCCGACCGCGACGCGGTGGCCGGGACCGGTGCCGCGATCGACTACATCGAACACGGCATCCTCAACATCACCGCGACCCGGGCCGAGGTCAGCGCGATCCAGGCGCTCGGCTTCGACGTCGAAGCGGTCCGGGCACCCACCAGGACCGACGACTCCGGCGACGTCACCACGCTGGACTTCCCACCGTCCGACTCGGCGTACCACAACTACGCAGAGTTGACCACGGTGGTCAACCAGGTGGTCTCCAGCCACTCGAACATCGCCCGGAAGATCAACATCGGGACCTCGTACGAGGGCCGCGACCTGATGGCGGTCAAGATCTCCGACAACGTCGCCACCGACGAGGACGAGCCGGAAATCCTGTTCAACTCGCAGCAGCACGCCCGCGAACACCTCACCGTCGAGATGGCGATCTACCTGCTGAACCTGTTCACTGACGGCTACGGCAGCGACTCGCGGATCACCAACATCGTCAACACCCGCGAAATCTGGATCGTGCCGACCGTCAACCCGGACGGCAGCGAGTACGACATCGCCACCGGCTCGTACCGGTCCTGGCGCAAGAACCGGCAGCCGAACAGCGGTGCGTCCGCCGTCGGCACCGACCTGAACCGCAACTGGGACTACCTGTGGGGTTGCTGCGGCGGGTCCTCCGGCTCCCCGTCGTCGTCGACCTACCGTGGCCCGTACGCCTTCTCCGCTCCGGAAACCCAGGCACTGCGCGACTTCGTCAACAGCCGGGTGGTCGGCGGTGAGCAGCAGATCAAGGCCAACATCGACTTCCACACCTACTCGGAGCTGGTCCTCTGGCCGTATGGCTGGACCACCGCCAACACGCCCTCCGGGATGACCACCGACCAGTACAACACGTTCGCCACCCTCGGTACGCGGATGGCGGCGACCAACGGCTACACCCCGCAACAGTCCTCCGACCTGTACATCACCGACGGCAGCAGCATCGACTGGATGTGGGGCGAGCACGGCATCTGGGCGTACACCTTCGAGCTGTATCCCGGCTCGTCCAGTGGCGGCGGGTTCTACCCGCCGGACGAGGTGATCCCTGTCCAAACCGCCCGCAACCGGGAAGCGGTGCTGATGTTCAGCGAGTACGCCGACTGCCCGTACCGGGTGATCGGCAAGGAATCGCAGTACTGCGGCGGCGGTCCGGTCGACCCGCCGGGCAGCACCGTCTGGGCGGACGACTTCGAGTCGGCGACCGGCTGGACGACCGACCCGAGCGGCACCGACACCGCCAGCACCGGGCAGTGGGAGCGCGGCGTCGCGCAGGCCACCAGCTCCGGCGGGGCCCTGCAGCTGACCGCCTACCAGGGCAGCAACAGCCTGGTCACCGGCCGGCTGGCCGGCTCCTCCGCCGGCTCGTACGACATCGACAGCGGGGCGACCAGCGCCCGCTCGCCGGCTGTCGCGTTGCCGTCGAGTGGCACCCTCACCCTGTCGCTCGCCTGGTACCTGGCCCACCTGAACAACTCGTCGTCGGCCGACTACCTGCGGATCAGCGTGGTGCACAGTGGCGGCACGACGACGCTGCTGAACCAGTCCGGCGCGGGGAGCAACCGGTACGGGTCCTGGTCGACCAGCAGCTACAACCTGACCCCGTACGCGGGTCAGACGGTGCGGATCCTGGTCGAGGCGGCGGACGCCTCCACCGCCAGTCTGGTCGAGGCGGCCATCGACGACGTCCGGATCACCAGGTCCTGACGGCGGGCAGGGCTGCCTGCTCCTGACGGTGGGCAGGGCTGCCGTGCGGTGAACATCACCGTACGGCAGCCCTGCGCTGTCGCGATGTCTGCCGGCCGGCGCCGGTGGGTTACCGTGCTACCGACCGCCCCGCAGCGAAGCCGGTGCGAACCCGGCGCTGTCCCGCAACTGTGATGCCCCGGCCGACAGTCGGGGCTAGCCAGGTCGCCTGCGGAGTGGTCGCGAACCGCGCTCTCGAGGAAGGGCGCCTCGCCACCTGGCCGGGGCCGGCGTCACCACCCCCGACCTGTCGGCGAAGCACCAGCCCTCGACCGACAGGAGGACCAGATGAGCAGACCCCACCCGCTGCGGGCCGCGTTGCTGCGTACCGCTGCGGTCGCCACCGCCGCGACGCTCGCCCTGACCGGCTGCGGCCAGGCCGGCGACGGCTCCGGCGGACCCGACGACGCGCAGCCCGGCGTCAGCCCGGAGGCCGCCGCCAGCTACCCGGTCACCGTCGGCGACCTCACCCTGGAAGTACGCCCGGAGCGGATCGTCGCGCTGTCGCCGACCGCCACCGAGATGCTCTTCGCGATCGGTGCCGGCGACCAGGTGGCAGCGGTCGACGACAACTCCAACCACCCGGCCGAGGCGCCGACCACCGAGCTGTCCGGGTTCACCCCGAACGTCGAGGCGATCGCCGGCTACGAACCCGACCTGGTGGTGCTCTCCGGCGACACCAACGAGGTGGTGGCCGGGCTGACCCGACTGTCGATCCCGGTCTACCTGGCCGGGGCGGCGGTCACCTTGGACGACACGTACCGCCAGATCACCGAACTTGGCGCGCTCACCGGGCACCCGGAGGCGGCGGCCGACCTGGTCGACACCATGCGGTCCGACATCGACAAGCTGATCGCCGACGTGGCGCAGCCGGCCGAGCCGCTGAGCTACTACTATGAGCTCGACCCGACTCTCTACACGGTGACCAGCGAAACCTTCGTCGGGTCGCTGTTCACCATGGTCGGGCTGACCAACATCGCCGATCCGGCGGACCCGTCCGGGGAGGCCGGTGGCTACCCGCAGCTGTCCGCCGAGGCGTTGATCGATGCCGACCCGGACCTGATCTTCCTGGCCGACACCAAGTGCTGCCAGCAGGACGCGCAGACGGTGGCGCAGCGGGCCGGCTGGTCCACCATCACCGCAGTACAGGCCGGTCAGGTGGTCGAGCTCGACGACGACGTCGCGTCCCGCTGGGGTCCCCGGGTGGTCGACCTAGTCCGGGCGATCGTCGACGCGGTCGACGCGGCGGCGGCGTCCTGACGTGCTCCGTACGCCGGTGCGACGGCCCGGCCGGCGGACCGACCCGCAACGAGCAGCCGGCTGGTCCGGGCCGACCGGCCGGCGCCGTCCGGGGCTGACCGCCGGCTGGTTCGCCGGTGCGGTGGCCGCCGTCGTGCTGTCGGCCCTGGCCGGGCTGGCGTTCGGCCCGGCCAGCCTGCCGCCGCTGGCGGTCGCCGCCGAACTGCTCAACCTGCTGCCCGGCGTCGACGTGGAGAGTGGACTCAACGAGCGGCAGGTGGCGATCGTCACCCAGCTGCGGTTGCCCCGGGTGGTGCTGGCGCTGCTGGTCGGCGGCATGCTGGCCCTGGCCGGTGGCTGCTACCAGGGGGTGTTCCGCAACCCGCTGGCCGACCCGCATCTGCTCGGCGTCGCCGCCGGGGCCGGGCTGGCGGTGACCGCGGTCATCGCGCTGCGCTCCGGCACCGGGGTGCTGACCGGGCTGCCGGTGACGGTGCCGCTGGCCGCGTTCGTCGGCGCGGTCGGGGCGGTGGCGCTGACCTACCTGCTCGGTACGGGTGCCGCCGGGCCGGACCGGTCCACCGCGACGCTGATCCTGGCCGGGGTGGCGGTATCGGCGTTCCTCGCCGCCGGGCAGACCTACCTGCTGCAGCGCCACGTCGACACCATCCGGGAGGTGTACTCGTGGCTGCTGGGCCGGCTGGCCACCGACGGCTGGCACGAGGTCCGGCTGGTCCTGCCGTACGCGGTGATCGCCGCCGTGGTGGTGTTAACGCACCGCCGCGAGCTGGATGTGCTGTCGGTCGGTGACGAGGAGGCGGCCAGCCTCGGCCTGCACCCGCAACGGTCCCGCTATCTGCTGCTCGCCGCCGCGTCGCTGGGCACCGCGGCGGCGGTGTCGGTGTCCGGGCTGATCGGCTTCGTCGGGTTGATCGTGCCGCACCTGGTCCGGCTGGTCGCCGGCAGCAGCTACCGGGTGATCCTGCCGCTGTCGATGCTGCTCGGTGGCGCGTTCCTGACCGTCACCGACGTGGTGGCCCGGACCGTGGCCGCGCCGGCCGAGATCCCGATCGGTGTGGTCACCGCCTTCTTCGGCGCCCCGTTCTTCGTGCTGGTGCTGCGCACCACCCGCCGGACGGTGGCGCTGTGACCGGGCCGGCGCCCGCGCCCGACACCGGGCCCGGGACCGGGCCGGCGCCCGCGAGCACTGCCGCCGGCATCCCGGTCGTCGGCCGTGATCTGCGGGTACGCCTCGGCGGCGCGCCGGTGCTGGACGGTGTCGACCTGACCGCGGTCGCCGGTGAGTGGGTGGCGGTGATCGGGCCGAACGGGGCCGGCAAGTCGACCCTGCTGCGGGCGGTCGGCGGGCTGCAACCGGTCGACGGCAGCCTGGAGCTGTTCGGTACGCCGATCACCCGGCTCGGCCGCCGGGCCCGGGCCCGGCTGGTCGCCACCGTCGTACAGTCACCGGTGGTGCCGGCCGGGATCGCCGTCGCCGACTACGTGCTGCTCGGCCGTACGCCGTACGTCCCGCTGCTGGGTCGGGAGTCGGCGGCCGACCTGGCGGTGGTCGACGACGTGCTGGTCCGGCTCGACCTGGCCGGGTTCGCGCACCGGCGGCTGGCCACCCTGTCCGGTGGTGAACGTCAGCGGGTGCTGCTGGCCCGCGCGCTGGCCCAGGGTGCCCCGCTGCTGCTGCTCGACGAGCCGACCAGCGCGCTGGACATCGGCCACCAGCAGGAGGTGCTGGAGCTGGTCGACGAGCTGCGCCGGGACCGTCGGCTGACCGTGCTGGCCACCATGCACGACCTGTCGGTGGCCGGCGAGTACGCCGACCGGCTGGTGCTGCTCGCCGCCGGCCGGACGGTCGCCGCCGGCCCGCCGGCCGAGGTGCTCACCGAGGAGAACCTGGCCCGGTACTACCGGGCCCGGGTGCGGGTGCTGCCAGGCGCGCACGGCCCGCTGGTCGTCCCGGTCCGCGACCGGGACGTTCCCCGTCCAGAACCGTCAGTCGCCGGCGATCCGGATCACCGAGAAGAAGGCCCCCTGCGGGTCGTTGAGCACGGCGAACCGGCCGTGCGGCAGGTCGGTGGGCGGGACTGAGACGGTGCCGCCGAGCGCGGCGGCGTGCTCGGCGGTGGCGTCGCAGTCGTTCACCGCGAAGTACACCATCCAGTGGGCCGGCAGGTCCGCCGGCCAGTCGTCGCCGACCATCGGCATCATCCCGGCGACGGGCTGCTGCTCGACCAGCCATTCGGTGTACATGATCGGTGGGAACGGGGTGTCCCGGCACTCCCAGTCGAAGACCGCGCCGTAGAACTCCTTCGCGCCCTCCGGGTCGCGGGTGGTCAGCTCGTTCCAGCACAGTGAGCCGGGCACGTTCGCCAGCTCCGCGCCGGCCATGGACAGCGGCTGCCAGACGGCGAAGCTGGCCCCGGCCGGGTCGGTGAAGACCGCCGCCCGGCCCCGGTCGAGCACGTCGAACGGCGGCATCAGCACGGTGCCGCCGGCCGACTCGACGAGCTTGGCGCTCGCCTGGGCGTCCAGCGTGCCGATGTACGTGGTCCAGGTCGGCGGCTGCCCGCCGGTGGACACCGAGCCGGCCCCGGCGACCAGTTTGTCGTCCTTGCTGAACAGGGTGTATCCCTCGGCGTCCGGATCGTCGGGCGGCTGCGCGGACCAGCCGAACAGTTCGCCGTAGAACCGGATCGCACCGAGCAGGTCGGAGGTACCGAGGTCGACCCAGGCGGGTACCCCGGCCGCGGCGACGGACATGGCGGATTTCCTCCTGCTGATCGGCTGAGTGGACCCTGCTGACCGAATCCTGGCACCCGGTCGACGACGGTCGGGGGAGATTCGCCGAAGCAATCGCCCGTCACGCGGAATCATGGCCCGCGCCGAGGGTAACCGTGCACCGGGCTGACGTCACCGACCGAAGCCAGGCGGGGACGCCGGACAGCGGCCGGGACGTGGAACAGCGGGGGAGAACGATGGTACGGGTGATCGAGGTGTTGCCGGGCGACATCGACCGGGCGATCAACGACGATCACGTCCTGCTGGACCAGCTTTTCCGGCGGCTGGAAACCGGCCAGGGCGACCGGCGGATCCTGGCAGACCAGGTGGTCTACCGGATCTCCATACACCTGGCGGCCGAGGAACAGATCCTCGACCCGGTCTTCGACGAGCCGGCGGTGACCGGCCGGTTGTCCGCCGGGGCGGTGGCGGAGCTGGTCCAGTGGGGGCGGGACACCCGTCAGCGGATCAAGGAGGCGGCGGCCGAGGTCGACCGGTCCAGACCCGGGAACCTGGACTTCGAAGAAGCACTCAACCATTTGATTGCCGACGTTCGCCGGCAGGCCGCCGACCAGGAGGGGGTGCTGTTGCCGGCGCTGCGGGCCGCGGTCGGTCCGCAGCGGATGGCCGAACTCGGGGCGCAGTTCACCGCCGCGAAGTACCGTGCACCCACCCATCCGCATCCGCAGACACCGAACACCTCCCGCAGCAGTCGGCTGCTGGGCGGCCCGGCCGCGCTGGTCGACCGGCTCCGCGACCGGACCTCGGGGCGGCGTGGCTGGTTCGCCACTGACGCGTCCGGGCTGCTGGAACCGCAGTCGCAGGCGCTGCTGGACGCGTTCGCCGCGCTCGGCCCCCGGCCCACCGAGATCCTCGACCCGGCCGAGGCGCGGCGCCAGCCGACCCTGTCCGACGCGGTGGCCCGGATCCGTACCGACCGGGGAGACCCGGCGGAACGGGAGCCGGTCGACTCGGTCTTCGACTTCGCCATCGACGGTCCCGGCGGGGAGCTGACCCTGCGGGTCTACCGGCCGACGTCGGCGTCACCGGCCGGCGGCCTGCCGGTGCTGATCTACCTGTACGCGGGTGGCTGGGTGGTCGGCAGCCTGGACACCTACGACGCCACCCCCCGTGCACTGTGCAACAAGGAACGGTGTCTGGTGGTGGCGGTGGACTACCGGCACGCCCCGGAGCATCCGTTCCCGGCTGCCCACGACGACGTGCTCGCCGCGACCCGCTGGCTGCTGGACAACGCCGGGGAGATCGGCGGTGACCCGGAGCGGATCGCCATCGCCGGCGAGGCCGCCGGCGGCAACATGGCGGTGGCTACCTGTCTGCAGTTGCGCGACGCCGGTCAGCGGCTGCCACTGCTGCAGGTGCTGATCTACCCGGTGACCAGTATGACGGTCGATGACGGCTCCGGAGTGGACGCCGCCGACGCGGCACCGCTGAACCGCCCGATGCTGAGCTGGTTCGCCCGGCACGCCTTCCCTCGCCCGGAGATGCTCGACGACCCTCGGGTGGCGTTGCTCGACCTGCCGGTGCAACGGCTCGCCGGCCTGCCGCCGGCGGTGGTGCTGACCGTGGAACGGGATCCGCTGCGCGACCAGGGGCAGGCGTTCGTGCAGCGGCTGCGGGGGGCCGGGGTGCCGGTCGAGCACATCCACTACGACGGAGTACCGCACGAGTTCTTCGGGATGGGTGCGGTGCTGGACGTGGCGGAGGCGGCCCAGGACCGGGTGGCGGCGGAGCTGCACACCGTGTACAACCCGTCCGGCCAGTCGTCGAGCGGCTGGCCGACCGGCCTGTGAGCCTACGGGACCGGAATCAGCGGTCGGCGAGGTCCGCGATGGTGTTCACCAGACCGGCTGCGGTCTGCGGCTCCCGGGTGGTCAGCACGAGATAGCGCCCACCGGACAGCTGCACCCGGATGCCCGGACCGGACCGGGTGATCAGGGCACGTCCACGCGTGTCGGGGTGGTAGCGGTAGCCCCAGCCGCCCCAATCGGACACCCGTACCGTCGTCTGGACGGCCCCGACGATCTCCCGCGCCGGTACGCTGATCCGCGGCCACCCGAACGGCCCGAAGCCGATGTGGATGCCCTGCCGGTCGATGGTCAACCGGTTCACCAGCAGCAGCATCACCAACGCCATGGTGAGCAGCACCGGGCTGGCCACCCAGACGTTGATCCAGACCGCCAGGACCCCGGCGAGCAGCAGCAACGGGACCAGGATCCACAGCCCGGTGCGGGACACCGACGTCTGCTCGGTCCACCCGGCACCGTCAGCCGGCAGCGGCACCCGGGGCAGCTCGGCGGCGGGCCGGCCGTCCGCCGCCGGCCGGGCCGGCGGCGGACCACACGCCGCGTACGCCAGCACCGTCCAACCGGTCACCCCGACCATCAGCGCGGGAATGTGCCAGCTCGGAGCCGGTGCCCGGGTCGGGTCCAGTACGTCGACCGACAGTGCCACGGTGGTCAGCCAGATCCCGGCGACGAACCCGGCGACCGCCGCGCCAATGGTGATCAGCCACCGCCGCAGCTGCCACCGCAGCCCGAGCGGCAGCACCCCGACTGCGGCGAGCACCGCCCCGGCGGCTGCGCCGATCGTGTAGCCGGTCACGCTGTTCGTCAGCGAACTGGTCGCGTCGACGACGTCGGCCGTGTTCCAGTGCATCGGTAGCCGGTCCGGCAGCCGGTGCCGCAGCACCTCGGCGGTCAACGGCACCACGGCGACTGGGAGCACAGCGAGCAGGAAACCGAGCAGCCGCCGGCCGCCGCCACCGGCGCGGTCCTGCCCGGCCGTCCCTCCATCGCTCACCTGGCGATTGTTTCCCAGCTGTCGCCGGGCCAACCTGGAGGGGGCGGGCGGTGTGGCGCGCGCCGTTCTGCTAGTGCCGCCGGTCGGTTCTGCTAATGCCGGTGGTCGGTCCGGGAATGGTCGGTCAGCGCGGGTGGCAACGGTTCGGCGTGCAGCACCGTCAACCGGGACACCGCCCGGGTCAGCACCACGTACAGCCGGTGCAGCCCACGCGGCTCGGCCGCCACGATACCGGCCGGCTCGACCACCACCACGTGGTCGTACTCCAGCCCTTTCACCTCGGTCGCGGCGACCACCGACACCCGGAACCCGGGGTCGCCGGCGGCTCCGGTGACCTTGACACCGGCGGCGGTCAGCGCGTCGCGCAGGCCGGTCACCGTGGACTCGGCGGCGATCACCCCGACCGAGCCGTCGTGGGTCAGCGCCGCGCGTACCTCGGCCACCGTGGCACCGGTCAGATCGTCGACCGTACGCAGCGACAGCGACCCGTCGCGACGCAGCGACACCGCCGGTGGTACGTCCACTGCGAGCGCCGGCAGCAGCCGGTTGGCCAGCTCGACCACCACCGCCGGCACCCGGAAGCCGACCGTCAGCGGCACCACCGCGGCGTCGGGCCGACCGAGGTGGGTCAGGGTGCGGTGCCAGTCGGTGGCCGCCCACGGGGCGGTGCCCTGCGCCAGGTCGCCGAGCAGGGTGACCGAGCCGTGTTCGCTGCGCCGGGCGATCGCCCGGCACTGCATCGGCGACAGGTCCTGCGCCTCGTCGATGACCACGTGCCCGTACCCGGTGGGCCGGTCGAGCAGCCCGGCGACCTCGTCGATCAGCACCAGGTCGGCCTCGGTCCATCTGGTGGTGCGGACCGACCTGGCCGGTGGCCGCAGCAGCGCCGCCTGTTCGGCCTCGTCGAGCAGCCCGGTGGCGGCCGTCGCCAGCCGCTGCGCATCGGTGAGCAGCGTGGACACCACCCCGGTCGGGGTGAGCGCCGGCCAGACCCGGTCCAGCAGGGCGCGTACCGGTGCCACCCGGGCCATCCGCCGCAACCAGGCGTCGCTCGGTGATTCGGCGCGCCGGGTCTCGGCTTGACGTTGCAGCAGCGCGACGATCCGGGCCTGCACCCGTTCCCGACCGATCCGGTACGGCGGATCCTCGTCGCGGACCGTCCGCACGATGCGGTGCAACGCCTCGACGCCGATTCGCCAGCGGTAGGAGCCGTCCGGCACCACGATCGACTCGTCCGGTTCGCCGAGGTACGCCTCGACGGCGCGGCGCAGCACCTGCGCCATCCTGGGGTCGTTCTTGAGCGCGGCGGCGGTCGGGGCGTCCGCTGCCCGTACCGGCACCGAGTCGATCAGGCCGGCGACCGTGCACTGGGCCACCTCGACCTCACCGAGGGCGGGCAGCACGTTGGCGATGTAGGACAGGAACACCCGGTTCGGCCCGACGATCAGCACTCCGGCCTTGCGTAGCCGTTCCCGGTGCGCGTACAGCAGGTAGGCCGCCCGGTGCAGGCCGACCGCGGTCTTGCCGGTGCCGGGCGCGCCCTGCACGCAGATCGACTCGGCCAGCGCGGCCCGGACCAGCTCGTCCTGTTCGGGCTGAATGGTGGCGACGATGTCCCGCATCGGGCCGACCCGGGGTCGTTCGATCTCGGTGGTCAGGATGCGGGAAGCGGTGCCGAGCTCCTCGCCCCGGTCGAGGTGTTCGTCCTCGAAGCTGGTGAGTTCGCCGCCGGCGAAACCGAACCGGCGGCGGACCCGCACCCGCTGCGGATCGCGGGCGCTGGCCTGGTAAAAGGCCCGGCTGATCGGCGCCCGCCAGTCGAGCACCAGTGGTTCGCCGGTGTCGTCGGCGACATGCCGGCGGCCGATGTGGGGCCGACTGATCCGCAGCCCGCCCGGATCGGGCTCACCGCCTGGCTCAAGGTCGTCGTCGAGGTCGGGATCGTCTTCGACATCGAGCCGGCCGAAGAACAGCGGCGTGTCCGGGTTGTCGGCCAGCTCGGCGACCCGGCGGGCCAGGTGCCGGCCCAGGGTCTCGGCGGTGTACGCATCCCCGGCGACCCGGTCGCCGGTGCCGAACAGGGCCTCGGCCCGGTTGCGCATCCGGGCGAGGGCGGCGCGGGACGCGGTCAGATGGGCGCGTTCGGCGGCGAGTTCGCCGTCCAAATCGGGTGCGGGGCGGCGGTCGGGTGTGGGGCGGTCGAGGTCGGGTGCGGGCATGCTGACTCCTGGCTGGGATCGCCGGCGTGCTCGCTCGCGTGTCCGGAACCGGGTCGGCCGGTGCCCGGCGCGGGGGACGTCCGCTGCGGTGCGACTCACCGCGGCCGTCAAGCGGCCATCGACATTACCCCTGGCCCGTCGCGGGTCAACCAGATTTCCCGCTCTGCCGGCGCGACGGGGTTGCCGGCCGATCTGCTCGGCAGGTGCCCGGGTCTGCTCGGCAGGTGCCCGGTGCGGGGTGCGCCACAGGCTGGGCCGCCGCCGGGCGTGGCGGCCACCCGACGGCTACCGTGGAGATCATGAGTCACGGTGACGGGGGCGAGGGCGGCGTGCTGCGCCGACCACGGGTCGGGCACATCCAGTTCCTGAACTGCCTGCCCATCTACTGGGGGCTGATGCGCTCCGGCGCGCTGCTCGACGTCGACCTGCACAAGGACTCCCCGGAACGGCTCGGTGCCGCCCTGGCCGCCGGCGACCTGGACATCGGCCCGATCTCGTTGGTCGAGTACCTGCGGCACGCCGACCAGTTCCTGCTGCTGCCGGACATCGCGGTAGGTAGCGACGGGCCGGTGCTGTCGGTGAACGTCGTCACCACCCGGCCACTGGGTGAATTGTCCGGCCGCCCGATGGCGCTCGGCTCCACCTCACGTACCGGTGTGCTGTTGGCCCGGATGCTGCTGGCCGAGCGGTACGGCGTCGAACCGGACTACTTCACCTGCCCGCCGGACGTCACCCAGATGCTGCTGGAGGCCGACGCCGCCGTGTTGATCGGCGACGTCGCATTGCGGGCCCACCACGAGGCGCCGGCGCGCGGTCTGGCCGTCATCGATCTGGGGCAGGCGTGGCGGGACTGGACCGGGCTGCCGATGGTCTTCGCCGTCTGGGCGGTCCGCCGGGACTTCGCCGCCGCCCACCCCGGCCAGGTCAAGGAGGTCCACCAGGCGTTCCTGCGGTCGCGTGACCTGTGCCTCGCCGAGCTCGACGAGGTGGCCCGGGCCGCCGCCAGGTGGGAGCCGTTCGACGCGCCGACGCTGGCGTCGTACTTCCGGGCGTTGGACTTTTCGCTCGGTGACCGGCAGGTGGCCGGGCTGCGGGAGTTCGCCCGCCGCGCGGCCCGGTCGGGTGCCGCCCCGGCGCTGCCACCGGCGGGCCCCGAGTTCTTCATGCCCTGACCGGCGCCCTCCTCGGCTCAGCCGCCGGTCGAGGTGGTTGCCGCTGCCCGCAACTGCTGAGCCACCTCACGGCAGGTCTGCCCGCCGTACGTGAAGGGCCGGTCGGCCGGGAACCGGGTCATCACCCCGATGGTCCACCCGTCGCCGATCGCCAGGCAGTTGACGTGCCAATTCCCCTCGTCGTCGCGGATCACCCAGCCGTTCTTGATGGCGATCCCGTCGGCTTCGTCTGCCGGGAATGCCTCGATCACCCCGAAATCGCCTGGACTGCGTACGCTGCGCATCTCGGTCAGCAGCCAGTCGGTCCACTCGGCGCCGGCCGCCCGGCCATCGGTGATGCACGCTCCGAGCCGGGCCACGTCGCGGGGGGAGAGCCGGGTGGTGCTCCACCGGTTCTCGGTCGAGCTGCGGCTGTCGGTGAGCCCGCAGATCCGGATCATCCGCTCGGTCGCCGCGGTTCGGCCGATCTCCTGCCACAGCTCCTCAGCGACCTGGTTGTCGCTGTCCCTGATCATGATTTCGAGCTGCCGCATCCGGAAGTCGCTCGGCGACCGGCCCGCTTCGGCTGAGGAACGCAGGTAGTCGGCGGCGATCCACGCCTTGATCAGCGACGCCGTGGTACTGGTCTCGGCCAGGTTGGCCGATCCGTGGATCTCGCCGGTGCGCTGGTCGAGCATCGCCCACGACCACCAGCCGTCGATGCCGTCCAGCCGTACCGTGGTCGGCGCGACGGCCAGCGGTGACAGCGTGGGGTCGGGCTCCGGGGTTGGGCTCTCGCTCGGGCCGGCCGTCGGCTGACGCCAGCGGGACCGCTGGTCGGCCCGCTGTTCGTCGGCGGCGGCCAACGGCGCGTCGGGAACCAGCCGCAACCCGGCGATACCAGCGGCTGCCAGTGCGACTACGCCGAGCACGATCAACGGCGTACGCCACCCGGCTCGGGCGTGGCGGGCCACGCCGCTCGGTCGGCGGGCCAGGAGCCGGAGTGGGCGGCCGCTCGGAAACCAGGAGGTGGGTGGCATCTCAGCTGGTCGGTGTCGCCGAGGTCGGCAGTACGGCGGCTGGCTGGATGGCGGCGCCAGCGTGTGGGGTGACCAGTTGCCGGGCCACCTCACGGCAGATGCCCGCCCCGTACTCGAGGCCGTAAGAGCCCGGGTAACGAGTCATCACCGCGAGGACCCAGTCGTCGTGCACGGCCAGGCAGTTGAGATGCCACATGCCGTCCGCCCAGATCAGCGTCCAGCCGTTCTTGATGCCGACCGGCGACTCCCGCAACAGGCTCTCCGGTAGTCCATCGATGATGCCCCAGCGGCCACCGCCGGAGGTGGGTTCCTGCTCGGACGCGGCGATCCCGCCCCGCACCTTGGACATCTCGTCGAGTACCCAGTCGGTCCACAACGGGCCGGCGGCGGTGCCGTTCTTGACGCACTCGCCCATCAGCACGGCATCGCGGGCGGACATCTGGGTGTAGCTCCACCAGACGTTGTCCTCCTCCGGCGGCACGACCATCCGGGTCTGCTGCAGGCCGCACATCTCGATCATCCGGGCGAGCACGTCTTCGCCGCCGGCCTGGTAGAACAGCAGGTCCGTGGCCCGGTCGTCGCTGTCGCGGATGGCCAGGCTGGCCTGCTGCAGGATCTCCGAATCAGGCTCGGCGTCATCGAGCTGCCGTAGGTAGTCCGCGACGATCCAGATTTTGATCATCGATTCGGTGGAGCTGGTCTCGGTCATGTTGGCCGAGCCGCCGATCTCGCCACTGTCGCGGTCCAGCAGCGCCCAGGTCATGAAACCGTCGACCGGGACCGAGACCGGTACGGCCCGCAACGTCGGAACGGCAGGCGGCTCGGGGGACTCGGCCATGGCGAGGGTCGGATCGATCAGCTCGACGGCGGACCGGTTGGCGTCCGAACCGGTCCCGCCGAAGAACCGGGCCGAGGCGGTGGGGATCACCAGAACGGCACCGACCACCAGGGCTGCCAACACGACAGTGAGTGTCACGCGTGAACTCATGGAAGGCGGCTCCGGGGAGTGATCGGTGATGTCAGCTCGTCGGTGCTCTGGCGGGTTACGGGTTCTTCCGGCAATCGTGCGTCAGGTGGGGCCGGTGCGCGCCTCGACGCCGCCGCGCCATTGGGCAGTTTACGGGGCGAATCTCGGAGTGCCAGCCCTCGCGCGCCGGAGATCTTCGGAACTGAGTGACGAATACAGATGATTTGTCCGAATAGCTGAGTATTTTCTTGATAATAAGTGGATAAAAGTCGCGTTCATTGCCGCACATCTAGTCACTCACTGTGTTGCTCCTATCTCTGACAGTGAAGATTCCACGAGTGCTGTTACAGGGCTTGGCTGTGACTGGGGTTTCTTGTAACACTGTGTCGGTGGACGGTGACGACCCCCAGACGGTGAGTGGCACCCGCGGCGGGATTCTCGACGAGGTCGAGGCCGCCGAAGTTGCCCTGCGCGACGCGGCGCTGCGCGGCCGGATCCCCGGCCCACGCGCCGCCGACAATCCAACCTGTCCCGACAAACCGGTTGATCCCGACCGGGACTTCATCGAGATGATCGACGCCGACCAGAAGGTCGAGCCGCGCGACTGGATGCCGGACGGCTACCGGCGCACACTGATCCGGCAGATCGCGCAACACGCGCACTCCGAGATCATTGGCATGCAGCCTGAGGGCAACTGGCTGACCCGGGCACCCAGCCTGCACCGCAAGGCGATCCTGCTGGCAAAGGTCCAGGACGAGGCCGGCCACGGGCTGTATCTGTACGCGGCGGCTGAGACCCTCGGCGTCAGTCGGGAAGAGTTGGTCGACCTGCTGCTCGCCGGCCGGCAGAAGTACAGCTCCATCTTCAACTACCCCACGCTGACCTGGGCAGATGTCGGCGCGATCGGTTGGTTGGTGGACGGCGCGGCGATCATCAACCAGGTCCCGCTGTGCCGCTGCTCGTACGGCCCGTACGCCCGCGCCATGATCCGCATCTGCAAGGAGGAGTCGTTCCACCAGCGGCAGGGCTACGAGATCCTGCACACCCTCGCGCACGGCACCCCGGCTCAGCATCAGATGGCCCAGGACGCGGTGGACCGCTGGTGGTACCCGTCGCTGGCGATGTTCGGGCCGCCGGACGCCGACTCAACCCATTCGGGAAAATCGATGCGCTGGAAGATCAAGCGGTTCTCCAACGACGAGTTGCGCCAACGCTTCGTGGACATGTGTGTCCAGCAGGTCGGCCCGCTCGGGCTCGCCCTGCCCGATCCCGGCCTACGGTGGAACGAGCAGCGTCAGGCGCACGACTTCACCCCGCCGGACTACGACGAACTGCTCCGGGTGATCCGTGGCGACGGGCCGTGCAACCGGCAGCGACTTGCCCACCGGCGGGCCGCGCACGCCGCCGGCGGCTGGGTCCGCGAGGCGTCCCGGGCGTACGCGGAGAAGCAGGCCGGCCGGCGGAAAGCCGGCGTCGCGACGGCCGGAGTGGGCGCTGCGCCGGTCGGAGCGGGTGCCGGATGAGCGGCGAACCGGCCCGGACTCCGCCCACCCCGCTGTGGGAGGTCTTCATCCGGTCCCGGCGGGGGCTTGCCCACACCCACGTCGGCAGCCTGCACGCGCCGGACGCGACGCTCGCCCTGCGGCACGCCCGCGACCTGTACACCCGCCGGCAGGAAGGCGTCTCGATCTGGGTGGTACCGGCGGAGTCGATCACCGCGTCCAGCCCCGACGAGAAGGACGCATTCTTCGACCCGGCGGCCGACAAGGTCTACCGGCACCCGACGTTCTACCAGGTGCCGGACGGGGCGCGGCACCTGTGACCACGACACCCCCCGACCAGTTGCTCTGCTGGGCCGACGACGCGTTGATCACCGCCCAGCGGCTGGCCGCGTGGTGCGCCCGCGCCCCCGAGCTGGAGGAGGACGTCGCCCTCACCAACATCGCGCTCGACCAGCTCGGCGTGGCCCGGCTGCTGCTGTCGTACGCCGCCGAGCAGCTCACCCCCGATGCGGTGCCGGCCGCGCCGGCCGACCAGCCGGTCACCGAGGACACCCTGGCCTTCCTCCGCTCCGACCAGGAGTTTCGCAACTGCCTGCTGGTGGAGCTGCCGGACGACGACTACGCGGTGACCATCGGCAAGCTGCTGTTCCTCGCCGCGTACCAGGTCCGGCTCTACGCCGTGCTGAGCGCCGGCGCCGACCAGCGGCTCGCCGCGATCGCCGGCAAGGCGGCCAAGGAGTCCGCCTACCACCTCGACCACGCGCGGCTGTGGACCCTGCGGCTCGGCGACGGCACCGAGGAGTCGCACCGCCGCATGCAGCACGCGGTCGACGAACTCTGGCCGTACACCCACGAGCTGGTCGCCCCGGTGCCCGGTAGCGGAATCGCCGACCTGTGGGCCGGCTGGCTCGCCGTCGTCGGTCCGATCCTTGCCGAAGCCACCCTGACTGTGCCCGCCGACACCGGGTCCACCGCCGCTGGCGGCGACGGTAAGGGCTGGCGGCCCGGTGGCGGTCGGCTGGGTCGGCACACCGAGCACCTGTCCTACCTGCTGGCCGAGATGCAGGTGGTGCACCGGGCCCACCCGGGTGCGCGATGGTGACCGGACGCCCAGCAGCCGTCGGCGGGGCCAGCGCGGTCGCCCAGGCGGCGGTCGAAGCCGTCGTCGATCCGGAGCTCCGCGTACTTACCATCGCCGAGCTCGGCATCCTCCGTACCGTCGAGGTCACCGAGGCCACCGGCGCGGTCCGGGTGACGGTCACCCCCACCTACAGTGGATGCCCGGCGATGGAGCTGATCCGGGCCGAGATCCGGGCGGCGCTGCACCGGTCCGGCTTCACCGACGTCGCGGTCGTCACCGAGCTGGCGCCCGCGTGGAGCACCGACTGGATCACCGAGGCGGGCCGGCACAAGCTCGCCGCCGCCGGGATCGCCCCACCGTCGCCGGCCACTGTCGGGCCAGTGCCAATCCCACTGGCCGTACGCTGCCCGGCCTGCGGCTCGCCGCGCACCGAGCAGCTGAGCCGATTCGGTGCCACTGCCTGCAAGGCGCTGTGGCGCTGCCAGGAGTGCGCCGAGCCGTTCGAGCAGATGAAGGCGTTCTGATGGCAGTGACGATCAGCCGACCGGCGCGCCGGCGCCCGGTGTTTCATCCGCTCCCGGTCGCCGGCGTCGACCAGCTCACCGCCGACGCCGTCGCGGTCACCTTCGCCGTACCGCCCGAGCTGCGCGACGCGTACCGGTTCCAGGCCGGACAGCATCTGACGGTACGGCTGGTCGACCCGGCCGGCGGCCCGGAGATTCGCCGCTCGTACTCCATCTGCTCGACCCCGGCGGAGCTCGCCGACCACGGCCGGCTGCGGATCGGCGTGCGGCACGTCGCCGGTGGCGCCTTCTCCGGGTACGCGGTGCGCCAACTCGCCGCCGGGACCACCGTGGAGGTGATGCCGCCGCTCGGGCATTTCACCACCGGGTTCGAGCCGGGCCGGAGCCGGTACTACGGGGCGCTGGCCGCCGGTTCCGGCATCACGCCGGTGCTGTCCCTGCTCGCCACCGGGTTGGCCACCGAGCCGGGCAGCCGGTTCACCCTCGTCTTCGGCAACCGGTCCGCGCACACCGTGATGTTCGCCGACGAGATCGCCGACCTGAAGGACCGGTACCCGGACCGGCTGCAGGTCGTGCACGTACTGTCCCGCGAGACGCAGGACGCGGAGCTGCTCACCGGGCGGATCGACGCCGCCCGGTTCGGTCGGCTGCTGGACACCGTGGTGCCGGGCGATCAAGTAGACGAATGGTTTCTCTGCGGACCATACGGGCTGGTCATGGCGGTCCGGCAGGTGCTCGCCGAGTGGGGCGTGCCGGATGGTGCCGTACACAGCGAACTCTTCCACGCCAGCGACGGGCCGCCGGCCGGTGCCGACGCCGTGGCCGAAGCCGATGCGGTGGCCGAAGCCGATGCGGTGGCCGAAGCCGATGCGGTGGCCGAAGCCGATGCGGTGACCGGAGCCGACGCGGTGACCGGAGCCGACGCGGTGGGCGGCACCGAGGTGACCGTACTGCTCGACGGGCGGGCGTCGACGGTGCGGACGCGGCCGGGGGAGCGGGTGCTCGATGCGGCCCTGCGGGTCCGGTCCGAGCTGCCGTACGCCTGCAAGGGTGGTGTCTGCTCGACCTGCCGGGCGAAGATCGTCGATGGCGCGGTGACGATGGCCCGCAACTACGCCCTCGAGCCGGACGAGGTGGCCGCCGGTTACGTGCTGACTTGCCAGTCAACGCCCACCACGCCGACGCTCACCGTCGACTACGACGCCTGACTGTCGACTACGACGCCTGGCGTGAGTCACCGGGATGATCGTCGACCGAGCTGGTCGAGCAGTTGGCGGGCCTGCTGGTGGAACAGGGCGTCCAACTCGATGTGCGGCACACCGAGCCGTACGGCCAATTCGGTGGCCAGGGTGGACTTGCCTGAGCCTGGTGCCCCCATGACCGACACCCGTCGCATGGGATGCAGGCTAGCGTCAGGAGACCACCTCGGCACCGGCTTTGGAGGGCTGCTCGACGTGGGCGGTCCGCTGCTCGGGAATTGACGGGGCGGTCAACGTGACCTCGACCGTCTTTCGGGTGCCCCACCCGGTCTTCCAGCAGGTGACCACGCCGTACCACCGAGCGACGCGCAGTACCAGCATTGCCCAGAGCACTGCGACCGGGGCGAGCATCCAAGTCCCCAACTGGTACGCCGTCGACTGGTCGGACCGGCGGATCGCCAGGTAGCGGAGGCACTGTGCGTAGCCGATTGCCATCGGCACACAGATGAGCCAGGGTAGCGCGGTCAGCGAGGGTTCCCGGATCGGTAGTACCACCGCGATGGTCAGGAACAGTGCGGTGGACAGTAGTGTCGTCGCCCATCGGATCAGGTGTAGCCAGTACGCCCACGACCGCAAGGGCAGGTATCGCATTCGCCACAGTGACCGGATGAACGATCCGCGCATCCAGCGGATGAACATCCGCAGGAAGTGGCCGGTCTGCTCCGGCATCAGCGCGAAGGCGAACGCGCTGGGCTGTTGCACGGTTCGGCCGCGCAGCATGGCGAACAGGGTCAGCATCGAGTCGTCGCTGAACGGCACGCGACGTCCCGCGAACCTTTCATGCAGATAGCTGTCCAGATTGTCGCGGATCACTTGGCCCCGGTAGACGGCGATAGGCCCCGAGTTGACCCAGACCGCCCCAAAAACTGACAGGCTGGACCGATCGGTCAGCTGGCCGGTGACGAACCACAGGTCGGTGAACCGGGTCAGGAACGATGCGTGAACATTGGCTGCCATCACGATCCCGGCGACGGACTGCACCGTCTGGTCAGCGAGGGGTTTGAGTAGCTCGTTGAGAGTTTCCGGGTCGCTGATCGTGTCCGAGTCGACCGTCCAGTACACATCTGCGTCCGGCGCCTGGCCGACCCCGGCCGCCTGCGCGTGTCTCTTGCCGGCATTGTCCTGGCGCAGCCATACCGGACGGATGCCGCTGTCGCTGGCTGCCCGCTTGAACCAGGTGCGGATCTCGGCGTACCCGACGTCGCCGGTGGTGGAACCGTCATCCACCACGACGATCGTCTGCGGCCGTCGTCGTTGACCGATCATGGACTCGAGGCATGCGCGCAGCGCGGCCGGGTCCTCGTTGTACGCGGGGACCAACGCGGCCACCTTTAGCGTGTCGAGGAGCCGCTGCCTGGCCGGGCCAACCTGGTAGGGCTGGTTGAGGTAGGCAAATCCCAACTGCCACACCAGCAGTCCGTACATCAGGACGTAGATCGCGGCGAACTGATGCCCGCTGCCTGCGCTAAGCAAGCCGATTGCTGCAAACGCATGGTGGGCCGCCCATGCCGCTACTGCCGCCAGAAGGAATGCTGCGGCGGTGAGGATCCGACCCCTGACGAGGGTCGCGGTCATCGATGGGCGGCGGAGCGACCTCGACGGAACGACAACCGGACGAGAACCGCTCCGAAGATGATCATTACTACTGCGGTGGCTGCCATCACCAGGGGCAGCGGCAGGCTGAGCTGTCCGAGACCGGCCACACCACCGATGGTGACCGCAGCGTTCGCGCCGGTCCGCGGCAGGGAATCACCAGACATGACGTTGTCTCCTTGACTGCGGGCGGATAGGGGGATTTCGAGCACAATGGTCAGCCGAGATCGGTATTGGCGGCACGTCCGGACGGGGGTCCGGTTGGTGTATGGGGAGTACGGAGGCCGACTGACTGTTGTGGTGCCGGCCGAAGGTGGTGACCGGGCGGCGCCCCGTTCGGCCGCAGCCAAGAGTAGTTGCGTAGACGACAAAGCGCTAGATGTAGCATCGCTTGGAAATCACAAGACAAACGTGAGTTCATCTGCGCCGCGATCGCATTCTTGAATGCTTTTCGTGACTCATTCTCGGGTTTGTTCGAGTTATGCGGCCTGGCCCAGACGAGATGCGAGTCAGCCGCTCAATCGATCGTTCCGCTCTGCTCGGCCGACCCGCCGACAGCGGGAGCACCGGCCAGCGGTCGACGATGTATCAGACCCTGAGCCGCCAGGGCCGCTGCCGCAGCCGCCAGTGGCAGGGCCGGCAACGCGTACCGGGGCTCGTACATGCCGATCGCCACGGTGAACACGGCCAACCCGGGCCCAGCGACCACCAGCAGTACGGTGTCGAGCCGGATCCAGCCGGCGACCCGCCGCCCAGCGGCCAGCGCCGCGACGGTCAGCAGCACCGCCAACGACATCACCACCGGGATGCCCCGGGTCCAGGTGCCGTACTGGTGCAGCGCCCGGGTCAGCGGGGTGGCCGGGTCCGCGACGACCGGCTCGGCGACCGCCGCCTGGAACCCGCTGGACGCCTGGGCCGGCGGACAGTTCTGCTCGACCCGTAGGTCGGCGGAGCGGAACCGGACCGGCGGCACCAGGCGCTGCCGCAGACACTCGTTCATCGGCCCGAGGTACAGGCCGGGGACGAAGTGTGCGGCGCTCTCCCGGCCGACCGCCGCGAGGTAGTCACCGGGCTGCTGGCTGATCACCGACCGGGAGAAGCTGGTCAGCACCTGGGCACCCTCCGGGGTGTACACCCAGTCGCCGAGTCGGGCCGGCCGCCGCCAGAAGAACGCGTCGGCCCGGTCCCACCGCTGGTCCAGCGGCTGGTCCGGGCAGGCGATCCGCTCCTCGGCGGTCAGTTCGATGCGGTCGCAGTCGGCGATCATCGCGGCTCGGCCGTACAGGGCGGTGCCGCTCTGCGCGCTGTAGACGCTCTGCCGGTCGCCGATCCAGACCATCACCATGACGTACGGCACACCGAAGGCGAGCAGGTAGCCCAGCACCGGCCGCCAGCCGACCCGGCGTACCACCAGGTAGCCGGCGAGTAGCAGGGCGACCGGCAGCGCGGTGGGTTTGGTCACCCAGGCGACGGCGATCAGCCCGCCGGAGACGACGGCCGCCACCGGACCGGGGCGGGGCGGCCAGAGCAGCGCCCCGACGGCGGCGGCGAACAGCACCATGAACATCAGGTCGGGCAGCAGGTAGTGCCCCATGGTGAGGACCAGGGAATCGAAGATCAGCGGTACGGCGGCCAGGGTGGCCAGCCAGCGGACCACGCCCCGGCGCAGCAGCAGGGCGTACAGGCCGACGGCGACCAGCAGGCTGAGCAGGTGCTGGACGGCCGCGACGGCGGCGAGCGTCCGGGTCTGCTGTAGCGCGGACAGCAGCAGCACGTAGCCGATCGGCCGGTTCGGGTGCGGCTCCAGCGGCTGCTGCAGCATCAGCAGGTACTCGCCGCTGTCGCCGTGGAACCAGAACGCCGGCTGATACGCGACCAGGTAGGCGATCCGCAGTCCGAGACCGGCGGCGAGCAGGATCACCAGGGGCGGGTGGCGGCGCAGTGGCGTCATCCGGTTGCTCTGCCCCTCCCTCGACATGGCAGTACGCTTCATGCGTGACTACCAGCCGGGAGATCGACAGCATCCTGCAGCGTGGCGCCGACGGTGGGCGGATCTCCGCCGAGGAGGCGCTGCTGATCTACACCGAAGCGCCGTTCCACGCCCTCGGTGAGGCCGCGGACGCGGTCCGCCGTCGCCGGTACCCGGACAACGTCGTGACGTATCTGATCGATCGCAACATCAATTACACCAACGTCTGCGTCACCGCGTGTCGTTTCTGCGCTTTCTACCGGGCGCCCAAGCACACCGAGGGCTGGGCCCACCCGATCGAGGAGATTCTGCGTCGCTGCGGCGAGGCGGTCGAGCTGGGCGCTACCCAGGTGATGCTGCAGGGTGGCCACCACCCCGATTTCGGGGTGGAGTACTACGAGCACTTGTTCGGCGCGGTCAAGGCGGCGTACCCCCGGTTGGTGATCCACTCGATCGGGCCGAGCGAGATCCTGCACATGGCGAAGGTGTCCGGTGTATCACTGGACGAGGCAATCGCCCGGATCAAGGCCGCCGGGCTGGATTCGATCGCCGGCGCCGGCGCCGAGATGCTGCCGGACCGGCCCCGCCGGGCGATCGCCCCGCTCAAGGAGTCCGGGGCGCGCTGGCTGGAGGTCATGGAGCTGGCGCACCGGCACGGCATCGAGTCGACCGCCACGATGATGATGGGCACCGGGGAGACCAACGCGGAGCGGATCGAGCATCTGCGGATGATCCGGGACGTCCAGGACTCCACCGGTGGTTTCCGGGCGTTCATCCCCTGGACCTACCAGCCGGAGAACAACCATCTCAAGGGCCGCACCCAGGCAACGACCCTGGAGTACCTACGGATGATCGCGGTCTCCCGGCTCTTCTTCGACCAGGTGGCGCATCTGCAGGCGTCCTGGCTGACCACCGGCAAGGACGTCGGGCAGTTGGCGCTGCACATGGGGGTCGACGATCTCGGTTCGATCATGTTGGAGGAGAACGTGATCTCCTCGGCCGGTGCCCGGCACCGGTCGAACCTGCACGAGCTGATCTGGATGATCCGTTCGGCGGGCCGGATCCCCGCCCAGCGGGACACCGAGTACCACCACCTCGCTGTGCACCGTGATCCGGCGGACGACCCGACCGACGAGCGGGTGGTGTCGCACTTCTCGTCGATCGCGTTGCCCAATGGCGGGGCCCGTCGCGATCTGCCGCTGGTCGACGTGCGCTGACCGACCGGACGCGCGCTGACCGGTCCGGATTCGTCCGATCGGGTGGCTGGTGAGGCCGATCAGTCAGCCCTTCTCGGCTGGCGGGTGGGCCGGTGGTCGGCCGGTCGTGGTGGGCAGCGCTGTCGATGCGGCGAGGTGGCGCGAACCTTAGGCCAAGGGGCCATAACGTGTTGATCACGAGGGGCGCGAAGCTTTCCGCCGGCCGCTAACGTCCTTGTCAACAACGTTCCGGCAGCCGCCCGCGCCGCGACGCCGTCCCTTGGTCGTCGCAGGTCACGTCCCCCAGGGCGGTGGTCGCCGGAGCCGTACTCCAGCGGTCCGAGGGGGCCGTCTACATAACGCACGGCACTACGGGCGAGGTGGTTCAACCCACCTCGCCCGTAGTGTGTGTAACCTCGGTCACCCTCGTCGCCGGCCCCGCGCCGCAGGTCGGGACGCGCGGCTGGCAAAGTGGTCGGGCGTGACTGACAACCCGCCGCCGGTCTTGCGCGCCGGCCTGGACAAGCAGCCGGCCGAGGTCGCCGCGATGTTCGACGGCGTGGCCGGCCGGTACGACCTGACCAACACGGTGATCTCCTTCGGCCAGGACCGCCGGTGGCGCCGGGCCACCCGGGCGGCGCTCGACCTGCTTCCCGGCGACCGGGTGCTCGACGTCGGCGCCGGCACCGGCGTCTCCACCGCCGAACTCGGCCGGGGTGGCGTGTGGGCGGTCGGCTCGGACATCTCGCTCGGTATGCTGCGGGCCGGCCGGCGGGCCCGTCCGCAGGTGCCACTGCTCGCCGGGGACGCCCTGGCGTTGCCGTTCCGGGACGCCACCTTCGACGCGGTGACCATCTCGTTCGCGCTGCGCAACGTGGTCGACACCGACGCCGCGTTGGCCGAGCTGGCCCGGGTGACCCGGCCCGGCGGACGGCTGGTGGTGTGCGAGTTCAGTCAGCCGACCAGTCCCGCCTTCCGGACGCTCTACCTGTCCTATCTGATGCGGTCGCTGCCGGCGGTGACCCGTGCGGTGGCGAGCAACCCGGACGCGTACGTCTATCTGGCCGAGTCCATCCGGCAGTGGCCGGACCAGGCAGCGCTCGCCGGGCGGATCACGGCGGCGGGGTGGCGGTCGGCGCAGTGGCGCAATCTCACCGGTGGAATCGTGGCGCTGCACCGCGCCACCCGGCGGTAGCGCCGTGCCACCTGGAAGTAGCGCCGTGCTGCCGTACGCCGGATCCGGGTGTTCGGGCGACGGGTCGGTTACTCCTCGGTGTCCGTCGATGGGTGATTCCGGGTCGTCGGTCACCCGCCGAGGTCGCTACCTCGCAGGGTTAGGGTCGCCTAACCGATTGCCGCCCTGTTAACGGTTCTAGACTCACCTGCGAGACGGCTTGTGAAGCATTTCACGAGCGACTGGGAGGCGAACGGGAGGTGGCTGTGAGCGAGACCGAAGCCGATGTGATCGTCGTCGGGGCGGGCCCTGGCGGTTCCGCGACCGCCTTCCACCTTGCCCGGCACGGCGTACGGGTGCTCCTGCTGGAGAAGACCACCTTCCCACGGGAGAAGGTCTGTGGTGACGGGCTCACGCCGCGTGCCGTCAAACAGTTGATCAAGTTGGGTGTCGACACCTCGCCCGAGGCCGGCTGGCTGCGCAACCGTGGCCTGCGGGTGATCGGCGGCGGCATCCGGCTCGAGCTCGACTGGCCGGACCTGGCCAGCTTCCCCAACTACGGCCTGGTCCGGACCCGACTGGACTTCGATGACCTGCTGGCCAGACAGGCGGTCGAGGCGGGCGCGGTGCTGCACACCGGCACCAACGTGGTGGCTCCGGTGCTGGACGCCACCGGGCGGGCGGTCGGCGTGACCGCCGAGGTCGGCCCGGACAAGCAGCCGGTCACCTTCCATGCCCCGTTGATCGTCGCCGCGGACGGGGTGTCCGGCCGGTTCCCGCTCGCCATGGGGCTGGCCAAGCGCGAGGACCGGCCGATCGGGGTCGCGGTCCGGCGGTACTACCGGTCGCCGGTGCGGCATCGGGACGAGTATCTGGAGTCCTGGCTTGAGCTGCGCAGCCGGGAGGGCGGCGAGAAGCTGCTGCCCGGCTACGGCTGGATCTTCGGCATGGGCGACGGTCGGGTCAACGTCGGTCTGGGCGTGCTCAACTCGTCCAGCGCCTTCGGTAAGACGAACTACCGGCGGATGCTGACCGACTGGCTGGGCAGCACGCCACCGGACTGGGGGCTGGCCGACGAGACCAACGCCGACGGCCCGATTCTCGGCGCGGCCCTGCCGATGGGCTTCAACCGGGTTCCGCACTACGCCCGGGGAGTCCTGCTGGTCGGTGACTCCGGCGGTATGGTCAACCCGTTCAACGGTGAAGGCATCGCGTACGCGATGGAGTCCGGTGAGCTGGCCGCCGAGGTGGCGGTGCAGGCGTTGGCCCGGCCGGCCGGCGTCGACCGGGAGCGGGCGCTGGCGCACTACCCGAACGAGCTGAAGGCTCGCTACGGCGGCTACTACCGGCTCGGGAACATCTTCGTGAAGTTGATCGGCAACCCACAAATCATGCGAATCGCTACCAAGCACGGCATGCCGCACCCGACACTGATGCGGTTCGTGCTGAAGCTGCTGGCGAACCTGACCGATCCGCGTGGCGGGGACGCGATGGACCGGATGATCAACGCGATGACCAAGGTGGCTCCGGCCGTGTGAGGCCGCCGGCAGCACCCCGGGCCGTCGGCCCACCGCAGTAGTCGCCAGGATGGGGCAACGACGCCCGGTCCCGGCGGGAGACATCACAGATCGCTGAAACTGACCGCGGGCAGGGAAGGACGAGCAGGAGAAACCCATGTCGCTCTCGCCTTACATACCCATCGTCGGGGTGTTCGCCCTCGCCTCGGCCTTCGCGTTGTTCTCGGTGGCGGCCGCCCGGCTGGCCGGGCCGCTGCGCTACAACCGGGCCAAGCTCGAAGCGTACGAGTGTGGGATCGAGCCCAGCCCGGAGCCGGTCGGCGGCGGTCGGATCCCGATCAAGTTCTATCTGACCGCGATGATGTTCATCATCTTCGACATCGAGATCATCTTTCTGATCCCGTGGGCGGTCTCGCTGGACCCGCTCGGCGCGTTCGGCTACGTCGCGGTCTCGCTGTTCATCGTCGCCGTCTCGGTCGCCTATGTGTACGAGTGGCGGCGCGGCGGGCTCGACTGGGACTGACGGAGGAACCATGGGAATCGAGGAGAAACTCCCCGCCGGCGTACTGCTCACCTCGGTGGAGAAGCTGGTCAACTGGTCCCGCAAGACCTCCGTCTGGGGGGCGACCTTCGGCCTGGCCTGCTGCGCGATCGAGATGATGGCGGCCGGTGCCCCGCACTACGACATGGGTCGCTGGGGCATGGAGGTGTTCCGGGCCTCGCCCCGGCAGGCCGACCTGATGATCGTCGCCGGCCGGGTCAGCCAGAAGATGGCCCCGGTGCTGCGGCAGATCTACGACCAGATGGCCGAGCCCCGCTGGGTGCTGTCGATGGGGGTCTGCGCCTCCAGCGGCGGCATGTTCAACAACTACGCCATCGTGCAGGGCGTGGACCACGTGGTGCCGGTCGACATGTACCTGCCCGGCTGCCCGCCCCGTCCGGAGATGCTCATCGACGCGGTTCTCAAGCTGCGCGAGAAGATCGGCCACGAGCCGCTCGGCCCGAACGGCCGCAAGATGCTGGAGGCCCGCCGGGCCCGCGGTGACGTGCCGGTGGTCGCGCCCGGGGCGATGCCGTCGTCGTACCGCTCCGACAAGGCCCGCCGGGCCGAGTGGGAGCAGGCCGTCCGGGAAGGCCGCGAGGAGCAGTTGCGGATCGAGAACTGGATGAAGGCCCAGAACCACCTGCACGCCCGGGAGCGGCTGAAGTGATTCCCGCCTCGACCAGCGAAAGGACGATCCAGTGACCGGGCCGACCAACGCGCCCAGTGAGCAGCCGGGCGGTGGCGTACCTGCCGCCGCCCCGCCGGTCGGGGCGACCAGCGGCGCGCCGGCCGAGTTCCCACCGGCCAGCGGGGCCGGCCGGGGAATGTTCGGCATCCAGGGCTCCGGCGACACGTCCGGCTTCGGCGGCCTGGTCCGCCGCCGGTCCAGCGTGGCCGGCACCGAGCGGCCGTACGGCGGCTACTTCGACGAGGTGTGCGACGCCCTCGAGGAGGCGTACCCGGCCTTCGCCGATGCGATCGAGAAGGTCGTGGTCGACCGGGGTGAGCTGACCCTGCACATCAAGCCGGAGCGGATCGCCGAGGTCTGCCGGGTGATGCGTGACGACGAGGCGCTGCGTTTCGAGCTCTGCTCCTCGGTGTCCGGGGCGGACTACCTGGGTGCCGACGAGCGTCGGCTGCACGTCGTCTACCAGCTGACCTCGATGACCTACCGGCGCCGGGTCCGGCTGGAGGCGGCGGTCACCGCCGAGGATCCGCACCTGCCGAGCGTCACCGCCGTCTACCCGACCGCCGACTGGCAGGAGCGGGAGACGTACGACATGTTCGGCGTCGTCTTCGACGGCCACCCGGCGCTGACCCGGATCCTGATGCCGGACGACTGGGAGGGTCACCCGCAGCGCAAGGACTACCCGCTGGGCGGCGTCCCGGTGGAGTACAAGGGCGCCGAGATCCCACCGCCGGACAAGCGGAGGAGCTACCAATGACGGCCGGATACGCAACCGAACGCGAGACCGACGAGGGCAAGGTCTTCACCGTCACCGGTGGCGACTGGGACACCGTGGTCGGCGGTACGGACCCGCTCACCGACGAGCGGATCATCGTCAACATGGGGCCGCAGCACCCGTCCACGCACGGGGTGCTGCGCCTGGTGCTGGAGCTGGAGGGGGAGACTGTCCGGGAGGCCCGGACGGTCGTCGGCTACCTGCACACCGGGATCGAGAAGAACCTCGAGTACCGCAACTGGGTGCAGGGCACCACGTTCGTCACCCGGATGGACTACCTGGCGCCGATCTTCAACGAGACGGCGTACAGCCTGGCGGTGGAGAAGCTGCTCGGGATCACCGACGACGTCACCGAGCGGGCGAACACCATCCGGGTGCTGATGATGGAGCTCAACCGGATCTCCTCGCACCTGATCTGGCTGGGCACCACCGGCCTGGAGCTCGGCGCGATCTCGATCATGCTGTACTGCTTCCGGGAGCGCGAGTACATCCTGGAGATTTTCGAGCTGGTCTCCGGGCTGCGGATGAACATGGCCTACGTGCGGCCCGGCGGGGTCGCCCAGGACGTGCCGGACGAGGCGATCGCCAAGATCCGCGAGTTCCTCAAGGTGATGCCGAAGCGGCTCAAGGAGTACGAGGACCTGCTCTCCGGGCAGCCGATCTGGTTGGAGCGGACGCAGAACGTCGCGGTGCTCGACGTCACCGGTTGCCTCGCGCTGGGCGTCACCGGGCCGGTGCTGCGCTCCGCCGGCCTGGCCTGGGACCTGCGCAAGACCATGCCGTACTGCGGCTACGAGGACTACGAGTTCGACGTGCCGACCACGCCGACCGCCGACGTCTGGGGCCGTTACCTGGTCCGGATGGCGGAGATGCGCGAGTCGCTGAAAATCATCGAGCAGGCGTTGGACCGGCTGAAGCCCGGTCCGATCATGGTCGCCGACAAGAAGATCGCCTGGCCGGCGCAGCTGGCCATCGGCGTGGACGGCATGGGCAACTCGCTGGAGCACGTCGCCAAGATCATGGGTCAGTCGATGGAGTCGCTGATCCACCACTTCAAGCTGGTGACCGAGGGCTTCCGGGTGCCGCCCGGCCAGGTGTACGTCGGCATCGAGTCGCCCCGCGGCGAGTTGGGCGTGCACGCCGTCTCCGACGGCGGCACCAGGCCGTACCGGGTGCACTACCGAGAACCGAGCTTCGTCAATCTCCAGGCGATCCCGGCCATGGCCGAGGGCGGGCTGCTCGCCGACGTGATCGCCGGAGGCGCCTCGTTGGACCCCGTGATGGGTGGGTGTGACCGCTGATGGGCTTCAGTCAGGAAACGTACGACCGGGCCCGGGAGATCATCGCCCGCTACCCGGCGGATCGCTCCCGGTCGGCACTGCTGCCCCTGCTGCACCTGGTGCAGTCCGAGGAGGGCTACGTCTCGCCGGCCGGCGTCGAGTTCTGCGCTGAAGCGCTGGGCATCAACAAGGCCCAGGTCAGCGCGGTCGCCACCTTCTACACCATGTACAAGCGCCGGCCCACCGGCGACTGGCTGGTCAGCGTCTGCACCAACACCATGTGCGACGTGCTCGGTGGCCAGCGGGTGTACGACGCGCTCAGCGAGCACCTCGGGGTCGGGCACGAGGAGACCACCGCCGACGGCACCATCACCCTGGAGCACGCCGAGTGCCTGGCCGCCTGCGACTACGGCCCGGTGATGACGGTCAACTACGACTTCTTCGACAAGGTCGACCCGGACGTCGCGCTCGGCGTCGTCGAGGAGTTGCGCGCCGGCGGCCGCCCGGCACCCACCCGAGGTGCCCGGCTGTGCCCGCTGAAGGAGATGTCGCTGCAGCTGGCCGGCTTCTCCGACACCCGTGAGGGCGCGGTCGCCGACGGACCGGCCGGCGACCCAACGCTGCGCGGCCTGCGGCTGGCCCAGCAGCACGGCGTCTCGGTCGCCGGCTTCGACCCGAACACGCCGATCAGCGGCGACGCCCCTGCCCCGGCACCCAGCCGGCCGGCGCCGGCAGCGACCGGCAGCACCGCACCGGACGTCAAGGCACCACAGGCCAAGTCGCCGGAGATTCGGGCCGCCGAGACCCGCGCCCCGGACGCGAAGACCCCGGCCCCGGACGCCCCCGGCACCACGGTGCCGACCGACCGGGCCGAACCGGACAGCGACGCCGAGGCCGCCGAGTCGGCCGGCGCCGCCGCCAACCCGCCCGCCGGTGACGCCAAACCGGCCGGCGACAACTCGCAGCCACAGCGCGGGTCGCTGCGGGACGCGCGCAGCGAGGAGGGCACCCGATGACCCAGCCGCGACCGGAAACCCTGCAGAAGCTGACCCCGGTGCTGACTAAGCGTTGGCTGTCACCGGATGCCTGGAAGATCGATGTTTACCAGCAGCTCGACGGCTACGCCGCGCTGCGCAAGGTGCTGACCGGTACGCCGGACGGCCGAGGCCGCGACGCCGACCCGGTGCACCCGGACGACCTGATCAAGCTGATCAAGGACTCCGGGCTGCGCGGCCGGGGCGGGGCCGGCTTCCCCACCGGCCTCAAGTGGGGGTTCATCCCACAGGGTGACGGCAAGCCGCACTACCTGGTGGTCAACGCCGACGAGGGCGAGCCGGGCACCTGCAAGGACCTGCCGCTGATGATGTACGACCCGCACTCGCTGGTCGAGGGCGTCATCATCGCCTCGTACGCGATCCGGGCCAGCCGCGCCTACATCTACATCCGGGGTGAGGCGGTGCACGCCGCCCGCCGGCTGCGCAACGCGGTCGACGAGGCGTACCGGGCCGGCTATCTCGGCAAGGACATCCTCGGCTCCGGGTTCGACCTGGACCTGGTGGTGCACAGCGGGGCGGGTGCCTACATCTGCGGCGAGGAGACGGCACTGCTGGACTCCCTCGAAGGGTTCCGTGGCCAGCCCCGGCTGCGTCCGCCGTTCCCGGCCACCCACGGCCTGTACGCCTGCCCGACGGTGGTCAACAACGTCGGCACCATCTCCAGCGTGCCGTACATCGTGCTCGGTGGCGCCGCCTGGTGGAAGAGCATGGGTACGGAGAAGTCGTCCGGCCCGATGATCTATTCGCTGTCCGGCCGGATCGCCAACCCGGGGCAGTACGAGTGCTCGATGGGCATCACCCTGCGCGAGCTGATCGAGCTGGCCGGCGGGATGCAGCCCGGTCACGAGCTGCGGTTCTGGACGCCGGGCGGGTCGTCGACCCCGCTGCTCACCGCCGAGCACCTGGACGTACCGCTGGACTTCGAAGGGGTGGCCGGCGCCGGCTCGATCCTCGGCACCACCGCCACCCAGATCTTCTCCGACCAGGACTGCCCGGTGTACGCCACCTACCGGTGGCTGGAGTTCTACCACCACGAGTCGTGCGGCAAGTGCACCCCGTGCCGGGAGGGCAACTACTGGATGGTGCGGGTCTTTCGGCGGATCCTCGCCGGTCAGGGCACCCACGAGGACCTGGACACCCTGCTCGACACCTGCGACAACATCCTCGGCCGCTCGTTCTGCGGCCTCGGCGACGGCGCGACCAGCTCGGTGACGTCCTCGCTGAAGTACTTCAAGCAGGACTACCTCGACTACATCGAGGGCCGCACGGCACCGAAGCTGTCGGAGAAAGCATTGGTAGGTGCGCACTAATGGCAGAGGTAGCCAAGACCACCGAGACGGTGACGTTGACCATCGACGGCGTCGAGGTCACCGCGCCCAAGGGTGCACTGCTGATCCGGGTCGCCGAGAAGCTGGGCATCGAAATCCCCCGGTTCTGCGACCATCCGCTGCTCGCCCCGGCCGGCGCCTGCCGGCAGTGCCTGGTCGACGTGGAGGGGCAGCGTAAGCCGGTTGCCTCCTGCACCCAGACCGTCGCCGACGGCATGGTGGTCCGCACCCAGCTCACCTCCGAGGTGGCCAAGAAGGCCCAGCAGGGGATCATGGAGCTGCTGCTGGTCAACCACCCGCTCGACTGCCCGATGTGCGACAAGGGCGGCGAGTGCCCGCTGCAGAACCAGGCGATGTCGACCGGCCGGCCGGACTCCCGCTTCCACGAACACAAGCGGGAGTACCCGAAGCCCGTCGAGATCTCCAGCCAGGTGCTGCTGGATCGCGAGCGCTGCGTGCTCTGCCAGCGCTGCACCCGGTTCTCCGAGGAGATCGCCGGTGACGCCTTCATCGACCTGATGGACCGTTCCTCCGGCGAGCAGATCAACGTCTACCGGGACGAGGCGTTCGGCGCGGAACCGACACCGGACGGTGAGGGCGACGGCGACGTGCCGTTCAACTCCTACTTCTCCGGCAACACGGTGCAGATCTGCCCGGTCGGGGCGCTCACCGGTGCCCAGTACCGGTTCCGGGCCCGCCCGTTCGACCTGGTCTCCTCGCCGAGCGTCTGCGAGCACTGTTCGGCCGGCTGCGCGCAGCGCACCGACCACCGGCGCGGCAAGGTGATGCGCCGGCTGGCCGGCGACGACCCGGCGGTCAACGAGGAGTGGAACTGCGACAAGGGCCGGTGGGGGTTCCGCTACGCCACCGCCACCGACCGGCTCACCACCCCGCTGGTCCGCGACGCCGACACCGGTGAGCTGAGGGAGGCGTCCTGGAGCGAGGCCCTGGCGGTCGCCGCCGACGGGCTGCGCAACGCCCGCGACGGGGCGTACGGCGTCGGGGTGCTCACCGGTGGTCGGCTCACCGTCGAGGACGCCTACGCGTACGCCAAGTTCGCCCGGGTGGCGCTGCGCACCAACGACATCGACTTCCGGGCCCGACCGGTCACCGGTACCGCCGGCTCCACCGAGGAGGCCGACTTCCTGGCCGCCCGGGTGGCCGGCGGGTCCGACGTCACCTACGCCGACATCGAGCGGGCCCCGGTGGTGGTGATCGCCGGGCTGGAGCCGGAGGAGGAGTGCCCGATCCTCTTCCTGCGGCTGCGCAAGGCGTACACCAAGAAGGGGCTGCGGGTGATCGCCCTGGCCCCGTACCTGAGCCGGGGCCTGGAGAAGCTGGGCGCCACGTTGGTGCCGACCGTGCCTGGCGACGAGGCGCGGCTGCTCACCGACGACCGCGCGGTCACCGAGGCGCTCGGCCGGTCCGGCGCGATCCTGTTCGTCGGCGAGCGGCTGGCCACCGTACCCGGTGGGTTGTCGACCGCTGGCGCGGTCGCCGAGCGGGCCGGCGCAAAGCTGGCCTGGGTGCCACGCCGGGCCGGCGACCGGGGCGCGGTCGACGCCGGCTGCCTGCCGAACCTGCTGCCCGGCGGCCGTCCGGTCGCCGACGCGGCCGCGCGGGCGGAGCTGACCGGGGCCTGGGACATCGGCGCCGGGACCATCCCGTCCGAGCCGGGCCGCGACGTCGACGCGATCGTCGCGGCGACCGCCGCCGGCAAGATCGGCGCACTGGTCGTCGGCGGGGTCGATCCGGCCGACCTGGCCGACCCGCGGCTGGCCGAGCAGGCGCTCGACGCGGTGCCGTTCCTGGTCAGTCTGGAGATCCGACACAGCGCGGTGACCCGCCGCGCGGACGTCGTCCTGCCGGTGGCACCGGCGGTGGAGAAGGCCGGCAGCTACCTCGACTGGGAGGGCCGGCTGCGCACCTTCGAGGCAGTGCTGACCACCACCGCGATGGCCGACTCCCGGGTGCTCGACGCGATCGCCGCCCAGCTCGGTGTCGCACTCGGCACCGGCGAGGTCAACCTGATCCGCCGGGAGCTCGGCGCGCTGCCGGCCACCAAGGCGCAGCGTCCCGGGCTGCCGCTGGTCGACCCGACGGCACCGGCCAGCCCGGGTGCCGGCGAGGCGGTGCTGGCGACCTGGCACCACCTGATCGACCTCGGCACCCTCACCGACGGTGACCCCTACCTGGGTGGCACCGCACGGCCGCCGGTGGTCCGGCTGGCCAAGTCGCTGGCCGGGGCGCTCGGGGTGGCCGACGGGGACCCGGTCACCGTCGGCACCGACCGGGGCGCGGTCACCCTGCCGGCGGCGGTCACCGATCTGCTGCCCGACGGGGTGGTCTGGCTACCGACGAACTCACCCGGCTCGACGGTGCGCCGCAGCCTCGGCGCGGTCTCCGGCGCACTGGTCAAGGTCAGCGCCGCCACCGGCTCGGACGGCACGGTCGCCGGATCGGACGGCAACGGGCGGATCAGCCACAACGGCGCGACGAACCCGAACCTAGGGGGTCTGCGGTGAACCCACTGGCACAGGAACCGACGCTGTCCGACTTCGGGCTGGACCCCTGGTGGCTGATCCTGATCAAGGTGGTCTTCGCCTTCGTCTTCGGGCTGCTGGGCACCCTGCTCGGGGTCTGGTTCGAGCGGCGGGTGGTCGGCCGGATGCAGGTCCGTCCCGGCCCCAACCAGGCCGGCCCGTTCGGCCTGCTGCAGACCCTGGCCGACGGGCTGAAGATGGCCTTCAAGGAGGACATCCTCCCCAAGGCGTCGGACAAGGTGGTCTACTTCTTCGCCCCGACGATCTCGGTGATCTGTGCGGTCACCGCGCTGTCGGTGATCCCGTTCGGGCCGATGGTGAGCATCTTCGGCACCCGGACCCCACTTCAGGTCACCGACGTGCCGGTGGCGGTGCTGGTGCTGCTGGCCTGCTCGTCGATGGGTGTGTACGGGCTGGTGCTCGGCGGCTGGGCGTCCGGGTCGACGTACCCGCTGCTCGGTGGCCTGCGCTCGACGGCGCAGGTGATCTCGTACGAGATCGCGCTCGGGTTGTCGGTGGTCGGCGTCTTCATGACCGCCGGCACCATGTCGACCAGCGGGATCGTCGCCGCCCAGTCCGGCGGTGATCTGTTCACCTCGATCGCCGGGTTCGACCTGTACGCCCCGGGCTGGTACGCGATCCTGCTGCTGCCCAGCTTCATCATCTTCTTCATCGCCGCGGTGGCGGAGACCAACCGGGCACCGTTCGACCTGCCCGAGGCGGAGTCCGAGCTGGTCGCCGGCTACATGACCGAGTACAGCTCGCTGAAGTTCGCGCTGTTCATGCTCTCCGAGTACGTCGCCATGGTGACCATGTCGGCGGTGACGGTGACGCTGTTCCTCGGCGGCTGGCGGGCCCCCTGGCCGATCAGCATCTGGGACGGGGCGAACAGCGGCTGGTGGCCGATGCTCTGGTTCATGGGCAAGGTGATCGCGCTGATCTTTGTCTTCGTCTGGCTCCGTGGCACCCTGCCCCGGCTGCGCTACGACCAGTTCATGCGGTTCGGCTGGAAGGTGCTGCTGCCGATCAACCTGGCCTGGATCCTGGCCCTCGGCGGGATCCGGGTGACCAGCGGCTGGGAGCGCAACGACCGGCTGATCGCGATCGGTATCCCGGTCGCCATCCTGCTCGCCGTGGTGATCTTCTGGCCGACGCGCAAGGAGCGGCCGGCGCCGACCCTGCAGGAGCAGGTCGACTCCCGGCCGCCGGGCAGCTTCCCGCTGCCCCCGATGGACCTGCAGGTCCCGCCCAGCCCGCGGGCCAAGCGGGCGGTAGCCGAACGGGAGCCGGCCCAGGTCGGTCCCGCCACCGACGACAAGGAGGTGTGACGTGGGCGCGATCACGGGAACGTTCAAGGGCTTCGGGGTCACCTTCTCCCACATGTTCCGCAAGGTGGTCACCACCGACTACCCGTTCAAGCCGCCGGTGTCCGCGCCGCGCTACCACGGCCGGCACATCCTCAACCGGCACCCGGACGGGCTGGAGAAGTGCATCGGCTGTGAGCTGTGCGCCTGGGCCTGCCCGGCCGACGCGATCTACGTCGAGGGCGGCGACAACACCGAGGAGCAGCGGTTCTCCCCGGGTGAGCGGTACGCCAGCACGTACCAGATCAACTACGCCCGGTGCATCTTCTGCGGGCTGTGCATCGAGGCCTGCCCGACCCGTTCGTTGACCATGAGCAACGAGTACGAGTTGGCCCGCGACTCCCGGCAGGACCTGATCTTCACCAAGGAGCAGCTGCTGGCGCCGCTGCTGCCGGGGATGGAGCAGCCGCCGCACCCGATGCGGTTGGGCGACAGCGAGAAGGACTACTACGTCGGCGCGCTGACCAACCCGGGCACCTCGGCGGGTGCCGAACGGGCGCCCTGGTCGGAGCAGGGCACCCAGGACGGCTCGGGGACGACGGGAGAGGGCAAGCCATGACCGAGCTCGCAGCGGAGGTCTCCACCGGGGAGGCGGTGACCTTCTGGATTCTGGCTCCGCTCGCGCTGCTCGGCGCGATCGGCATGGTGTGGGCCCGCAACGCGGTGCACTCCGCGCTCTGGCTGGTGCTGACCATGCTCTGCCTCGGCGTGTTCTACGTCGTGCAGGGTGGGCCGTTCATCGGCCTGGTGCAGATCATCGTCTACACCGGCGCGATCATGATGCTCTTCCTGTTCGTGCTGATGCTGGTCGGCCGGGACGCCTCCGACTCGCTGATCGAGACGCTGCGCGGGCAGCGGATCGCCGCGGTCGCCCTCGGCGTCGGCTTCGCCGCGCTGGTCGGCACCGGGCTGTACCGGGGCCTCGGCGGGGTACAGGCGGTCGGCCTGGAGCAGGCCAACGCGGACGGCAACGTGCAGGGCATCGCCGCCCTGCTGTTCGGCCGGTACCTGGTCGCGTTCGAGGTGACCGCAGCCCTGCTGACCACCGCCGCGATCGGCGCGCTGATCCTGGCGCACATCGAGAAGCGCAAGGAACAGCGGCGCGGCCAACCGGAGATGATGCGGGCCCGGTTCGCCCCCGGCAACTATCCCGGCCCGAAGCCAGGTCCGGGTGTCTACGCCACCTCCACCTCGGTGGCCACGCCCGGCCGGCTGCCGGACGGCACGCTCACCGACCGGAGCATCCCGGCGATCCTGCCGACGCGCGAACTCTCGCCCAGCGAGGCCGCCCCGAAGGGGACTGACAAATGACTCCGGACAACTACCTGATCCTGTCGGCGGTGCTGTTCACCATCGGCGCGGTCGGCGTGCTGGTCCGCCGCAACGCGATCGTGCTGTTCATGTGCATCGAATTGATGCTCAACTCCGCGAACCTGGCGCTGGTCACGTTCAGCCGGATCAACGGTGACCTCAACGGTCAGATCATCGCCTTCTTCGTGATGGTCGTGGCGGCAGCCGAGGTGGTCGTGGGGCTCGCCATCATCATGACCATCTTCCGGACTCGGCGCTCGGCGAGCGTCGACGACGCCAACCTGCTGAAGTACTAAAGGGGCCCACACGTGGAATCGACTGTGGAGTACGCCCAGGCCACGGGGCTGCTGAGTAGCGTGTGGCTGCTGGTGGCCATCCCGCTGGCCAGCGCGGCGATCCTGCTGCTGCTCGGCAAGCGCGCCGACAAGTGGGGACACTGGCTCGGGGTGGTCAGCGTCGGGGCGATCTTCGCCCTCGGCCTGACCTACTTCTTCCAGCTACGCGGCCTGGACAACCGGGCGGTCGAGCTAAGCCTGTGGGAGTTCATCGAGGTCGGTGGCCTGTCGGTGGACTTCGGGCTGCTGTTCGACCCGCTGTCGGCGGTCTTCGTGCTGCTGATCACCGGCGTGGGTTTCCTGATCCACGTGTACGCGGTCGAGTACATGTCGCACGACCCGGGACGACGGCGCTTCTTCGCGTACTTCAACCTGTTCGTCGCCGCGATGCTGGTGCTGGTGCTGGGCAACAACTACGTGATGCTGTTCCTCGGCTGGGAGGGCGTCGGTCTGGCGTCGTACCTGCTGATCTCGTTCTGGTACCACCTGCCGGCCGCGGCGACCGCCGGTAAGAAGGCATTCCTGATGAACCGGGTCGGCGACGCCGGCCTGGTGCTGGCGATCTTCCTGATGTTCGCCACGCTCGGGACCACCCAGTTCGAGGCGGTGTTCACCGGTGCCGGCGCGTTGGCCTCCGGCACCATCCTGGCGATGGGCCTGTTGCTGCTGCTCGGCGCCACCGGGAAGTCCGGCCAGTTCCCGCTGCAGGCGTGGTTGCCGGACGCGATGGAGGGCCCGACCCCGGTGTCGGCGCTGATCCACGCCGCCACGATGGTCACCGCCGGCGTCTACCTGATCGCCCGGTCCAACCCGATCTTCTCGGCCAACCCGACGCTGCAGACCGTGGTGGTCAGCGTGGGCGCGCTCACCCTGCTGATCGGCGCGGTCATCGGCTGCGCCAAGGACGACATCAAGCGGGTGCTGGCCTGGTCGACGGTCTCCCAGATCGGCTACATGTTCCTCGGGGTCGGGCTGGGCGGCGGCGCGTACGCGCTGGCGATCGTGCACCTGCTGGCGCACGGCTTCTTCAAGGCCGGGCTGTTCCTCGGTGCCGGCTCGGTGATGCACGGGATGAAGGACCAGACCGACATCCGGCGGTTCGGCGGCCTGTGGCGGCACATGAAGATCACCTGGGCGACCTTCGGGTTGGCCTGGCTGGCGATCATCGGCATCTGGCCGTTGTCCGGCTACTTCTCCAAGGAACCGATCATCGCGGCCGCCTTCGAGCGGGAGGACTGGACCGCCTGGCTGTTCGGCGGGGCCGCCCTGCTCGGTGCCGGGCTGACCGCCTTCTACATGACCCGGCTGTTCATTCTCACCTTCCACGGCCCGAAGCGGTGGACCGAAGACATCGACCACCCGCACGAGTCGCCGGCGCTGATGTGGGTGCCGCTGGTCCTGCTGGCGGTCGGGTCGGTGGCCGCCGGCTGGCTGATGTCCACCTCGGTGCCCGAGTGGCTGACCCCGGTGCTGGGCGCCGAGGAGGGCCACCGCGAGGCGGTGCTGTCGCACGGCGTGGTCACCATCCTGGCGCTGGTGATCACGGTGCTCGGCGCGCTGCTCGGCTGGCTGCTGTTCCGCACCGGCACCGCCGAGCAGGAGCAGCCGGCCGGGGTGCTGGTCACCGCCGCCCGGCACAACCTCTACACCGACGCGGTCAACCGGGTGGTGTTCGAAAAGCCGGGCATCTTCCTCACCCGGGCGCTGGTCTTCCTCGACAACCGGGGAGTCGACGGCCTGGTCAACGGCCTCGCCGCCGTGATCGGTGGCAGCTCCGGGCGGCTACGGCGGCTGCAGACCGGCTTCGTGCGCTCGTACGCGATGTCCGTGCTCGCCGGTGCCTTCGTGGTGGTCGCGGCGTTCCTCGCCCTGCAGATGGGATGGCTGGCGTGAACGACTTTCCGTTCCTCTCGGTGCTGACCGTGGCGCCGCTGGTCGGCGCGCTCGTGGTGGCGCTCGTCCCGCGCCGCCAGGGGGAGCTGGCCAAGTGGCTGGCGCTCGGCTGGTCGGTGGCGGTACTGGTGCTGTCACTGGTGATGTGGTTCGCCTTCACCGTCGGCGGCGACCGGTTCCAGTTCCGTGAGTCCTACCCGTGGATCCCCAACTGGGGGGTGAACTTCACCTTCGCGGCCGACGGCATCGCGCTGGTCATGCTGATGCTGATCGCGGTGCTGGTGCCGCTGGTGATCCTCGCCTCCTGGCACGACGCGGAGGCGTCGAAGCGGTCGGTGCCGGTCTACTTCGGCCTGCTGCTGCTGCTCGAAGGCACGATGATCGGCGTCTTCGCCGCCGCCGACATCTTCCTGTTCTACGTGTTCTTCGAGGTCATGCTGGTGCCGATGTACTTCCTGATCGGCAGCTACGGCGGCCACCAGCGGCAGTACGCGGCGGTGAAGTTCTTCCTCTACTCGCTGGTCGGCGGTCTGTTCATGCTGGCCGCGGTGATCGGGCTGTGGGTGGTCGGCGGGCAGACCTTCGACTGGCAGGCGCTCAGCGAGATCGACATGTCCACCGGCGTGGAACGCTGGCTGTTCCTCGGCTTCTTCGTGGCGTTCGCGATCAAGGCGCCGTTCTTCCCGTTCCATACCTGGCTGCCGGACGCCGGTGGTGCCGCGCCGGCCGGATCGGCCGCGCTGCTGGTCGGCGTGATGGACAAGGTCGGTACGTTCGGCATCCTGCGCTACTGCCTGGGGCTGTTCCCGGAGGCGTCGCAGTGGTTCGCCCCGTGGGCGCTGGCTCTGGCCGTGATCGGCATCATCTACGCGGCCCTGCTGGCGGTCGGTCAGAACGACCTGAAGCGGCTGGTGTCGTACACCTCGATCTCACACTTCGGTTTCATCGGGGTCGGCATCTTCGCGTTCACCACCCAGGCCGGCACCGGCGCGGTGCTCTACATGGTCAACCACGGGCTCGCCACCGGCCTGCTCTTCCTGGTCGTCGGGATGTTCGTGGCCCGGCGCGGCTCCGCACTGATCAGCGACTTCGGCGGGGCCGGCAAAATGGTCCCGGTGCTCGCCGGGGTGTTCTTCTTCGCCGGTCTGGCGTCGCTGGCGCTGCCCGGCACCGCTCCGTTCATCTCCGAGTTCCTGGTGCTGATCGGCACCTTCTCGGTGAACAAACCGGTCGCGGTGATCGCCACCCTCGGCATCATTCTGGCTGCGGCGTACGTGCTGTGGATGGTGCAGCGCACCACCCAGGGCACGTTGAACCCGGCGCTGACCACGGTCGACGGCATGAAGCGGGACATCACCCTGCGGGAGAAGGTCGTGGTGGCTCCGCTGATCGCCCTGATCCTGCTGTTCGGCTTCTACCCGAAGCCGTTGACCGACGTCATCAACCCGGCCATCGAGGCGACGTTGTTCGACGACGTCGGCACGTCCGACCCCGCCCCGACCGAGGGCGTAATCCAGGAGGCGGCCCGGTGAGCGAGTTCTCATCCCCCGCGATCGACTACGCGGCTATCTCGCCGATGCTGATCCTGTTCGGCGCGGCGATGATCGGCGTCCTCGTCGAGGCGTTCGTGCCCCGCTCACTGCGCAACCCGGTACAGCTGGTGCTGGCCCTGGCCAGCATGGTCGGCGCGCTGGTGACGGTGGTCCTGCAGGGCAGTACCCGGACGGTGACGGCCGGTGAGGCGATCGCGGTCGACGGCCCCACGCTGTTCCTGCAGGGCGCGATCCTGGTGCTCGGCGTGATGGCGATGCTACTGATCGGCGAGCGGTCGCTGGAGACCGGCGGCGCCTTCGTCGCCCAGGCTGCGGTCGTGGTCAACTCGGCCGAGGACCGCAAGCAGGCGACCGGCCGGTCCGGTGCGACCGAGGTCTACCCGTTGGCGCTGTTCGCCCTCGCCGGCATGTTGCTGTTCGTCGCGGCCAACGACCTGCTGACCATGTTCATCGCCCTGGAGGCGTTCTCGCTGCCGCTGTACCTGCTCTGCGCGCTGGCCCGGCGGCGGCGGCTGCTCAGCCAGGAGGCCGCGCTCAAGTACTTCATGCTGGGCGCCTACTCGTCGGCGTTCTTCCTGTTCGGGCTGGCGCTGACCTACGGCTTCACCTCCGGGGTGGACAGCCCGACCGGGCCCGGGGTCGACTTCGCCACCATCCGGGCGGCGGTGGAGACCTCGCAGTCCAGCCCGGTGCTGTTGTTCGCCGGCATCGCGCTGATCTCGGTCGGCCTGCTGTTCAAGGCGACCGCCGCCCCGTTCCACGTCTGGGCCCCGGACGTCTACCAGGGGGCACCGACGCCGGTGACCGGCTTCATGGCTGCCTGCACCAAGGTCGCCGCGTTCGGCGCGCTGCTGCGGGTGCTGCACGTGGCCTTCTACGGGGCCGCCTGGGACTTCACCCCGGTGCTGGGCACGGTGGCCATCCTGACCATGCTGGTCGGGGCGATCCTGGCGGTCACCCAGACCGACATCAAGCGGCTGCTGGCGTACTCCTCGGTGGCCAACGCCGGATACCTGCTGGTCGGTGTGCTGTCGCTGTCCGCCGAGGGCCTGGCCAGCACGATGTTCTACCTGGTGGCGTACGGCTTCATCGTGCTCGCCGCGTTCGCGGTGGTCACCCTGGTCCGCGACGCCGACGGCGAGGCCACCCACCTGTCCCGCTGGGCGGGGCTGGGCCGACGGTCTCCGGTGTTCGCCGGCATCTTCACCTTCATCCTGCTGGCGTTCGCCGGCATCCCGTTGACCAGCGGCTTCACCAGCAAGTTCGCCGTCTTCGGGGCGGCGGTCGGGGACGGCCAGATCTGGCTGGTGATCGCCGGTGTGGTGACCAGCATGATCCTCGCCTTCCCGTACCTGCGGGTGGTGGTGATGATGTGGCTGAGCGAGCCGAGCGACGCCACCCCGACGGTGGTGATCCCCGGTGCGCTGACCTCGGCGGCGCTGATGATCGGGGTTCTGGCCACCCTGCTGCTCGGGGTCGCACCGGGAGCGCTGCTGGATCTGACCAGCAACGCCGCCGAGTTTGTCCGATGAACCACCTCACCCGCCCCCAACCTGGGCTGCCACCGCCGCTGTGGCATGGTTGGGGGTGTGGTGAGGACGGCTGACGGCAGCTCCTTCGCGTCCGGCGCGGGAGCGGTGACCTCGATCGGGATCGACATCGTCGACCCGCAGCTGCAGGCGTCCGTCGCCGGGATCCTGGCCGGAGTCGAGGTCGAGCTGCGCGACAGCGTGTTCAGCGCCGACCCGTTCGTCACCGAGGCGGCCCGACATCTGGTCGAGGCCGGCGGCAAACGGTTCCGCCCGTTGCTGGTGGCGCTCGGTGCGCACTTCGGCGACCCGGCGGCACCACTGGTGGTGCCGGCGGCGGTGGTGATGGAGCTGACCCACCTGGCGACGCTCTACCACGACGACGTGATGGATGAGGCGTTGGTGCGTCGCGGCGCACCGAGCGCCAACTCGCGGTGGACCAACTCGGTGGCGATCCTGGTCGGGGACTACCTGTTTGCCCGGGCCGCCGACCTCGCAGCGGACCTCGGTATCGAGGCGGTACGGCTGCAGGCCCGCACGTTCGCCCGGCTGGTGCACGGTCAGATCGCCGAGACGGTCGGCCCGCATGGCGGCGAGCCTTCGGTCGACCACTACCTGCAGGTGATCGGGGACAAGACCGGGTCGTTGATCGCGACGTCCGCACGGTTCGGCGGGATGTTCGGTGGCGCGGCAGCGGAGCACGTCGAGGCCCTGGCCGGGTACGGCGAGACCATCGGGGTGGCGTTCCAGCTATCCGACGATCTGCTCGACATCGCGTCGGACTCCGCCCAGTCGGGCAAGACACCCGGCACCGACCTGCGCGAAGGGGTGCATACGCTTCCGGTGCTCTACGCGCTCGGCTCGGACGACGGTGACGCCGCCTCCCGACGGTTGCGGGAGATCCTGGCCGCCGGTCCGGTCACCGACGACGACCTGCACGCCGAGGCGCTGGGCCTGCTGCGCGAGTCACCGGCGCTGAAGCGGGCCCGGGAGACGGTACGCGGCTACGCTGAGGAGGCCCGGTCCCGGCTCGCGCCGCTGCCACCCGGCCCGGCGCGGCAGGCGATGCAGTCGCTGTGCGACTTCATCGCCGACCGGACGAACTAGCCGGGTGGCCGGGGTCCGGTCCTGGTCCGGTCCGGTTGCCCGGGCGGATCTCCGCCGGCCGGCGACGGTACGGGGGCGACGAGCGGCACCGCCATTTGCGATGATGTCGCGTTAGCCAATAGCATGAACCGTACGTGTCGGGCGCCACACCGATAGTCGCCACCTGGTGCCCCTGATTCGAAAGGGCGTTCCACAGGCGGCTGTCTCTTCATATGGTGTAAGTCCCCGGCGGCGGAGGTGGTTGTGCGCGACCCCTTGGCGGAACCTTCGGACCTCATCCGGAGCGTTTCACGGGCACTGCGTGTGCTCGAAGCGGTCGGACGTGCCCCGCGCGGACTGACCGTCAAACAGATTGCCCGGCGCTGCGAGCTGACCGTGGCGACCACGTACCACCTGGTGCGCACCCTGGCGTACGAGGGCTACGTGATCCGTCGCGAGGACGGCACCTACATCGTCGGCCTCGAGGTGGCGGACCGCTACCGCGAGCTGGTCGCCGCGTTCCGCGGCCCGCCAGCGGTCGGTGAGGCGCTGCGCCGCGCAGCGGCGGAGACCGGCTACAGCCACTACCTCGGCCGCTTCGTCGGGTCCCAGGTGGCGGTGACCGCGTCGGCCGACGGGCTGCGCTCGCCGTACCTGGAGGACCTGGTGCCCGGGTTCGACGAGGGGGCACACGCCACCGCACTGGGCAAGGCGCTGCTCGCCACCCTCACCCCCGACCAGCGGTTCCGCTACCTCAAAGAGTTCGGCATGCGGCCGTTCACCTCGGCCACGATCACCACCATCGAGGGCTTCGAAGCCGATCTCGCGGTAGGCGACCGGCGCGGCATGCACCTGGAGATCGGCCAGTACCGGCAGGGACTCGCCTGCGCCGCGGTAATGGTCAACGCGGACAAGGACGTCGAGCGGCGGGTGGCGATCGCCTGCGCGTTGCCGGCGGCCGAGATGATGACTTCGGCCCGGGTGGTCCGCGCGAAGCTGCTCACCGCCGCCCGGGCGGTCGCCGAGGCGATGACCGGCCCGGAGTATCCGGGCAGCTGAACAGTTTCTCCAGGACCTTGAACCGCCCGGCCGGCAGCTACGTGTCATGAGGCGGAAGGGAAGGGCGCCTCTTGACCGACCAGGATTCACGATTGATGCGCGCGTTGCACGAAGAGCATGGTGACGCGCTCTTCGCCCATGCGCTGCGGCTGGCCGGTGGCGACCGGCAGCGAGCCGAGGACCTGGTCCAGGAGACGCTGCTGCGGGCCTGGCGACATCCCGAGTCGCTGGACCCGGAGCGGGGATCCGTACGCGCCTGGCTGTTCACCACGGCCCGGAATCTCGCGATCGACGCCTGGCGCCGACGCAGTGTCCGGGTCGGCGAGGTGGTCACCGACGAACTGCCGGAACCACCTCCAGCGGTGGACGAGGCGGACCGCGCCGTGGAGGCGTGGACCGTGGCCGAAGCCCTCGGCCGGCTCTCCCAGCCACACCGGGAAGTGCTGATCGAGTGCTTTTACCGGGGGCGTTCGGTCTCCGAAGCGGCGGCCAGGCTCGGTGTTCCGCCGGGTACCGTGAAGTCACGGACACACTACGCATTGCGCTCGCTGCGGCTGGTGCTGGAGGAGATGGGGGTGACCCAGTAGTGAAATGTGACTACGCGCACGACGACGGCGCGTACGTCCTGGGTGCCCTGTCACCCACCGAGCGAGCGGCGTACGAGCACCATCTCGCCGGCTGCCCCAACTGCCGGCAGGCCGTCGCCGACATCGCGGTGCTGCCCGGTCTCCTCGGCCGGCTGGATCCGGCCGGCTTCGAGCAGATCAGCGACCCGCCGTCGACCGAGCCCCGGTTGGCCACCCTGGCCGACGCTGCGGGCCGGGCCCGGCGCCGGGGCCGGCGGATGCGCCGCTGGCAGACCGCTGGGGCGGCGCTGGCCGCCGCCGGTCTCGCGATCGTGGTCGGCTTCGGGGTCGGCTGGGTGGGGACCGGCGGTACGCCGGAGCCCACGCCCGGCTCCCAGCTCGTCGCGATGCAGCCGGTGGCCTCGCAGTTGCCAATTCACGCCGAGGTGGGTCTGCAGGCGGCGGCCAACGGCACCGAGGTCACCATGCGCTGCTGGTGGGAGCCGACCAACCCGGACGGCCGACCGATGGATTTCGAGTTGGTCGCCTACGACCGGAACGGGGCCAAGCAGCAGGTCGGCTCGTGGGCGGTCAGTCCCGGAGCCGAAATTGTCTTCACCGGGGCGACCCGGTTCGAGCACGACCAGTTGGAACGGGTCGAACTGGTCCGTTCCGACGGCGCGGCGGTCCTGGCATACCAGGTCGGCTGACCTGGTCGGTCGCCGGTCGGTTCCGGCCCGGCCTGGTCGGCCGGTCAGTCCCGGTTCAGCCTGGTTGGCCGGTCAGTCCCGGTCCAGGATCAGACCCAGCAGCCAGGTGACCACGCCGACCAGCAGCGCCCCGAGCACGGCGGCCGGCCAGAAACCATCCACCTCGAACGGCAGGTCGAGCTGTCCGGCGATAAATCCGGTCAACAGGAACAGCAGTCCGTTGACGACCACCGCGATCAGCCCGAGGGTCAGCAGGTACAGGCCACACCCGACGGTCTTGACGATCGGCTGCAGCACCGCGTTCACCACGCCGAAGATGACCGACACGAGCAGCAGCGTGACGACCGCCTCGCCGATCGCGTCGGTCTGCAACGCGATGCCCGGAATGATCAGGGTGGCCAGCCAGAACGCCAACGCCGTACTACCCAGGCGGATGAGGAGGCTTTTGAGGAAACCCATCCGGGAATCTTGCCATGCCGACCGCCGGTTGCGCCCCATCGGTCTCGCAGCTGCGCCGTCGACGTCCCGGCAGCACCAGTTGCAGTCCCACCAGTTGCAGTCCTACCGGTACACGGCGCGACGGTTGGTCGACCCTGCTGACTGTCTCCCCGGTTTGACCGCTCGCTGGCTGATTCGTCGCCGGTGCCACCGCAACCGAGCCGTTATCCACAGCGGACGAGGTGGGGCTGCGGCGGCGGGTCGACCCTACTACGGTCGGCGAGGTGACGTTCACCGCCGTCGCGGCGGGGGTGACTGGCCACGGTCCGGCGCGGGAGGCGTCGGCCGGTAGGCGCCGGGGTGGTGGGCACCCGGCTTGACCGGGACCGAGAGGGGCACAGCGTGTCGCAGACGCAAGCCGAGTTGGCGATCATGCAGCGGGCGGCCAGCCGTTTCGACCAGGTCGACGAGGAGCTCGACGCGATGCTGCGCGGTCTGCTGCAGCGTTTGGAGGTGCTTCAGCACGCCTGGCGTGGTGCCGGTGGTCGATCCTTCGAACAGGTCACAGCCGGGTGGGCCAGGGAGCAGGCGGTGTTGCACCGGGCGTTGCGCGAGACGGCCGGAGCGATTCGTACCGCCGGGACGCAGTACCAGGCAACTGACGCTGCGGCGGCGGACCGGGTGACCCGGGCGGGGCGACGGATCGAGCTGCCGCTCTGAGACGCACTGGCAGCTTGCCGGCCGGCTGCTCCGGGGCGCTGCCTGGCGGGCGGCACGATGGCACGACGCGGAGGAGGTAACCAGGTGGCCGATGGCGAGCTGGTGGTGGATTTCCGCGCACTGCAACAGGCCAGCGCCGACATCGGGCAGGCGCTGCGTACTCTCGGGTCGCAGTTGCACCAGGTGGAACGGGAGGCTGCGCCACTGGTAGCGACCTGGGAGGGTGCGGCCCGTCAGGCGTACGAGCAACGGCAGGCCCGGTGGCGCGGCGCGGCGCAGAATCTCCAGGCCCTGCTGCGGGAGATCAAGGTCGCGGTCGACGAGTCGGCCGCCGACTATCTGAGCACCGAACGGCGCAACGCGGACCTGTTCCGATGAGTCGAACGGTGTTCCTTCGACTACGCGAAGTGTTTTCTCGCATCAGTTGATCTGCAAGGCGTCCGCCGGCCGTTGTGATCGTGGCACCACCTTGTAGGTTGTACCGGACGCGTGTGGCCTGTCCGGTGGAAAGGGGGGTCGGCCGTGACCGATTGGCAACCGGCCACCGAGATCGAGGCCGCGATGCGTGACGCCCTGCTCCGTCAGGACCAGGAGCTCTACTTCCAACTGCTTGCCGGCACCGAGCTGCTGCTCCCGGTTTCGGCTCAGGCCCTGGCCGGTCAGGCCCCGATGGGCTGGGGCACCTGGACGACGAACGGGCGGACCCACGTCCTTGCGTTCACGTCGCCGGTCACCCTGCACGCCTGCCTAGGTGACAGCGGCAGTTCCGCCCGTCGGGTGACGTTCGCCGAGCTGGCCGCCACCTGGCCGAACCTGGAGTGGTGGCTGGCGGTCAACCCGGGTCTGCCGATCGAAGGCTGGCTGCCGGCCTGGTTCGTCGCTCAGCTGGCCCGCGGAGACGCGCGACTGCCGAACCGTGGCGGCCACTCCGAGGGCCGCGCCGATGCCGCCGCCCGAGCCCGCGCCACCGCCACCGCCACCGTCCCCGGACCGGCCGGCCATCCCGGCGGTGCCTGGCCGGTCGACGGTGGGCCCGTTGACGGCGGGCCCGATCTACTGCCGGACCACGGCCGGCATCCCACCCGGTACGCCGCCGAAGCTTCCGCCGCTGCCAGCCCACCGCCGGCACCGGCCGCTCCGGCTCCGGAAGGTCAGTGGCCGCACCCCGACAACGCGGCCGCCGACCCGGCGCCGCCGACCGTCAGTCCGGTGCCGCCCACTGAAGACCCGGCACCAGCGGCGGAACAGCGCGGTGCGGCCGGCGGCACGGTCGTCGGGCCGGTCCCCGAGGCGCCGTCCGGTCCGGCGCTCGAGCCAGACGTCGAGCCACCGTCCGGTCCGGTGCTCGAGCCAGACGTCGAGCCACCGTCCGGTCCGGTGGTCGAGGAGCCACCGTCCGGTCCGGCCTTCGAGCCGGCCAACGACGTGGAGCGGGACCTGGTCGCGGCGGCGGGCGGCGGTGGCAGCAACTCGTTCCTGTCCACCCTCCTGCTCGCCAAGGTGCTGCTGCCCGTCTCCGAATCGTCCGTGGCCGGGTCCAGACCCGGCGACGAGGGCTTCACCTGGCGGACTGAGACCGCCGCCGACGGCACGTTCGTCGTGGTGTTCACCTCGCCGGAGCGGATCGCCGAGCACTTCGACACCCCGGTCGAGACCGTCGAAGTGAAGTTCGTCCAGCTGATCCGCCGCTGGCCGGACCCGCAGTGGTCGTTCGTCATCAACCCCGGCACCCCGGTCGGCGCGAAGCTGCCCGGTACGGAGATCGTCGGCCTGGCCAGCTGGGCGGCCGAAGTCGGGCTGGGAGTCGAGGAAGTCGACGTCGAACAGCCGGCTGAACCCCGACCCGGCGCGTCGGCCGCGCCGAAGCCGGCCGTGTCCAGCGGGCCGGACGTCCCGGGGCAGCCGACCACGATGCAGAAGACCGTCGCCGCCAGCCAGGTCGGCTACTACCTGGACCGTGGCTACGACCGGGTGTCGGGGTTCGTGCACCGCGCCGCCGAGGTCGCCCACCTGGACACCCCAGCCAAGCTGTACGCGGCACTCGGGCTCGGCTACGCCGGGTCACCCTTCGCCCCGGATGCCGACGAGATCTTCGTGTTGCGGTGGCCGGCCTACCGGCCGAGCCTCTACCGGATTCCCTACGGCGGTCAGAACGAGAACGCCATGCGGGCGATGGAAGGCTGGGTGATCGAGCGCCCGCCGTTCCGTGGCAACGGCTTCGCCCCCGGGGAGAGCAGCGACGTCGTGGCCGAATTCAAGGTCGACGGGATCCGGCTGCCGCACGGCTCGCAGCTGTGGCGGCTCGGCGCGGACGGCACCGGGACGCTCGTCGCCCGGCTGGACGCCGACGAGACCGCCTGGCAGCGGGTCAAGGAGGAATGATGCGCGACGGCTACGTCGCCCGCTGGCAGGGGCAGGAGTACGACGCCAGCCCGGCCGGTGACGAGGTGCGGATCTACCAGCCGGCGGAGGGCGACGGCTTCTCCGCGATCCGCTCCGGCCGGTACGTCCGGGTGGTGCCGATGTCCGAGGTCGACGACTTGGCGTACGTCCGTACCACCTGCACCTGGCACGGCCAGCCGTTCGTCGTGCTCGCCAAGCACGACGGCTGGCTGCGGGTCGAGTACACCGGCGGTCGGGCACCGGTCGCGCAGTCGCTCGGGCTGGAGGAGTTCGACTTCGGCGTCTACCAGGGCTGGGCGGCGGCCAACGAGGTGACCGAGCTGCGCGAGCACCGGGTCTGACCCGGGTCGCGGATCAGCTCTTGGCCCAGCGCAGTACCTCGCCGAGCACCACCTCCGGCGACTCGACGTGCGGGAAGTGACCCACCTCGTCCAGTAGCCGCCACTCGTACGGGGCGATCACGTACCGCCCGGAGCCTTGCGCCGTCCGGGGCAGCACCGCCGGGTCCAACGCTCCGTGCAGCTGCAACGTCGGTGTCACCAGCGGCTCCTGCAACAGCTTGACGAAGCGGTAGCCGTGCAGCCGCAGCAGCGACCGGAACGCCCAGCGGTATCCCTCCAGCGCGCAGAACGACGCCTGAGGAATCCGCATCGCGGTCCGGCACAGCTGTTCGTACTCGGTGAACCGGGCTCCGCCCGTCCACGCCGACCCACCCCACTGGCGGAGGAACCCACCGACCATCGCCGCGTCGTCGCGGGTCAGCACGTGTTCGTAGCGGGGTAGCTGGAAGCGCAGCGACGGGGTGGAGGCGGCGGCCTGCCCACGCGGGTCGGTGAAGATCGCCGAGCGTAGCCGCAGCGGGTGGGCGGCCCCGATGACAATCAGCCGGCGCACCATCCTCGGGTGGAACGCGGCGGCGGTCCACCCGATCATGCCGCCGAAACCGGCGCCGACGATGGTCGCCGAGCGCTCGCCGAGCGCCCTGATCATGCCGGTGACGTCGGCGGCCAGCGTGTATCCGTCGTACCCGCGCGGCGGCTTGTCGCTCGCGCCGAAACCGCGCATGTCGACCGCGACGGCACGGTAACCGGCGTCGGCCACCGCCGGCAGCATCTCGTGCCAGGCCCACCAGAACTCGGGAAATCCGTGCAGGAAAAGGACCAGCGGGCCGGTGCCGGCCTCGACCACATGGAACCGGCTGCCGTTGGCACCGACGTACCGGTGCTCCCAGGGGCCCTTGATGAGTACACAGGACTCGTCGACCGGGCCCGCTGTACTGCCACGTTCTCCCATGGCGACAGCGTAGGCCGGCCCCGCACCACCGTATCCGGCCTGGGCAAACAATAGAGGTTGGTTCAGGGCGATCACCGGCGTGGGCTCAGGGTGGTCCACCGGGGGGTGTCCCTATGGGTTGTGTCAAGCGGCGAGGCGGGGTTCGTCCGCCGGTTTGGGCT
>NZ_JBHMIO010000025.1:0-81619 GCF_048060275.1 Micromonospora sp. LOL_015
CCCCGACCGGCCCGGCCCCGACCGGCCCGGCCCCGACCGGCCCGGCCCCGACCGGCCCGGCCCCGACCGGCCCGGCGGCGCCGGTACTGTCCGTGCGCGGACTGCGGGTCGAGTTCGACGTACCGGCCGGTCGGCTGCCGGCCGTCGCCGGCGTCGACCTCGACCTGCACGCCGGTGAGATTCTCGCTCTGGTCGGCGAGTCCGGCTCCGGCAAGTCCGCCCTGGCGATGAGCCTGGTCGGGCTCAACCGGGCACCCGGCACGCACATCACCGGCCGGGTGGAGTTCGACGGGCGGGACCTGACCACCGCCAGCGAGGCCGACCTGCGCCGGGTCCGGGGCCGGGACATCTCGGTGGTCTTCCAGGACGCCCTCGCCGCGCTCAACCCGTTGCAGCGAGCCGGGGCCCAGGTCGCCGAGATGATCCGTACCCATCAACGGATCAGCCGGGCGCGGGCCTGGCAGCGGGCCGAGGAGCTGCTCGCCGACGTCGGCATCGCCAACCCGGCCCGTAACGCGCGCGCCTACCCGCACCAGCTCTCCGGCGGCATGCGGCAACGCGTCATGATCGCGATCGGGCTGGCGAACGACCCGACCGTGCTGATCGCCGACGAGCCGACCACCGCCCTCGACGTCACCATCCAGGCCCAGGTGCTGGCCACCCTCAAACGGCTGCAGGCCGAGCACGGCACCTCGATCGTCCTGATCACCCACGACCTCGGAGTGGTCGCCGAGGTCGCCGACCGGGTCGCCGTCATGTACGGCGGCCGCATCGTCGAGCAGGGCACCCGCGACCAGGTGCTGTACTCACCGCAGCACCCGTACACGATGGGGCTGCTCGACTCGGTGCCCCGGGTCGACGGGCCGGTCGCCGACCTGCTGCCGGCCATCCCCGGCAGCCCGCTTACCGGCGTCGACCGACCACCCAGCTGCGGCTTCGCCCCACGCTGCGCGTTCGCCCACGCCGACTGCGACACGTCGCCGCCCGAGCTTGTCAACCGGTACGGCGAACCGGGCCATGTCGACGCGTGCCTGCTCGACGCGTCGGCCCGGCACACCGCCCGCACCCCGACAGCGGTCGGAGGTCGACCGTGACCAGCGTGCCACTGATCCAGCTGACCGGCCTGCGGGTGGAGTACCCGGGGCGCGGCGGTGATCCGGTCCGCGCCGTGCGCGACGTCGACCTGGAGATCCGCGAGGGTGAGACCCTCGGCCTGGTCGGCGAGTCCGGTTGCGGCAAGTCCACCCTCGGCCGGGCCGTCCTGCGGATCACCGAACCCACCGCCGGCAGCATCCGACTGCTCGGCCGGGAGATCACCGGCCTGCGCGGAGCCGTGTTCCGGCAGATCCGCGCGGATCTGCAGATGGTCTTCCAGGATCCGTTCAGCTCGCTCAACCCGCGGCGGCGGATCGCCGACAGCGTCGCCGAGCCGCTGCTGCGCGGCCGGGGGGCCAGCCGGGCCGACGCCAGCCGGGCCGTCGACGAACTGCTCGACCTCGTCGGGCTGGGTCGCGACGCCGGCCGACGCCGGCCGCACGAGTTCTCCGGCGGCCAGCGGCAGCGCATCGGCATCGCCCGGGCGCTCGCCCCGTCACCCCGGTTCATCGTCGCCGACGAGCCGGTGTCCGCACTCGACGTCTCCATCCAGGCCCAGGTGGTGAACCTGCTCGCCGACCTGACCCGGGAGCGCGGGCTGACCATGCTGTTCATCTCGCACGACCTTGGCGTGGTGCGGCACATCGCCGACCGGATCGCCGTCATGTACCTCGGCCAGATCATCGAGGTCGCCGACCGGGACACCTTCTTCGGCAGGCCGGCACATCCGTACAGCGAGGCACTGCTGTCGGCCGTGCCCACCCTCGACCGGAAGTCCGACCGGGAACGGATTGTGCTCGCCGGCGAGCTGCCTGATCCCGCTCACCCACCGGCCGGCTGCCTGTTCCACACGCGCTGCCGGTACGCCGTCGACCGCTGCCGCATCGAAGCGCCGGCGCTGCGACCGATCCACCCGGGCCGTACGGTCCGCTGCCATTTGCCCTTGGTGCCGGCTGACATTCCGGCACCGTCGACCGTCACCACCGGAGGCACAGCACAGTGATCATCGACGCATACAACACCACCCAGGACGTCCGGGGCAGGTCCGACTACCTGACCGGTGCCCGGCCGGGGCAGGCGCCGCCACCGTACACGCCGTTCGACCCGCGACGAATCCTGGACCGGATGGACGCCGCCGGGGTCGACATGGCAATGGTCTGCTCCCTGGCCCAGCGGATCGAGAACGACTTCATTATCGGCCTGACCAAGGCCCACCCGGACCGGCTGTTCGGCTTCGGGCAGGTCCGCCCGGCCGACGACGACGCGCTCGACGAGATCGCCCGGATCGCCGACGCCGGCCTCAAAGGGCTCAAACTGCACCCCAGCCTGCACGGCTACCACGTCGCCGACCACGGACTGCTCGACCCGGTCTTCGCCGCCTGCGCCGAACACGGCCTGATGGTGCTGATCAACGCCCTCGATGACGCGTTCTGCGCGCCGCTCGCGATTGAGGAGATCGCCAAGGGGCACCCGCAGGTGCCGACGATCATCGCCCACATGGGAGCGGTCTGGAACGTTCCCGAGGCGATCATCGTCGCCGAACGGAACCCGCACGTCTACCTGGAGACCTCAGCCACGCTGATCAGCGACGTCAAGCGGGCGTACGCTCGGCTCGGCCCGGAGCAGATCCTGCTGGGCAGCGAGTGGCCCGGCTCCGACTTCGACCTGGAACGGATGAAGATTGCCAAGGCGATCCCGGACGCCGCGGACCGGGCACTCGTCGAGGGCGGCAACATGGCCAGGCTGCTCGGGATCACCGCATGATCACCGAGGATGTCGCTCCGGTGCCGGCACCGGCCGGGATGACCCCGGGCGAGGTCGAGTTGCTCGACGTCGCCCAGCGGCTGCTGTCGAAGGTCTGGGTCGCCGGCCGGCACGAGGTCGCCACCGCGCTGCGCGCCCCGGACGGCACCATCCACACCGGCGTACACCTGGAAGGGTCCTGCCGGCGCAGCTCGATCTGTGCTGAAGGTGTCGCCCTCGGCGCGGCCCGCGCCGCGTTGCCCGCCGGGACGCCGCTCACCGTCGACAGCGTGGTCTCGGTGCAGATCAAGCCGGCCGGCCGGTTTCGGGTCATCGCCCCGTGTGGGGTGTGCCGCGAGCTGATCAGCGACTACAGCCCGCAGGCCCGGGTCTGGATCACCACCGTCGACGGCGCCGTCACCGCGATGGAGGCCATCGACCTGCTGCCGGAGAAGACTCGCCGGGCCTGGTGACCCGTCCACGTATCGCACCGCGCCCGACTCCGTCCATGTACCGAGAGAGGAACACCGTGTCTGAACCGTCCCGCACCGACCTTGACCGGGCGGCGCTCGCCGCCGAGCTCGGCGGCCCCGGCACGCCGGTCGCCTGGGCCGACCTGACCTGGCCCGAGGCCGGCCAGACGGCGACCACCGTCGACTCGGTGATCATCCCGGTCGGCGCCACCGAACAGCACGGCCCGCACCTGCCGCTCGCCGTCGACACGCTGATCTGCGACGCGGTCGCCCGCGACGTCTCCGCGCTCACCGGCGTGCCGGTGGTGCCCCCTATCGGGTACGGCGTCTCCGCCTCACACGGCGACTTCGCCGGCACCATCGCGCTGCGCCCGGAGACCCTGATCGCCGTCGTCGAGGACGTCATCGACTCACTGCACGCCAGCGGCGTCCGGCAGTTCATCCTGCTCAACGGGCACATCTGGAACAACGGCTCGCTCGACGTATCCGCCGAGAAGCTACGGGTACGCCACCGCGACTCACGGGTACGGGCGTTGGCCTACGTGACCATGTACCCCGGACCGGAGGTCGACGGCCACGTCTACCACGGGCGCGGGCTGATGCACGCCAACTACTTCGAGACCTCGGTGATGCTGCACCTGTATCCGGACCTGGTCCGGATGGACAAGGCCACCTCGCACCGCGACGTCGACTCGTTCTGGGACTACCGGATGGACCAGGTCAGTGACACCGGTGTGTGGGGCCGCGACGTCGCCGACGCCACCGCCGAGCACGGCCGGGCCGAGTTCGACCGCTGCGTGGCGACCACCGCGCGGGCTGTCGCCGCCGCCGTGCGCGAACCCTGGCCCGACCCCACTCACCGGCCCTGACTGTCCGTTCATCGGCCGACCAGCGCCGCGAAGGAGCACTCCGCGTGAAAATCTACGACATCACCCTGCCGATCCACCCGAAGATGCTGCACTGGGGCCGCAAACCTGAGGTGGAGATCGTCGAGTCGCTGGCCAACGGCGACGCCTCCAACGTCACCCGATGGCGACTCGGCGCGCACACCGGAACCCACGTCGACGCACCGGCGCACTTCGTCGACGGTGCCACCCCGATCGACGAGGTGGCGCTGGAGACCCTGGTCGGCCCGGCCGTGGTCGCCGACCTGACCGCCGTCGACGGGGACGTGTCCGTCGCCGACCTGGTCGCCGCCGGAGTTGCCGGTACCACCCGGGTGCTGCTCAAGACCAGCAACTCGGCCGGCCCGTTGCGCGAGACCGAACGCGCCGAATCCTGGGTCGGGCTCTCCCCGGAGGCCGCCCGCTGGCTGATCGACCAGCAGGTCGCGCTGATCGGCATCGACTACCTGACCATCGAGAGCCACCGGCGCACCGACACCTGGGACGCCCACCACGCGCTGCTCGGCTCCGGCGTGATCATCCTGGAGAACGCCGATCTGGACGCCGTGCCGCCAGGGGAGTACGAACTGGTCTGCCTGCCGACGAAACTGGTCGGCGCCGACGGGGCGTTCGCCCGTACCATCCTGATCCAGCGAGACTGACCTACATGTCGATCGAGATCGCGCTCGCCGCACCACATCCGTCCGCGCTGGACGCCGCCGCCGACGTGGTGGCGGCCGGCGGCGGCGTCGTCGACGCCGCCCTCGCCGCCGCCGCGGCGCTCACCGTCGCCTACCCGCACCAGTGCTCGGCCGGCGGTGACCTGATCGCTCTGGTCCGCACCCCCGACGACCGAGTCCGGGCGGTGCTGTCGGTCGGCGCGGCTGCCGCCGGCGTCGACGTCGCGGCGCTGCGCGCAGCCGGGGACCGGATGCCTGCCGGCGGTCCGCTGACCGTCACCGTGCCCGGTGTCGTCGCCGGCTGGGCCGCGCTCGCCGATCTCGGCGGCCGGCTGCCGCTGGCCCGGGTGCTGGCACCCGCCGTCGAGTTGGCCGCCGGCGGCGTCCCGGTCAGCCTCGGCCTGGCTGCGGCGATCCTGCGCAGGCTCGATGTGGTCCGCGCCGATCCCGGCCTGGCCGCACTGCTGCTCGACGGCGACGGTACGCCGCTGCCGGCCGGGGCGGTGCTGCGCCAGCCGGCGCTGGCCCGCACCCTCGGCACCATCGGCGCCGACTGGCGCGACTACTACCAGGGCGAACTCGCCGATACGCTGACCGCCGGGCTGGCCGCACTCGGCAGCCCGCTGACCACCGCCGACCTCGCCGGGCACGCCGCCGAGCTGACTGATCCACTGCGGTACTCCGCCGCCGGTTCCCAGGTGACCTGGTCGGTCGCGCCGCCGCCCAGCCAGGGCGCCACCCTGCTGGCCATGCTCGCCGCCGCCGGCCGCACCGCCGACGGCGGCCCGGCGGCCGGCGGTGCCACCAGCGCCCGGCCCGCTGACGCCGCCGCGCTGACCACCGCGCGGACCGCCGAGCAGCGCCGCGACACCCTGCTCGGGGATCCCCGAGTCGGCCCGGTCGACCTCGACGGGCTGCTGCTGCGCACCGACCCGCCGACCGGACCGGTGCCGCCGCCCGGCCCGAAACCGGCCGGCGACACCGTCGCGGTCACCGCCGTCGGCAACGACGGCACCACCGTCACCCTGATCCAGAGCGTCTTCCAGACCTTCGGCGCCGGCATCTGCGAACCCGGCACCGGCCTGGTGCTGCACAACCGGGGGTCGGTGTTCAGCCTCGACCCGGCCCACCCCGGCCGGCTGCGCCCCGGTGCCCGGCCACCGCACACTCTCTGCCCGGCGATCGCCACCGGGCCGGACCGGGTCGTCGCGCTCGGCTGCCAGGGCGGCCGGGCCCAGCCGTGGATCCTGGCCCAGGTCGCCGCCGACGCGCTGACCACCGCCGACCCGGCCGGCCTGCTGGCCCGCCCCCGCTGGGTGATCGGTGCCCGCGACGTCGGCCAGGACCGGCCCAGCCTGCTGCTCGAACCCGACACGCCGGCCACCGACGCGCTGCGGGCCGCCGCCGCCGATCTCAACCTGCGGGTGGTGCAGTTGCCACAGCGCCACGACGACGCCGGGCACGTCCAACTGGCCCGGCTCACCCCCGCCGGCCTCGACGCGGCCAGCGACCCCCGCGCAGACGGCGCCGCCCGGGTGCTGCGGGGCCACTGATGGACTCCGCCGAAGCGGCCACTCTGCTCGCCGACCCGTACCGGCTCGGGCCGGTCACGCTGCGGTCCCGGATCGTCAAGGCACCCACCTCGACCGGTGCGGCCGACGCCGGCGGGTACGCCCAGCCGTGGCACCGGGACCACTATGCGCGGGTCGGCCGGGGGAGCGCGTTGACCATCGTCGAGTTCACCGCGATCGACGACGGGACCGCCCTTGGCTTCCCCGGCCATCTCAGCATCGCAAGTGATGACCACGCCGCCGCGTTGGCCCCGGTCGCCGAGCGGATCCGGGCCGGCGGTCGCGTCGCCGGGCTGCAAATCGCCCACGCCGGACGGCAGCGCACCCTGCCGGGGGAGGCACTTGCCGCGTCGGCGGTGCCCTGGCCCGCCATCGAACACCGGCTCGGCCTGCGCCCCCGCGCGATCACCGTCGACGAGATCGCCGCCGTCGTCGACGGATTCGGCCACGCCGCCGCCCGTGCTGCCCAGGCCGGCTTCCAGGTGGTGGAGATCCAGGCGGCCAACGGCTACCTGCTCGCCGGATTCCTCTCCCCGCACACCAACCGGCGCGACGACGACTACGGCGGCGGTCCGGCCCGGCGACGTCGCATCCTGCTGGAGGTGGTCGCCCGCTGCCGGGCCGCGCTGCCGGCCGAGGTGGCGCTCACCGTACGGCTGTCTGACCGCGACCACGAACCCGGCGGGCAGGATCTGGCCGAGACCGCCGAGTTGGTCGCCGCCCTGGCCGTCACCGGCCAGGTCGACGCGGTGCACGTGTCGTCGGGCAACCACGCCACGCGGGTACGCCAGGTGCCGCCGGCCGCCGTACCCCTCGGAGCCGCCTGGCGCTCGGCCCGGACCCTGCGGGCCGCCGGGCTGCCCACCATCGCCTGTGGTGGGATCACCGAACCGGCACAAGCCGCCACGCTGCTCCGCGACGGCACCGCCGACCTGGTCGCGCTCGGCCGGGCTTTCCTCGCCGACCCGGACTGGGCGGCCAAGGCGCTGGCCGGTGCCGCCGGACGGATCCGCCCCTGCGTACGCGGCAACGACGGCTGCCACGCCCGTGCCGCCCTGGTCGGTCGGCCGGTCGCCTGCACCGTCAACCCATCGCTGAGCCTGCCGCCAGCCACCGCGCCGCCCGCGCCAGAGTCGTCCGACCCGGTGCAACCGGACGCGCCAGTGCTCGTCGCCGGGGCCGGTCCGGCCGGCCTGGAAGCCGCGCACCGGCTCGCCGGGTCCGGACACCGGGTCCGGCTCTACACCGGCGGCCGGCTCGGCGGGGCCCTGCGGGACGCGGTGGACAGCGGGGTGCACGACAGCTTCACCCCGTACCTGCGCTGGTTGACCGACCGGCTTACGGCGAGCACCGTCGAGGTGATCGACGCCCCGTTGCACCCGACTGACCTCGGTAGACAGTGGGCCGGGCTGCTGGTCGCCACCGGCGGCGTGGCGCGGCCGCTGCCCGGCGCGGTGCCCGCGCTCGACGTGTTGCGCGGCCTGGTGCCGCTGCCCGCCGACGGTTCGGTGCTGGTGATCGGCGCCGGCCGGACCGGCACCAGCACGGCGGCGTCGCTGGCCCGGCGCGGTGCCGACGTCACGCTGCTCGGCGACACCACCCGGGTGCTCGACGACGAACCCCCCGACGACCCACCGACCTGGGCCGACCTGCTCGCCTCGGTCGGTGTGCGGACCATGCTCGGCCACCGGGCCAGGGTTACCAACGACCAGGAGGTGCAGGTGGACGGAACGGTACTGCGGGCCGGGCTGATCGTCGCGGCGGTCGGTCGCGAACCCCACCACGACCTGTACGAGGCTGTCGTCGAGGTGGCCGCCGGCCGGCCAGTGCTGCGCTGCGGCGACGCGCTGCGCCCGGGGCGGCTGCACGACGCGGTGCACGCCGGGGCGCGGGCCGCCCGGACCGTGCACGAGGCCCTCGCCTTCCGGCAGGTGACCCGGTGACCGGCGGTGACCTGCTCGTTGTCGGCGACGTGCGGACGATGGATCCGGCCGGCCCGCGGGCCGAGTCGGTGGCCGTGCGTGCCGGGCGGATCGCGGCCGTCGGTGACCTGCGCGCCGCCCGCGCCGCCGTCCCCACCGGTACGCCGGAGCTCGCCCCGCCCGGCGCGGTGGTGCTGCCCGGCTTCGTCGACAGTCACGTCCATCTGATCTGGGCCGGCCGGGCCGCTGCCCGGGTCGGGCTGGACGACGCGGTCAGCGTCCGCGCCGTCTGCGACCGGATCAGCGGGTACGCCCGCCGGCATCCCACCCGCCGATGGATCGAGGCCGACGCCGGCTTCGACCCAGGTGATCTGGCCGAACGTCGGCTACCCAGCGCAGCCGAGTTGGAGGCCGCCGCCCCCGGTCGGCCGGTGCTGCTGGATCGCAAGGGCCACGACGGCATCGCCAACCTGACTGCGCTGCGGCTGGCCGGGATCACCGCCGACACCCCGGACCCGCCCGGCGGGCGGATCGACCGGTACCCCGACGGCACCCCGACCGGGCTGCTCGTCGAACATCCGGCGGTCGCCCTGGTCCGGGCGGTGGTCCCGGAGCCGGACCAGCGGACGAGGATCGACTGGATCACCGCCGGGCAGGCGGAACTGCTCGCCCACGGGATCACCACGGCCGTCGACCCGGCGGTGCCGGCCGCAGAGCTGGCCGCCTACGCGGTGGCCGGACGGGCCGGTGCGCTGCGGTTGCGTACCGTTGCGATGCCGTTGGGCGGCGACGACGTCAACGACGCGCAGCTTCGCCGTACCCTCGATGATTGTGACTTTGACCGGGCCACGCCGGGTCTGCTGCGCGCCGGGCCGACGAAGCTGTTCCTCGACGGCGGCGGCTCACTCGGCACCGCGCTGCTGTCGGCACCCTGGCCGGGCACCAACGGCTACCACGGTAACCAGAGTCTGCGTACCGAGACGGTGCGGGCGCACTGCGCGGCGGCTGCGGCCCATGGGCGCGGCGTCGGTGTGCACGCGGTCGGCGACGCCGCGATCGACCTGACGCTGTCGGTCTTCGCCGAGGTCGCGGCCGGTACGCCAATCGCCGGCCTGGGTTTTCATCTGATCCACGCCTATCTCGGTCCAGGGCCGGAGGCGATGGCGACCGCCCGGCGGCTCGGCGTGTCGGTGTCGGCGCATCCGGCGCTGCAGTGGGCGTTCGGGCTCAACCTGATCGACCGGCTCGGCGAGCCGGCGGCGGCCGCCGCCAACCCGCTTCGCTCATGGTTGGACGCGGGCGTGACGGTCGGGGGCGGCTCGGACGGCCCAGGGCCGCCGATGTCGGTGCTGCACGGCATCTGGCAGGCCCGTACCCGTCGGGTCCGGGGCCGTGACGAGCCGCTCGGTCCGGACCAGGCCCTCTCCGCCGCCGAGGCCTTGGCGCTGTTCACCACCGGCGCGGCGCAGGTCGCCGGCAACCCGCAGGCCGGCTGGGGCGGCGGGATGCTCCGGGTCGGCGAACCGGCGGATCTGACCGTGCTCGACGTCGATCCGCTCACCCCGGACGCCGACGTGCTGACCGCTGGCACCGTGCTGGCCACCATCGTTGCCGGCGAGGTCCGGCACACCGCCGCAGACTGACCGGCTGTTGCGCCTTCACCCGGCCGGGGTTCGGCCGGCACCGCTGGCCCGAGGGCCACCGGTGCCGGCCGGTTGATCAGGCGAATGCGCAGGCGGTGCCGTTGAGTGTGAACGAGGACGGTCGCCCGGTGTTTCCGGTATGGGTGGCCTGGAAGCCGAAGTCGACTGAGGAGTTCGGTGCGATCGTGCCGTTGTAGGAGACGTTGCTGGCTTTGACCGGTCCGCTCAGCGGGGAGTAGGTGGCGTTCCAGCCATTCGTGATGGTCTGCCCGCTGGGCAGCGTGAACGCCAGCGTCCATCCGTTGACCGTCGTAGTGCTGGTGTTGGTCACGCTGATGGCCGTGGTGAGCCCGGAGTTCCAGGCGTTGACCGTGTACGTGACCCGACATCCTGTCGTGGGTGGTGCGGTGGTGGGTGGTGCGGTGGTGGGTGGTGCGGTGGTGGGTGGTGCGGTGGTGGGCGGCGGGCCGCCGTTGCCTCGTACCAGGACGCCCACCCCAACCGGGCCGAAGCTCAGCCCGGTGGCCGGGTCGGTCGCGGTGTAGGTGAAGTTTGCCAGCCCGCTGTAGTTCGTCGCCGGGGTGAAGCGGGCGGTGCGGCCGTCACCCAGCAGGGTGACCGTGCCGTTGCGACCGGAGGCCGCGGTGAAGTTCAGGTTCGATCCGCCGTTGAGGGCGCGCAGGTCCACGTCCACGGAACCGTTCCGGTCGACCACAGCGTGGCCCTCAGCCAACCAGTTCAGGTAGTTCTCGAGCATCGTGTAGCCGGCCGCGTCGGTGTTGTTCCGGTCCGCGGCGTTGCTCGGGTTGAGCCCGAGGGCCTGCTCCCAGTAGTCCGGCATGCCGTCACTGTCGGTGTCGGTGGGCGCCGGCTCCGAGACGAGAGTGGGCCAACCGCCGACATCAGAGACGTTGTTGATGATTCTCCCGTTTTGCTGGCGGACGGAGTCGATGATTCGTCTGTCGACCGAGTCGCGACGCCACGGCATTGCGCCGCCCTGAGCAAGCACTCGCGCGTATGCCGCGCCCGCGGAATCGGTCGTTACCGGCGGGACGGGCCACTCGTTGCCGTGTTTGGTGTAACTGCCGCAGAACATTCCCCACCCGGTGTCGCTACCGTCGACCCGGCCGTTCCTGTTCAGGTCGATCATGTTGCCTGATTGGTAGTTCTGGAGACTGCCGCCGCTGTCCATGGCACATGTCTCAGTCGAGTTCGGCCCGGCCACGAGGTAGTTGTTGACGTAGTTCAGCTCGATCCGGCCGTCGTCGCTGCCGCTGTAGCCGGCGGCGTAGCCCCAGTTGGAGAAAACGTTGTTGCGCAGGTCCAGCCGGAAACCGGGGTCTGGGGCGTCGGTACCCGGACGCGGGTTGCGGCTGACGTTGTTCGCCCACAGGTTGTGGTGCCAGGAGTACGTGGTGTCGTGTGCGGAGGCGATGATGCTGCCGAAGCCGTGGTTGGCGCGGTTCAGCGCCTCAGAGATGATCGTGTTTTGTACCGTCAGATCTTGAACATCGCGACTTGCCGAAATCACCTCGTCCGATCCCCATGACGCGGATACGTGGTCGATGATGATGTTGCGGCCAGACGAGATCCACATGCTGTCGCGCGAGTCGTTCGCCCCGGTGCGCAGCCGGATGTGACGGATCACCACATCATGTGCGCCGTTGCGGATGCCGATGGTGTAGTTGCGGATCGCGATCCCATCGCCGGGCGCGCTCTGGCCGGCGATCGTTATGTTCGACTTGTTGATCCCGAGGTTTGAGTTCAGTGCGATCGTGCCAGAGACCTTGAACAGAATCGTCCTACCGCCGGCCGGCGCGCTGTCGATGCCGGCCCGTAGCGACCCGGCGCCGCTGTCAGCGAGTGTGGTCACGTAGTAGACGTCACCGCCACGGCCGCCTTTGGCGTTGGCTCCCGCTCCCTCTGCCCCGGGAAAAGCGGGTGGGACTGCCGCCGCTGCGGGTTCCGAGTCCGCCGCTGCCACAGCGCGTGACGCGAGGGTGGACTCAGCGCCCAGCGCCGGACCGACAGTGACCACCATCGCTGCCACTGTGAAGACTGCCCACCGCCGGCTGCGCCGGCGGACCGACAGGATTTCACCTGCTTTCATCCTTGCCTCCTCTTGGGGTGTGCAAACAGGAGATCGGGATGCATCGAGGCATCCTGAGGCGGGCTCCAGTGGAGCGCCCCGGTGGACGAGCCATGATCGTCCACCGTCCCGTCATGAGTGGCTGTCCGGTCGCGGCCTCGGCTGACCGGCATCGTCGCCATGAATATTCAGATATGCATGAATATCGATGTGCGCGGCTAAGGGTAGCCTTTGTTGGGGTGGATGTCAAGGTAGAGGCGGTCCGTCAAGATCTCCGCTTGGTGTGGGTTCCCTGCGCGGCCTGCGTCTGGATGGATCCTCATGCGCTGTCGTCTTGCGAGATGGCGTCTCTGTTGACGGTTGATGGGTGCTGGCCTAGGCTGGAGACCACGACCAAACAGCCGCAGGAGACCGCCATGATCCGAGTTCCGCAAGGTGCTGGATTGCTGGTGCGCGGTTACGAGGAGCCGCTGCGGGTCCACCCGCCGCGTGAGGGCATGCGCCCCGGGACCGCTGCCGGGGACCCGCAGACCCCGTTCTGATTGTCGAGTACGCCCGACCGTCGCACCCCGGCACCTGACACACGCCGTGGACACGGCGGGCACGCCACCCCTGTCCTGACCGAACCGGTCCGCGCACGCCACCACGCGTAGTACCCGGGACACCGGCCGACTCTTCCATCAGAACCGACGACCCTCGGAGCGCATCATCATGACGACCGCAATCGACCTGGCCCCGATCTCCGGCCCGTCCGCCTGGCGCGGCGACGAGCTGAGCGAGTCCACCGAATGGATCTACCACCTCAGCGACGCCGAGCGGACCGAGTTGGAGACCGTCGGGCGCAAGTTCGTCGCCGACGACCCCGACCTGCGTACGGTGACCGCCGCCGACTACCCGCTGCCGGTCTGCGCCGGCCTCAACGCCGAATGCGCCCAGCAGATGGACTCGGGCCGCGGCTTCATCCTGGTGCGCGGGCTGCGCACCGAGGAGTACGGCGACACCCTCGCCGGCGCGATCTTCTTCCTGATGGGGCTGCACCTCGGCGTACCGATGGGGCAGAACCAGATGGGTGACGTGCTCGACCACGTCATCGCCACCTCCAACAAGACCCTCGACGACCCGTCGGCGCTGCCGTCTCGGGTGCGTGACCGGCTGCCGTTTCACTCCGACAGCTCCGACGTCGTCGCGCTGATGTGCCTGCGCGCCGCCAAGGACGGCGGGTCGAGCAGCCTGGTCAGCGGCACCACCATCTACAACGAGATTCTGCGCCGTCGGCCCGACCTGGCCCCGCTGCTGTTCGAGCCGTGGCACTGGGACTGGTACAAGCAGGACCACGACGCCCCGGCCAAGACCTACCTGTCACCGATCTGCAGCTACGTCGACGGCGTCTTCAGCACCTACGCCGGCAGCTCGATGATCTTCTCGGCGCAGGACTACCCGGAGGTACCCCGGCTCACCGAGGCCCAGATCGAGCTGCTGCACCTCTACGACGAGATCGCCCAGGAGCCGGGCCTCGCGCTGGACATGGACTTCCAGCCCGGCGACGTGCAGTGGCTGCTGAACTATGCCGCTCTGCACTCGCGGACCGGCTACGTCGACTACCCGGAGCCGGAGCGTCGACGGCACCTGCTGCGGCTGTGGCTCAAGCGCGACGTCGGCCGCCCGCTAGTTGACGGATTCGGTAAGAACGTGGTCACCGACCGCAGCGCGGCGGCCGTGGTGCCAGGTGGCCGGTTCAAGATCGCCGAGGCCGCTGAGCCGAACTTTGAGTGGGGCAGCTGACCTCACCCGCCGATACGTGGGCGGCCCGCCGCGCTCCAAAGTCGTAGCGCAGCGGGCCGCCCGCATTCCCACTCCCGCTGACCAGCACACTGGCGGGTATGAATTTTCGCCAGACGTACGAGTCGGCTGCGTCGACCTACGCCGAGCTGGTCCATCGGGTGCCGGCCGACCGCTGGACCGGTCCAGGACTCGGTGAATGGTCCCTTGCTGATCTCGTCGGCCACACGGTCAGTGCGGCGCTACGTCAGGTGCCCGAGGTGCTGGCCACGGCCGGGCAGGCCGTACTGCCCACCACCGGGCCGGTGCCCGCGCCGGCCACTGCGCCGACGGTCGGAGTCGCCTCGCCGGAGGCCTACTGGGCGGCCCGGTTCGGCGTCCCGGCCGAGGCGCTGGCGGCGGCGGTGGCCGCGTCGTCGGCGAGTTCGCGGCACCGGCCCTCGCCGAGACGGCCGCGCAGGCAGCCCGGCTCGCCGCCGTCGTGGGTGACGGACCGCTGGTGCTGCGAGCGCTGACCGGCCGAGGCACGTTGCCGCCGGGCTTCTCCGTCGTGTAAGTCCGGTATTTCCCAGGGGTCAGAGGTCGAGCACCAGGCGGTCGGAGCTGCACCGGCCGACGCAGATCATCATGCTGCGGCCGGCGGCCCGTTCGCCCTCGGTGAGCAGCGAGTCGCGGTGTTCCGGCGTACCCGCCAGTACCCGGGTCTCACACGCCCCGCAGTAGCCCTTCTCACAGTCGTAGGTCAACCCGGGCACGGCCTCGCGCAGTACCTCGATCATTCGCTTGTCCTTCGGCACCCGCAGGGTCACCCCGGTGCGGGCCAACTGGACGTCGAACTCGGTGTTGGCCGCCGGGTCGAACGCCACCTCCAGGTCGTCGCCAGCGGCAAAGCGCTCCACGTGCAACTGCCCGGTGCGTCCGGCGTCGGCACACACCTGCTCCACCGCGTTGATCATCGCGCCGGGTCCGCAGCAGTAGACGGCGGTGCCGTCGCCGACGCCACCGATCAGCCCGGCGAGGTCGGGCAGCCCGGCCTCGTCCTGCGGCAGCAGCACGGCCCGGTCGCCGGCGAGGGCGGCCAGTTCGTCGGCGAAGGCCATCGAGACCCGGCTGCGGCCGCCGTAGACGACCCGGTACGGCGTGCCGCGTCGGACAGCTTCGCGGACCATGGCGAGGATCGGGGTGATCCCGATCCCGCCGGCCAGGAAGAGGTACTGGTCGGCGTCGACCAGCGGGAAGTGGTTACGCGGGCCGCGTACTGTCAGCGTCGTGCCGGCGGCGGCGACGGCGTGCAGCTCGACGGAGCCGCCGCGCCCGGCGGTCTCCCGCAGCACGCCGATCCGGTAGCCGCCGGTGTCGGCGGGATCGCCGCAGAGCGAGTACTGCCGGACCCGGCCGGACGGCAGCCGCACCTCCAGGTGGGCGCCGGGTGCCCAGGCCGGCAGCGGTGCGCCGTCGGCGGCGGCCAGCCGTACCTCCAGCACCTCGTCGGCGGCCCGGGTGACCGCCGCGACGACCAGTTCCCGGTCGCCGCCGGGGCGGGTGAGCGCCGGGGCGCCGCCGGCCGCCGCGTCGGCGGCGCGGCGGCCGGCGGTGAACACGGCCGGGATGGCGTCCCAGCCGGTCTGGTTGCCCTTGGTGGGGTAGCCGACGAGACCGTCCTCGACGACCTGGTAGTCCGGCAGCCGGGTCAGCACCTGGGTGATCATTTCGCGGAACATCAGCCGGGCCAGGTGGGCGCCGGCGCACCGGTGGCTGCCGATGCCGAAACTGAGGTGCCGGGTGGCGTCGCGGTCCAGCCGGACCTGCTCCGGCTCGGGGAAGACCGCCGGATCGTGGTTGGCGGCGACCCAGGGGATCAGGATCCGTTCGCCGGCGCTGACCGGGCAGCCGCCGACCTCGGCGTCGGCGCGTGCGGTGCGGGCCATCGACTGGGACGGCGCGAAGACCCGCAGGAACTCCTCGGTGGCGCCGTCGAGCAGGTCGGGTGAATCGATCAGCCGTTGCCGCTGCTCCGGGTGGCGGCTCAGGTGCACCAGGGTGGAGCCGGTCAACGAGGTGGTGGTGTCCACCCCGCCGGCGATCAGCAGGCCGATGACGGAGACCAGTTCGTCGACGCCGAACAGTTCGCCGTCGGGTCGGCGCTGGGCGACCAGGTAGCTGACCGCGTCGTCGGCCGGCTCGGCGCGCCGGGCGTGGATCAGTTCCCGGATCCGTTCGTCCATGTATGCCAGGCCCTGGCCGCCCCGGATGGCCCGTTCGCTGCCGGGCAGGGCGGCGAAAATGTCGTGGATCGGCTTGGCCAGCTTGGGCCATTCCGCTTCGGGGAAGCCGAGCCAGTCCAGGGTGACGGCGGCCGGCAGCGGGTTGGTCAGGTCGCGGACGAAGTCGACTGAGCCTTCGGTGACGAAGTCGTCGATGATCCGGGTGGTGTGCCGGGCGATCAACGGGGCGAGTTTCGCGACTGCGTCCTGGGTGAGCAGCGGGTTGATCAGGTCGCGGTAGTCGCCGGCGGCCGGCGGGTCCAGCTCGATCGGGTACTGCTCCAGGCCCGGCCCGCGCGGGATGACGATGGCGGTGCCGTCGCCACCGGCGGTGGCGCGGGCCGAGGAGAAGGTGTCGTCGTCGCGGGCGACGCGGACCACGTCGGCGTACCGGGTGGTGTAGACGAAGCCACCGTGCGCGTCGGTCCGGCCGACCGGGCACTTTTCCCGGTACGCCCGGTAGTAGCCGACCGGGTCGGCGTTGCACTCGGCGGAGTGGTGGTCGAACGGTGCCGCGGACTGCGGGTCGGACGGACCCGCGATACGAGATTCAGTCATGGCGGGCGAGCTCCACATGTGCTGACTGCCGCGCGGTGTTTCCCAGCCGCGCCACTGGGTGTCTGGAGCCGAGGGTAATCCCACTCACATGGCGAGACAACGTTTCGCAGTGGGACGCGGTCGGGTCAGAGCGTCAGGACGGCCTTGCCGACGGTGCCGGAGCGTACCGCCGTCACCGCATCGTTGATCTGCTCGAACGGGTAGTAGCTGAGCAGCCGGTCCACCGGGAACCGGCCGGCGGTGTGCAGGTCCAGCAGCCTCGGCAGGAACACCTGGGGCAGGCTGTCGCCGCCGATGATCCCGGTGACGCTGCGCCCGTTGAGGATGCTGCGCCAGTCGAAGCTCATCCGTTCGCTGGGGCCGACCCCGACGACGCCGCACCGACCCAGCGGGCCGAGGGATTCGACCGCGGTCCGCAGCACCTCCTCGCGCCCGGTGGCGTCGATGGCGAAGTCGAAGCCGTACGGGGCGATCGCGGCGAGCAGTTCCTTGGCGTCCCCGGCGCGCGAGTCGACGCCGTGGGTGGCGCCGAGGAGCCGGGCGGTGTCCAGCTTGTCGGCGTTGACGTCGACCGCGGCGATCGTGGTGCAGCCGGCGATCCGAGCGGCCAGGATCGCCGCGACGCCGACCGAGCCGGCACCGAAGACGACGATCGACGACCCGACCGGCGGGCGGAGCACGTTGAGCACCGCGCCGGCCCCGGTGCCGAAGCCGCAGCCGAACGGCCCGACCAGCCGCAAGTCGATCTCCTTGCTGATCGGCACCACGGCGCGGGCCGGGGCGACCACATGGCTGGCGAACGACGACTGGCCGAGAAAGTGTCCGTTGACCGGTTCGCCGTCGCGCGACAGCGCGCTGCTGCCGTCCGGGCGGCGGCCGGCGAAGTTGACCGCGTCGAAGCTGCGGCAGTACGCCGGGCTGCCGGTCAGACAGAGCGGGCAACTGCCGCACGAGGTGAAGCTCATCGCCACGTGGTCGCCGGCCGAGACCCCGGTGACCCGCTCGCCGACCTGCTCGACCACGCCGGCGCCCTCGTGGCCGAGCACCGCCGGGGTGGGGAAGAAGTTGGCGAACTCCAGGTCGGTGCCGCAGATACCGACGCTGTGTACGCGTACCAGCACCTCGTCCGGGCCGGGTTCGGCCAGGTCGAGCTCCTGCAGGGTGAACGGTGCACCCGCGCTGTCCAGTACCGCCGCCGTGACCCGCACGCAAATCCTCCCGGTGTACTCACAAAGCGAGACTGCATCTTGACATGCGGAACATGGAGGGTCAAGGATTCCACCATGGCTGACCTGGACATTCCCGCTGCCCGCCAGCTGATCGACGGTGCCTGGGAGGCGGCCGCCGACGGTGGCGAACTTCCGGTGCTCGACCCGGCGACCCGGCAGAGCATCCAGCCGGTCGCCCGGGCCCGCGCCGGCGACGTGGACCGCGCCGTCGCCGCCGCCCGTCGGGCCGCCCCCGGCTGGGCCGCGACCTCGCCGAGCGAACGCGGCGCCGCGCTGCGCCGGTGGGCCGACCTGATCGCCGCCCACGTCGAGGAGCTCGCCGCCCATGAGGCCCGTGACGTGGGCAAACCCCGTTCTGGCGGGCGGCTCAACATCTACATCGCGCAGGGCATCGTCGACTACTTCGCCGGCGCGGCCGACAAGCTGACCGGGGTCACCCTGCCCACCCGTACCCCTGACTACTTCGGTTACACCCGCCCGGAGCCGTACGGCGTCTGCGCGGTGGTGATCCCGTGGAACGTGCCGGCCGTGCTCACCGCCGCGAACGTCGCCCCGGCGCTGGCCGCCGGCAACACCGTGGTGCTCAAGCCGTCCGAGATCGCCCCGCTCGCCCCGTTCGCCCTGGCCGAGCTGGCCCGGCGGGCCGGGCTGCCGCCCGGGGTGCTCAACGTGGTGACCGGGCTCGGCCCGGAGGCCGGCGTGGCGCTGACCGGCCATCCGGACGTCGACCACATCAGTTTCGTCGGTTCGACCGGCACCGGCCGGGCGGTGATGCGGGCCGCCGCCGAGCACCTGGTCCCGGTGAAGCTCGAACTCGGCGGCAAATCGCCGAACGTGGTCTTCGCCGATGCGGACCTGGACACCGCCGTCCCGGCGATCGTCGCCTCGATCACCGAGAACGCCGGCCAGAACTGCTATGCCGGCTCCCGGCTGGTGGTCGAGGAGTCGGTCCGGGCGGAGGTGGTCGAGCGGGTGGCCGCCGCGATGGCCGAGATCCGGGTCGGGTCGTGGGAGCAGGACCTGGACATGGGTCCGCTGGTCAGCCAGGCCCAGTACGAACGGGTCCGGGGGTTCCTGGCCGAGGCGCCGGGCGCCGGGGCGCGGCTGGTCACCGGCGGGGAGTCGGCCACGGCCGCGTTCGGCGACGGCTGGTACGTGGCCCCGACCGTGTTCGACGGCGTCAACGAGACGATGCGGTTGGCCCGCGAGGAGATCTTCGGCCCGGTCCTGGCCGTGCAGGGGTTCCGGACCACCGAGGAAGCGGTGTCGATCATGAACGGCACCGACTTCGGCCTGCTCACCTGCGTCTGGACCTCCGACGTGTCCCGGGCGTTGCGGGTGGCCGGCCAGGCCCGCAGCGGCCAGGTGGCGGTCAACCAGTTCCACGATGTCGGGGTGATCGGGTTCCCGTTCAACATGCAGAAGGAGAGCGGGTTCAGCCGCGGCGGCGGGTATGCGGCGCTGCGCGAATACACCCAGGAGAAGGCCGTCGCGGTCCGGCTGCTCGATCGAACGTCGACGTGACCGGGGCGGCCGACCTTCCGGTGCCGGCCCGGCCCCGGCTGGCCGTCGCCGCCGAACCGACGCCGGCCCAGTTCGCCCAGTGGCTGACCGACCTCGCGTTCGGCGGTGCCGGCTGGCCGGTGCTGCTGGCCCGGCTGGCCGAGGCCACCGGCCGTGACTGCCGGTTGGTTGCCGAGACCGGCGAACTGCTGGCCGCCAGCGGCAGCGCCAGCGGCAGCGCCGTCGTCGACCCGGAGGCGCTGCGTGGCGACCGGGTGCGGTGTGCCGACGGCTGGCTCGGCCGGTCGGTGCCGGTCGGATCCGGCGGCCGCCGGCTGGGCGCCCTGCTGCTGGCCGAGCCGGTCGGGACCGGCCAGCTCGACTACGCCCGGGCCGCGGTCACCGCGTTGCTCATCGAGGCGGTACGCCGGGAGCCGCCGCAGTCGCCGGCGCCGGTGGGGGCCGACGGGCTGCTGCGGGCGCTGCGGGACGGTACGGGTGACCGGTCCCCGGCCGGCCAGGCGAACCTGGTGCGGGCCGCAGCGGCGTACCGGTGGCGGCTGGACCAGCCACACGCGGCGGTGGCGCTCGGCTACACCGGCGCTCAGCGCCGCCGGTGGGCGTCGGCGTTGACCTGGCTGGACCGGCCGGTGCTGGCCGACGGGCGGCTGGGCTGGACCCTGCTGCAGGGCGACGCCGAGCGGGAGGTGGCTCGGCTGCGCAGCCGGTTGGAACAGATTGTCGGTGCCGGTCAGGTCCGGGTGGCCGGCGGCCGGTCGGTGACCGGCCCCGCCGCGACCCCGGACTCGTTCCGGGACGCCCGGCTGTTGCTGCGGCTGCTGCTGCACCGCAGCCCGGCGGCAGAGCTGACTGAGCTGCCGTTCGAGCGGGCCGGTCTGGCGCAACTGCTGCTGGCCGTGCCGCAGGACCGGCTGCGCTGGTACGTGGACCTGCACCTGGGGCCGATCGCGCAGCGGGACGACCTGCTCCGCACCCTGGACCACTGGTTGGCAACCGGGGGAAGCAGGCAAGCTGTGAGTGAACAACTACATTTGCACCGTAACTCCGTCGGCTACCGGGTGGGTCTGATCAAGCGGCTGCTGGGGGTGGACCCGTTGCATCCGTCGACCGCTGCGGTGCTGCGTACCGCGCTGGTCGCGCGGGAGCTGCTGATCGCCATCGCTGATGGCGGGTAACCGCAGGTCGATGGCGACTTCCGCCCGGTTGCGCCGGCCTGGATCACAGGCACGTTACGTAGCTGAGCCAGTTTCGGTCGAGGCGTTGACAGGCCGCCGGAGCGCAGGCAGAGTACGTCGCTAAGCAGCACGAATCACAATGCAAGACGGCATATTGTTTGGTAGACCGGTGGAGGTCAGTGTGCGAGCGATGGTTCAGACCGACTTCGGTGGCCCCGAAGTCGTGCGGCCGCGCGCCCTGCCGGACCCCGAGCCCGGCCCGGCCGACGTCGTCGTCGCCGTCCGCGCCGCCGCGCTGAACCGTCTCGACCTGCTCCAGCTGCGCGGGCCCGGTCTGCTGCCCGGCTTCACGCTGCCGCACGTCGCCGGCATGGACGTCGCCGGACAGGTGGTCGCCGTCGGCACCGAGGTCGGCACGCTGCGTACCGGCGACCGGGTCGTGCTCGACCCCACCATCGGCTGCGGGCACTGCCCCGCCTGCGTCGGCGGCAACCCCGGCTACTGCCGTACGCTGCGCGTCGTCGGCGGCAACCGCCCCGGCGGCTTCGCCGAGTACGTCGCCGTACCGGCCGCCGTCGCCCACCGGGTGCCCGACCACGTCGACCTGGCCGACGCCGCCGCACTGCCCACCGCCTGGAGCGTCGCCTGGCACGCCCTGCACCGGGTCGGCGCCCTGCGCCGCGGCGAATCCGTCGTGATCCAGGCGGCCACCAGCGCGGTCAGCATCGCCGCCATCCAACTCGCCCGTGCCAGCGGTGCCTGGGTGATCGCGGTGGCCCGCAGTGAGGCCAAACGGGCAGCCGCCGTATCGTTCGGCGCCGATGTGGTGCTCGACCTGAACGACCTGACTGCCGCCGGGGTTCGGGAACACACCGGCGGGCACGGCGCCGACCTGGTGCTGGACCACGTCGGGGCGGCCACCTGGGAGAGTTCCCTGGCCAGCCTGCGTACCGGCGGCCGGCTGGTGCTGCTCGGCAACACCAGTGGCGACCAGGTCAGCCTGTCGCTGGCCCAGGTCTACCACCAGGGCCTGCGCCTGCTCGGCGCCGGCGCGTACGCACCAGCCGACTTCGCCGCGATGCTCGACGCCTACTTCACGGGCGGGCTGCGGGTGGTCCGGGGCACCGAGTACCCGCTCGCAGATCTACCTGCGGCGTACGCCCGGTTGGAGTCCGGTGACCTCGTCGGCAAGATCCTGATTCGGCCATGACCGCGCCCACGCCTGCGGCCCCGACCGCCGCCTTTGAAACCGGCACCGCCGCCCCCGCAGACCTACTTGTCGTCGACGCTGACATCGTCACCATGGCCCCCGGCCGGGAGGTGGTCACCGGCGGCGCGATCGCGGTGGTCGACGGCCGGATCGCCGACATCGGCCCGACCGGCGCGCTGCGGGTCGCGTACCCGCAGACCCCGGAGCTCGACGCGGCCGGCTGCCTGGTCGTCCCCGGCCTGGTCAACGCCCACCAGCACACCACCGCCGACCCGCTGATCCGCAGCGGCATCCCCGACGACGTCCCCGCCCAGCAGGCGATCTTCGACTGGATCGTGCCGCTGCACGCCGCCGTCACCGGCGACGACGACGAACTCTCGGCCACCCTCACTGCCGTCGAGGCGCTCAGCTACGGCGTCACCACCCTGCTCGAACCGGGCACCGTGGCGCATCCGCTGCGGGTCGCCGCCGGGCTGCGCGCCGCCGGCATCCGGGGCCGGGTCGGCCGCTGGGGCTGGGACACCGCCGACGCCCCGTACTCGATGCCGGCCGCCGACACCCTCGCCGCGCAGGCCGAGACGGTCACCGCGCTGGCCGGCGACCGGCTGGTCACCGGCTGGGTCACCCTGGTCGGCCACGACCTGGTCAGCGACGAACTGTTCACCGGTGCCGCAGAGCTGGCCGAGCGGCTCGACGTGCCGATGACCTGGCATCTGTCGCCCAGCGCCGAGGACCCGGCCGGGTACGCCGTCGCTGGCCGCCCCCGCCCGGTGCTGCACCTGCGCGACCTCGGCGTGCTCGGCCCCCGTCTGCTGCTCGGGCACGCCGTCTGGCTCGACGACGACGAACTCGACGTTCTCGCCGGCAGCGGTGCCGCCGTCGCCTCGTGCCCCGGTGCCTACCTGCGACTCGGCCAGGGCTTCACCCGGGCGGGCCGGCACACCGAGCTGCGGCGGGCCGGCGGTCGGCTGGCGTTGGGCTGCGACTCGCACAACGCTGGCGACACCCCGGACGTGTGGCGGGCCGCCCGGCTGTTCGCCGGGCTGGACCGTGACCGCGGCGCGGCCGAGCCGCTGCCCGCCGACGAGATCTTCGCCCTGGCCACCGTTGACGGCGCCGACGCCGTCGGGCTGGGGCGGTTGACCGGTTCGATCGAGGTCGGCAAGGCCGCCGACCTGGTCGTACTGGACACCCGCACCATCGCGTGGACCCCGCGCGGGGACCTGGCCACCCAGCTCGTCTGGGGCGCGGCCAGCCACACCGTGCGGGACGTACTGGTCGACGGCCGGTCGGTGGTCCGGGACCGACGGATCACCACCGTCGACGTCGACGCCCTGCGGGCCGAGGTCGCGTCGCGCGGCGCGGACCTGCTCCGCCGGGCCGGCATCGACATCCCGCATCGCTGGCCTGCCGTGCCGGCGACCGAGTACCGCGCGCACCGGACCGGACCGGCCGGCGCGACGCCTTCAAGGTGAAAGGAACAGCTGTGACAATAAGGATCGGAAAGGGTGCGGCGGCGCTGCTCGCCGGCGCCGTCAGTCTCGCCCTGGTCGGCTGCGCCGACAACGACGCCACCGCGCCGGATCCCGCCGGCTCCGAGGGCGGCGGCACCGTCATCGCCGGCCAGCCGGACGTCAACGGCGACGGCAAGGTGCTGATCGGGGTGCTCAGCCCCGGTGACATCAATGACAACGGCTACTACGAGAGCTTTGTCGCCGAAGCCGAGCGGTTCGCCAACGAGCAGGGCTGGGAGGTCATCAAGCGGGGTTCGGTGCCGCCGACCGAGGCGCTCAGTTCGGCCCGGGCGCTGTGCCAGCAGGGCGTCGACATGGTGGCGCTGGGCGCCTCCGAGCTCAAGGACGCCATCCCTGCCTCCGAGGAGCCGGCCTGCGAGAACGTTGCCTGGTACGTGCCGTCGTCGGAGAACATTCCGCAGACCCCGGAGATCGTCATCTCCAGCGACGACCCGAACCAGAGCATGCTCGCTGCGGGGTACGCCACCGGTCTGCTGATGGAGGAGAACGGCGACACCAAGGCCGGCTTCGTCACCGGCTTGGAGGTCGACTTCGCGATCAACGCCGCCCGGGCCTTCAAGGCCGGCATCCGGATGGTCGTTCCCGACGCCGACCTCGTCATCACCTACACCGGTGACTTCAACGACTCCGCCAAGGCCCGGGAAGCTGTGCAGGCGCAGATCGACCAGGGCGTCAGTGTGGTCTACCCGTACCTCGGCGGGGCCACCGACGCCGCAGCCGAGTTGGCCAACGAGGGCGGCGCGCTCACCCTCACCCCGGGTACCGACCGGTGCGACTCGACCGAGCCGGAGTTCGACATCTCGGTAATCTTCGACCCAGGTGCCTACTTCGCCGCCGCGCTGACCCTGTTCGCCGAGGGCGAGCTGGAGATGGGCACCACCAAGGTGTGGCAGATCGGCGTCGACCCGTACCCGGCGATCAAGATCTGCGACCCGACGGCAGAGCAGACCGAGCGGATGGAAGCCTTCGTCACCGACGTGGCTGAGGGCAACATCGACACCGCCGCCGAGGTGGAGCGGCTCGGCGGCTGACCCGCCACCGCCCCGCACTCGGAATCCCCTGCCTGACCCGACTAGCGAGGTGGAACGGACTGTGCACACCGACGGCCATACGGCGCCGGCGCTCACCCTGCGCGGAGTGAGCAAGCGCTACGGTCCGGTCGTCGCCTGCGACGCCGTGGATCTTGCCGTACGACCCGGCGAGATCCACGGCCTCCTCGGCGAGAACGGGGCCGGCAAGTCGACCCTGATGAAGATTCTGCTCGGGCTGGTGCACCGGGACGCCGGCAGCATCCTGCGCGACGGCGAGCCGGTGGAGATCGACACCCCGCAGCGGGCGGCCGATCTGGGGCTGGGCATGGTGCACCAGCACTTCAGCCTGATCGACCCGCTCACCGTCTGGGAGAACGTCATCATGGGCGACAGCGGCCGGGTCGACAAGGGCGCGGCCTGCGCCCAGGTCGGGCAGGTCGCCGAGCGGTACGGTCTGCCTATCGACCCGATGGCGCGGGTGGACCGGCTGTCCGCCGGAGAGCGGCAACGGGTAGAGCTGATCAAGTGCCTGCGCCGCGACCCGTCGGTGCTGATCCTCGACGAACCGACCTCAGTGCTCACCCAGGCCGAGTCGGCCGAACTGTTCACCGTGCTGCGCCGGGTGGTGCAGGCGGAGAACCGGGCGGTCATCCTGATCAGCCACAAGCTGGCCGAGATCATCGCGGCCACCGACCAGGTCACCGTGCTGCGCCGGGGCGCGGTGGTCTTCCACGGGCCGACCGCACAGACCACCCCGCAACTGCTGGCCCGGCAGATGGTCGGCCGGGAGGTGTCGCTGCGGGCAGAGAGCGCCGCGCTGGGCATGTTGCCGGTCGAACGCTCCGGCGACCAGCCGGTGGAGCCGCCGGCTGCGGTACCGCCCGATCAGCCGGCTGCCGGCACCCCGCCGGCGCTGCGGCTGCGCGAGCTCACCGTGCTCCTCGGTGAGCTGCGGATCCTCGACAAACTTGATCTCGATGTTGCACCGGGGGAGATCGTCGGCCTGTACGGCGTCGAAGGCAACGGCCAGGCCACCCTCGGTGATTTGCTCTCCGGGCTGCTGGTGCCCGACTCCGGAACGGTCGAGATCGGCGGCGAGCCGGTCGACCTCGACCGGGCTGGCGCGCTGCACACCGCCGGACTCGGCATCGTGCCCGAGGACCGGCACCGCTCCGGCGTGGTGCTGGACATGACCATCGCCGAGAACCTGGTGATGAAGTCGCTGGCCGGGGTCTCCGGCACCGGCGGGGTGCTCAGCCGGCGGCGGATCCAGCAGATCGCCCGGCAACGGATGACCGAGTTCAACATCATCGCCCCGTCCCCGGACACCCCGGTACGCAGCCTCTCCGGCGGCAACCAGCAGCGGGTGGTGCTGGCCCGGGAGCTGTCCGCCGGACCCAGGGTGCTGATCGCCGCCCAGCCCACCCACGGGCTGGATGTCGGCGCGATCGAAGACATGTACCTGCGGCTGCGGCAGGCCGCCGCGGAAGGGGTGGCGGTTTTGCTGATCTCCACCGAGCTCGAAGAGGTGATGGCCCTGTCCGACCGGGTGGCGGTGATCTCCTCGGGCCGGATCGTCGGCGTGCTCGATCCCGCCGAGGCCACCGCGGAACGCCTCGGGATGCTGGTCGGCGGGGTGAGCCACTGATGGCCACCTTGACCGGTGCGGACCCGGCCGGCCGGCGGCTGCTGGCCCGGCTCACCCCCGGCCCCGGCGGCTGGCAGGTCACCGCGGCGACGGTGGTCACGGTCGCCGTCGCCCTCGGCCTGTCCGCGTTGCTGATCGCGGTCACCGGCGGCTCGCCGAGCGCCTCGGTGCAAGCGCTGTACCAGGGCAGCATGGCCAGCCCGCGAGCCTGGAGCAACTCGCTGCTCTACGTCGCGCCGCTGCTGCTGGTCGCGGTCGGCGCGTGCGTGAGCGCCCGGTCCGGCTTCTTCAACATCGGCCAGGAGGGCCAGGTGCTGATCGGGGCGCTGGCCGGTGCCTGGGTCGGCCTGCGACTCGCCCTGCCCGGGCCGCTGCTACTGGTCGTCGTGCTGCTCGCGGCCCTGCTCGCCGCTGGCGGCTGGGCCGGACTGAGCGCGCTGATGTACCGCTTCCGAGGGGTCAACGTGGTGGTCAGCACGCTGCTGATGACCTTCCTGGCCCAGCAGCTGGTGGCGTTCGCGGTCAACACCCCGTGGCTGCTGCAGGAGTCCCGGCTGGGCACCGGGGTGGTCTCGCCGCAGTCCAACCCGCTGCCGGAGAACGCCCGGCTCGTCTCCCTCGGTGAGTACCCGAACCTGCAGGTCAACGGAGGGCTGATCCTGGCCGTCCTGATCGCGGTGGCGATCAGCCTGGCGATGACCCGGACCCGGTGGGGGTTCCGGCTCAAGATGCTCGGGCTCAACCCGGTCACCGCCCAGCACGCCGGGGTCCGGGTCGGCGCCCTCGGTGGGATGGCGCTGGCCATCTCGGGAGCCTTCGCTGGCCTGGCCGGCGCGCTGCTGCTGACCAGCCCGATCGGCAGCCACCGGCTGCAGCCGGGGATGTCGTTGAACCTCGGCTGGGATGGCCTGCTGGTCGCCCTGGTCGGCCGGAACAATCCGCTGCTGGCCATCCCGGTGGCGGTGCTGTTCGGCGTGTTACGCGCCGGTTCCAGTTTTCTGGCCGCCACCGGCGTGCCGTCGTTTCTGGTCGACGTGGTCAAAGCGCTGCTGGTGCTGGCGTTCGTGGCGCCACCGGCGGTGATCGCCCTGCTGCGCCGGCGGCGGGCCGGCGGTGAGCCGGCCGGCACCCCGCCGCCGACCGGTGGCCTGCCGACCCCAACCCCGTCGACAGGGGAGCCGGCACCACCGGGTGCCGAGGTGCCGGCGATCGACGTGCCGGAGGCGGCCGGTAGTGGGTCAACCGGTAGCGGATCGGCTGGAAACGAGAAGACCACCATGGAAGGCAGGCCGGCATGAGCGCCGCCGACAACATTGCCACCATTCTGTCCAGTGGGGCGCGGCTGACCATCCCGTTGGCCTTCGCCGCCTGCGGCGAGTACGTGGCGCAGCGCGCCGGCACGCTGAACATCTCGGTCGAGGGCATGATGCTCGGCGCGGCGTTCGGCTCGGTCGCGGTCGCCAGCGCCACCGGCAGCGCCACCGTCGGGCTGGCCGCCGGCGCACTGGTCGGCGTGCTGGTCGCCGTGCTGCACGCCAACCTGTCGCACCGGGCCCAGATCAACACGTTCGTCGTCGGTCTGGTGCTCAACGCGCTGGTGCTCGGCCTGACCAGCTACCTGATCACCATCAGTAGCTTCACCGGGCATCAGGTGTGGCGGGTGGACATCCCGGTGCTGCGCGACATCCCGATCATCGGACCGATGCTGTTCGTACAGCGTTGGCCGGCGTACCTGCTGCTGATCGCGGTCCCACTCACCTGGTGGCTGGTGGAACGCAGCCGGTGGGGCCTGGAGCTGCGGGCGGTCGGGGAGAACCCACAGGCCGCCGACGTCAGCGGAATCCGGGTCAACCACCGGCGCCGGCAGGCGCTGCTGTTCTGCGGCCTGCTCGCCGGGCTCGGCGGTGCATACCTGGCGGTCGGCGAGGTCGGCTCGTTCAACCAGAACATGACCGCCGGCCGTGGTTATCTGGTGATCGCCGCAGTGATCTTCGGCGCCTGGCGGCTCGGCCGGACCATGGTCGGCTGCGCGGTGTTCGGCCTCGCCGACGCGATGCGGCTGGCGCTGCCGGCACTCGGGGTGACCATCAACTCGCAGCTCCTCATCGCCGCGCCGTACCTGTTGGCGCTGCTGGCCATGCTGGTGTTCGCCACCCAGCACCGGGAACCGAGAGCGCTGGCCAAACCATTCCAGCGCGGCACCACCTAGTCGGGCGACCTGACTACCGGCGTCCCGGTGTCGCTGGCCCGGCTCAGCGCGTCGCTCCGCACGTGACATCTTCCAACGCGGTACCGTCGCCCATCTGCCGACGGGTGATCACGCTGAACGAACCGTCGGTCTCCAGCACCACGGCGGCCACCTGGGCGATGTCGCCGACGCCCTGTGCCCGGACCGCCTGCCAGATCTCGTTGTCGGTGACCCGTTGGCGGCGCATCGACGCGGTGAGCAGTTCTCCATCGTGGAGCAGCAGCGTCGGGGTGGACTTCAGCGCGGACCGGAGCGGAGCCCACCGTACGGACAGCCAGCTCGCGGCGAACTGGAGAGCCACCAACAGGATCAACGCCGCCGCGCCTTCGGCGAACGAGACGTCGCCGGAGAGCAGGATGGTCGCCAGAGTGGAGCCGAGCGCGACCGTGACGACCAGGTCGAAGGCGTTCAGCTTCGCCAGGGTCCGTTTGCCGGACGCTCTGAGTACGCCGACGAGAAGGACGTAGGTCAGGACACCGACAGCGGTGACTCGCCACAGGTCATCTGGATTGTCGAGTAACATCCTGCTCAAATACCCGCGACGCCCCGGGCTACCCCGTCGACCGGATCACGGGCGAATGATTCGCCGCGGCGGTGATCGGGTAACGGGGGCGGTCATGGGACGTGAACGGACGAAGACGGCTCGGTCGTGCCCACCGTCACCGGGCCATCCGTCACGAGGCGACGGCGAGCGACGGTGACCGGCTCGGCCTGGCCGCTGGCGCCGAGCATCGCGGCGCTCGCGGTCGCCCTGCTCGTGATCGTCTTCGCCGGCAAGTCGCTGGCGGCGACCGCCGACACCCTCGCCGACCGGACCGGGATGGGCGAGGCCGTCGCCGGAGCGCTGCTGCTCGGCGCGGTCACCTCGCTACCCGGCATCGCCACCACCGCGATCGGCGCATGGCAGGGCGACGCCCAGTTCGCCATCGCCAACCCGATCGGTGGCATCGCCGTACAGACGGTCTGGCTGGCCATCGCCGACCTGCTCTACCGGCGGTCGAACATCGAACACGCGGCCGCCTCGCTGGAGAACATCATGCAGGCGCTGGTGCTGGTGGCGCTGCTCTGCCTGCCGGTCGTCGCCTACGCCACGCCCGGCCTGACCCTCGGTTGGGTGCATCCGGCGAGTTTGCTGATCCCGGTCCTCTACCTGTACGGGCTGCACCTGATCCGCCGGCTGCGACAGAACCCGATGTGGCGGGCCGAGCAGACGTCGGACACCCGGCAGGACGTACCGGACGACCCCGACGGCGACGCCGAGGGTGCGCCCAGCACTCGCCGGCTGTGGTGGCGGCTGGCCGCGCTGGCCGCAGTGGTCGGTGGCACCGGCTACCTGATCGGGCAGGGTGGCCTGGGGGTGATCGCGGCGACCGGGCTGCCCAGCGGTTTCGTCGGGTTCACCGTCACCACGGCGATCACGTCGTTGCCGGAACTGGTCACCCTGATCGCGGCGGTCCGGATCGGGGCGTTGACCCTGGGGATCGGCAACATCCTCGGCGGCAACGCCTTCGACTCACTGATGATCTTCCTCGCCGACACGGCGTACCGGCCGGGGTCGGTCTACGCCGACGCGGCCTCTGCCGGTCTGCTTCTCGCCGGATCGACCACGCTGCTCACCGTGACCCTCGCCGCCGGCCTGATCATGCGCGAACGCCGGGGTGTCGGCTTCGAGGGCATCGCCATCCCGGTGGTCTACCTGGTCACGGTGGTGCTGCTGCTCATCCGCGCCGACTGACCCGCCGCCGGGCGGTCGGTCAGTCCCGGCGGCGCAACCCCGGGTCGGTGAGCGCCGGCGGCCGGTAGCCGGCGTCGGCGGGGTTGACGTTGTGCCCCGGCGGCACCAGCTCGTCGATGCGGTCCAGCACCGCGGCGGGCAGCCCGGTCAGCTCCCCGGCGCCGAGCTGGCTGCGTAGCTGCGGGAGGGTGCGCGGGCCGACGATGGCGCCGGTCACCGCCGGGTGGCTCAGCACGAAGCCGAGAGCCAGCTCGATCAGGGTCAGCCCGGCCTGCGCGGCCAGCTTCTCCAACTCGCCGACCACGTCAAGTTTGCGCTGCCGGGCTGCGGCGTCACGGAAGTCGAAGTGGTCGGCGTTGCGTCCGGCCCGTGAGTCGGCGGGGACCTCGGCGGAGCGGTACTTGCCGGTCAGCCAGCCGCCGTTGAGCGGGCTGAAGGCGAGCACCCCGAGTCGGTGCCGCTGGCAGGTCGGCAGCACGCCGGCCTCCACCCCCCGCGCCATGATCGAGTACGGCAGCTGTTCGGTGGTGAACCGTTCCCGCTGCCGTCGCTGGGCGACCCACTGCGCCTCGACGATCTCCTCGGCGGGGAACGCCGAGGAGCCGATCATCAGCACCTTGCCCTCGCGGACCAGGTCGGACAGCGCACCGAGGGTCTCGTCGATGTCGGTGCCCGGGTCGGGCCGGTGCACCTGGTAGAGGTCGATCCGGTCGGTGCCGAGCCGGCGCAGGCTGGCTTCGACCGCCTGCCGGATCCAGCGCCGCGAGTTGCCGCACCGGTTGCGGTCGTCCCCCATCGGTTCGTGGAACTTGGTGGCCAGCACGACGTCATCGCGCCGTCCACGCAGCGCCCGGCCGAGGATCCGCTCGGATTCGCCGTGCGCGTACACGTCGGCGGTGTCCACGACGTTGATTCCGGCGTCGAGTGCCTCCCCGACGATCCGCCGGCACTCCTGCTCGTCGGTGTTGCCCCAGGCACCGAACATCATCGCGCCGAGGCAGAGCGTGCTCACCTCGACGCCGGTGCCGCCAAGTCTGCGGTACTGCATCAGAACCTCCCGCCGCCAGCCTGGCACCCGACCACCGACGCTGGCACCGTTGACGCGGCTCGAAGGCCGATCGCCGGGTTTGTGTCCCCGGCACATGGATCCCGGCTACGGTGCCGAATAGCCTGGTAGACGCGCTGCAACAGACATTTCGGCAACTGGAGGTTCCTGTGGCGACCGGCCTGACCCACGCCCGATGGACGCACGTGGCACTGCCCACCGGCGACCTCGACAAGGCCATCTCGTTCTATACCTCGCTCACCCCGCTGGTGGTGGTGGAGCGCTTTGCCGACGCCGACGGCGAAAGCGTCTGGCTCTCCAACGACAAGCAGGTTGAGACGCCGTTCGTGCTGGTGCTGGTCTCGTTCAACAAGGACAAGGGCGGCCAGTTGGGGCTGCTGCACCCGTTCGCGCACATCGGTATCGAGGTGCCGAACCGGTCCGACGTCGACGAGATCGCCGAACGGGCCCGTGAAATGGGCTGCCTGCACTGGGAGCCGCGGCAGATGCCGCCGCCGGTCGGCTACATCTGCGCGTTGAAGGACCCGGACGGCAACGTCATCGAGATCTCCCACGACCAGCAGGTGTTCGACACCGTACGGCGGCTGTGGGGGAGCTGACCGGCGGACGCATCCACGACGCGGTACGGCGGTACCTGGCCGCGCTCAATGCCGGGGACGCCGACGCGGTCGCCGGCTGCGTCAGTTCCGGGTTCGTCAACGAGCACACCGCCGCGCTGGGCCGCACCGTCACCGGCCGGGCCGCTTACCGCGCCCGGCTGGACGGATTCCTGGCCGAGTTCGCCGACCTGCACTACGAGGTAGAGGATCTGCTGATTGACGGCGACCGGGCAGCGGTGGCGTACCGGATGTCGTTCCGGCTGGTATCGGCCGGCCGCGCGCCGGTGAGCATCCGGGGCATGTTCCGCTTCCGGGTGGACGCCGACGGGTTGATCGCCCGCCGGGTCGACTATTGGGACAGCGCCGAGGTGCGCCGACAGATCACCGCCGCCGGCTGATCCCGCCGGTGACGTCGAGCTCGGTAGAGTGGTGCCGTGGTGGTCACGGGTCGGGCGGCGGGTGCAGCGAGCGAGGTGACCGGCGATGGGCCGGCCATCCAGACGGTGCAGCGCGCCGCGACGATCCTGCGGGCATTCACCGTGGAGCGGCCCCGGCTCACCCTGGCCGAGTTGACCGCCGACCTGGCGGTCAGCCGGGCCACCGCGCACCGGTACGCACGGGCGCTGCGCGCCGCGAACCTGCTGCGGTTCGACGTCGCCACCGCCACGTACACGTTGGGGCCGCAGATCCTGGCCATGGAGGCGGCGGCCCGCGCCGCGCTGCCGATCGTCACCGTCGCCGAGCCCTACCTCGATCGGCTGACCCGCGACACCAACCAGACCTCGGTGCTGAGCATCTGGAACGGGGAGGCGCCGACGGTGGTCCGGTGCCTGGACAACACCAGCGGCGACGTGCGGCTCAGCGTGCGTACCGGCTCGCCGTTGGAGCTGACCCGTTCGGCCCAGGGTCGGGTGTTCTGCGCGTACCTGCCGCCCGCCGAGAACCCGGTGGTGGCGCGGCAGCTGAGGCTGTCCGCCGCGCTGCGGGAGGTGGTCGCGCAGGTCCGCCGCGACGGCGTCGCGGTCAACTCACCGGAGGATTTCGGGGTACGGGTGATCGCCGCACCGGTGTTCGAACGCACCCAGGTCGTCGCCGCGCTCGCGGTGCTCGGCACCAGCGTGGCGCTGGCCGGTGCGGCCCAGACCGCAGCCGTGGACCAGCTGCGGCAGGTCGCGGGGGAGTTGTCCGAGACGTTGGGGGCAATCGCCGGTTAACTCCGGCCGGTCCGTCCGTTGCCGCCCGGGTGGTGGCCGTTGCGTCCGGTGCCACCCGGCTGCTGGTGGCCGTTGCCGGCGACGCTGCCCAGTTCGGCGGTGACCACGGCGGCGGCGCGTTGCAGGGCGGCGGCCAGCGGACTGTCGGTGCCCTCCGGCACCGACGTGGTGGTGCCGACGATCGCCATCGCGGCGATCAGTGTATGGCCCCGGAAGATCGGCGCGGCGATGCTGCGTACCCCATTGACCGACGGCGTGTTGGCGGAGATGCCGGTGCGGCGGATCTTGTCGACCTCATGGCGCAGCTCGGCCGAGGCCGCCAGGTCGGCGGCCAGCCCGGGGACGTCCTCCGCCGGCAGGAACGCGCAGAACACCCGACCCTGGGCGGACTCGGTGCGCGACAGTCGGGATCCGGTGCGGACGCTGACCCGGATCACCCGGTCGGTGTTGTCGTCGGCGCGTACCACCACCGCCGTGTCGCCGTCCCAGACGCTGAGCACCACGGTCTCGTCGACCTCGCGGACCAGCTGCTGCATGTGCGGGCCGGCGATGCTGATGACCGGCATGGCGGCGCGGGCGGCGGCGGACAGGGTGAGGATCTGCGGGCCGAGGGAGTAGAGGCCCTCGCGTTCGTCGTAGCGCAGCAGGTTGCTCTCCCGCAGCGCCTTGGTGTAGCGGTGCGCGGTGGCTTTACTGGTGCCGAGGCTGGCGGTGAGCTCGTTGAGGCTCAACCGGGGGCGGGCGGCGGTGAACGCGTTGAGGATCACCGCGGCGCGCTGCACGGTCTGGATCGCCGGGGTGCTCGGCTCGGCGAGCACCGGGGGGCTCACCTCGGCGGGAGAGCTGTCGTCCGCCATCTGGCTTCCTTATCTGGCTTCCTGGTCGGAAGCGGCGGGGCGTGCGCACCGGACGGGGGTAGGTGCGGGCGGCCGGGACGCGTACGGAAGGTGAGACAGCATCATGCCATACGGTACCCTGTGCTGTCGATGGTGCCGGTGTGCCGTATCGCGATGTCCGCATAAATGCCGGCGAACGTCCGCAGATCGGCCAGCGCGTACCGGTCCCGTCGGGGATCGGCGGGATCGGCACCCCGGCCGGGCGGTCCCAGCCGTACCGTCGGCACGCCCCGACCGCGCAGCACCACCCCGTCGGTCGAACCGGTCCAGCCGAGGACCGGACGCGGCTGTTCACCGTACGCCGCCGTCCAGGCGTCGTACGCGTGCCGGGCGATCGACGCGTCCGGTGCCGTCGCCGCAGCCGGGTGAACCAGCTGCCCGTCCACCGAGACCAGGCACTCGGCCAGCGGGGTGCCGACGGTCGCGGCGGTGACGGCGGCCTGCACCTCGTCGCGGATCAGTGCCGGATCGTCACCGGGCACCGTCACCAGGTACAGGTGCACGTCGAGCCGGCCCGGCAGCAGATCCGGCTTGGCCGGCTGGCCGGCGCGTACCGCACCGATGCCGACCTCGGCGCCGACCGCAGCGGCCGGATCGGCCCGGGCAGCCAGGTGTCGTCGCCGGAAGGCCTCCAGTGCCTCGATCACCACGCCGAGATGAGTGATCAGACCGCCGGGCGGCACCGCGTGCTCGCGGGCCAGCACCGGATGGAACCGGCTGGTCAGCCGTACCCGCAGGTAGAGGGCGCCCGGTTCGGCGGTAAGCACGCCCGGCGGGCTGGTCTTGGCCAGTACCGCCGCAGCCGGCAGCGGATGCCGGTCCAGGTGCCGGGCGACACCGCCGGGCTGCTGCCGGGTCACGGCGCCGGCATCCCCGCGCTGGTGCGACAGGTGGTACCGGTGGGTCCCGGCGGCGGCCAGCAGCAGGGTCAGCCGGTGCGGCCGGTCGGCCGCCCGTAGCGCCTCGGCGGCCGCGATGAAACCGACCAGCGCGGTCGCTGCGGCGGCGCGGGCGACCCCGAGGCCGAAACCGTCGACCAGGGTGTCGCCGCCCGGCCCGAGTGAACGGTGTAGTCCGCCAGCTGGACCGGACGAGCCGGTCACCGGTTCGTCGAAGTCCGGGTCGCCGGTGAGCGAGGTGTCCAGGTGGGAGCAGATCAGCAGCTCGGGCGCGTCGCCGTGGCCGGCGGTGACCACGAGATTGGCGCTGCACGGCAGCTCGGTGGTCGCCGGCAGCCGGTCGACCTGCCAGGTCAGCTCCGGTCGGCGGGCAGCGCCCCAGCCGGCCAGCCGCTCGGCGGTGGCCAGCTCCTGCCCGTACGGGGTCGGCCCGGCGGTCAGCACCGTCAGGGCGTCAACGATCCGGTCCTCGCTCATCGCCTCATCCCATCACTCCCGTGACAGTTATCCAAGATGACGTCTCGCATGTTGACATAGCCAGGGTGGGGTCTCTAGCGTGACGTCACATCAACGACGCCGCTGTCCAACCAGATAACCGCAGGTCGCAGAGGCGCGAGGCGCGAGCAGAACGGCGAGAGGCCCACTGATGCGGGAGGACCGATGACCTACGTGGTCACCGACGAATGCGTGGACGTACAGGACCGCTCCTGCGTCGAGGAATGCCCCGTGGACTGCATCTACGAGGGCGACCGGATGATGTACATCAACCCCGACGAGTGCGTCGAGTGCGGCCGGTGCGAACCGGTCTGCCCGGTCACCTCGATCTTCCACCTGGACGACCTGCCGGCCGACCAGGCACATTTCGGCCCGATCAACGCCGAGTTCTTCAGCGATCTCGGCGCCCCCGGCGGCGCACGCAAGATCGGCCGGGTCGGTCGCGACCACCCGGCCGTCGCCGGGAGCACCGACTCATGACCGCCGAACACGACGTCGACCTGGCCATCATCGGCGCCGGCCCGGCCGGCCTGTACGCCGCCTACTACGCCGGCTTCCGTGGGATGAGCGTTGCGATCATCGACTCGCTGCCCGAACCGGGCGGACAGATCGCCGCTCTCTATCCTGAGAAGGACATCTACGACATCGCCGGCCTGCCAGCGATCAAAGGCCAGCAGCTCGTCGACGACCTGCTCACCCAGGCCGCCACCGCCAAACCCACCTTCCTGCTGGGCGAGAGCGCCGTGGAGCTGACCAACGCCACCGACCACGTGCAGATCGGCACCGACACCGGCAGCCGGGTACGCGCCAGGGCGGTCCTGCTGACCGCCGGGATCGGCACCTTCACCCCGCGCGAGCTGCCGGTCGGCAGCGACTACCTCGGCCGTGGACTGCGCTACTTCGTGCCCCGGCTGGAAGAACTCGCCGGACAGCAGGTCGTCGTGGTCGGCGGCGGCGACTCCGCCGTCGACTGGGCGCTGGCCCTGGAGCCGTACGCCGCCAACGTCACCCTGGTGCACCGCCGGCCGCAGTTCCGCGCCCACGAACGCAGCGTCGAGCAGTTGCACGCCTCCACCGTTCGGGTGGTCACCCCGTACGAGGTCAGCGGCATCGCCGGCGACCCGCAGCTCACCTCCGTCACGATCAGCGAGGTACGCGGCGACGGGCGCGAGGAGCTGCCCGCCCAGGCGGTGGTGGCCGCCCTCGGCTTCATCGCCGACCTCGGCCCGATGCAGCAGTGGGGGCTGGAGATGACCAAACGGCACATCACCGTGGACCGGTCGATGCGGACCAACCTGCCCCGGGTCTACGCCGCCGGGGACGTCACCGACTACCCGGGCAAGGTGCGGCTGATCTCGGTCGGCTTCGGCGAGGCCGCCGCCGCCGTCAACAACCTGGCACCGCTGGTCAACCCGGCGCTGAGCACCGTGCCCGGCCACTCCTCGGACGCCGCGTGAGCGCCCCGACCGGACTGCAACTGCTCGCCACCCGGCGCGGTCTGGCCCGGATCTGCGGCGACGGCACCGCCGAGCTGCTCGACCTGCCGTACCGCGACGTCGCCGAGCTGCTGCGGGCCGGTGCCGGCCTGACCCCGGCCGCCGACGCCCCGGCCCGCGACCGGCTGCCGCTGGCCAGCGTCACCGCCGAGCTGGTCGCCCCGCTGGGCAGTACCAGGGCGGTGTGGGGAGTCGGCCTCAACTACCACTGCAAGGCGCGGGCAGCCGGCCGGGCCGTCCCCACCGAACCGGTGCTCTACCTCAAGTCGGCCAGCGCCGGCTCCGGCCCGGACGCCACCGTGGCGCTGCCCAGCTCGATCAGCGCCCAACCCGACTACGAAGGCGAGATCGCGCTGGTCATCGGGGCCCGGATGCACCGTACGCCGGCCGACCAGGCCTGGTCGCACGTCGCCGCGATCACCGCCGCAAACGACCTGACCGCCCGGGACGTGATGACCGCCTCGGCCAACCCGACGCTGGCCAAGAGCTTCCCCGGATTCGGCGCGCTGGGCACGTCGGTGCTGGACATCGCCGCCGTCGCCGACCGCGACGCCATCGAGGTGCGGACCACCGTCAACGGTGAGGTGCGCCAGCAGGCCACCATCGCCGACCTGATCTTCCCGGTGCCGCAGCTGCTCGCCTGGATCACCCGGTACGTGGTCCTGGAACCGGGCGACGTGGTGCTCACCGGTACCCCGGCCGGCACCGGCCAGGACCGGGGCTGCTTCCTGCGCCCCGGCGACCTGGTCGAGGTCTCGGTCGGCGGGGTGCTGCCGCTGCGTACCCGGTTCTGCGCTGAAACCCCCGACGGTGATCCCGCTGAGACCTCCGATGAAACCCTCGACGCGGTGGCGCCGTCCCCTCCTTCGCACAGAAAGTCCGCTGACTGATGACTGAGAATCCTTCCCGGTACGACCTGGTGCTGGCCGGCGGTGAGGTCTTCGACTCCGCCACCGGCGCCAGCCAGGTCGCCGACGTCGCGGTGACCGGCGACCGGATCGCCCGCATCGCCCCCGGCCTGGCCGCCGACGCCCGCGAGGTGGTCGACTGCGCCGGCCGGTACGTGCTGCCCGGCCTGGTCGAGGGACACACCCACATCTTCGCCGAGGTGTCCAAGGTGGGTGCCCCGCCGGACGAGGCGCACCTGCACCGGGGCGTCGTCGCCGCCTGCGACGCCGGCACCGTCGGCGCGTCCACCTTCGCCGCCTTCGAGCGGTACGTCGCCGCCCCGGCGAAGCTGCGGCTGGTCAACTTCCTCAACGTCAGCGTGCTCGGGCTGATCGACTTCCGGTTCGGCGAGCTGATGAACCCGGACACCCTGGTCCCCGAGGACGCGCTCGCGGTCGCCGCCGCCAACCCGCACCGGGTCCGCGGCTTCAAGATCCGGCTCTCCGAGGACGTCGTCGGGCACAACTGGCGGCCGCTGCTCAAGCGTTCGCTGGAGCTGTCCGCCGAGGCCGGCCTGCCGTTGATGATCCACATCGGGGAGACCCCGGAGCCGTTGCCGGCCGTGCTGGAGATGCTGCGCCCCGGCGACGTCGTCGCGCACTGCTACACCGGCAAGCCGTACGGCATCCTGGCCGACGGCACCGTGCTGCCCGAGGTGTACGCCGCCCGTGAGCGCGGTGTGCTGTTCGAGTCGGCGCACGGCAAGAGCAACCTCAGCTTCAAGGTGGCCGAACCGGCGATCGCGCAGGGCTTCTACCCGGACGTGATCACCTCGGACACCTCGGCCCGCAACTGGCGCGGCCCGGTGTTCGACCTGGTCACCAGCATGGCCAAGCTGCGCGCGCTGGGCATGACCATGGAGCAGATCGTGCCCCGGGTGACCAGCGCCCCGGCCCGGCTCACCGGCCTGTACGCCGAAGGCTACGGCAGCCTCGTCGAAGGCGGCCCGGCGCACGTCACCGTGCTCGCCGACGCCGACGAGGCGGTGCTGCCCGACGCGGCCGGCAACCAGATCACCGCCCCCCGGCTGGAGCCGGAAGTGGTGCTGCTGGCCGGCGAGCGGGTGCCGACCGTACCGTGGCGTGGCCTGCCCGCCGACCAGGCCGGTGCCGCCGGCCGGGCCAGCTGAGGGCGGACACTGATGCGCACCGGGGTGCACACCGGCCGGGCCGCGCTGCGCGAGCGGCTGCGGCGCGGCCGGCGGGTGGTCGGCACCTTCCTGAAACTGCCCGGCACCGACGCGGTCGAGCTGGCCGCCCAGGCCGGCTTCGACTTCGTCGTGGTCGACCTGGAGCACTCCGGGTTGGACGAGCGGACCGCCGCCGGGCAGCTGCGGCACGCCGCACTGCTCGGCCTGCCGGCCCTGGTCCGGCTGGCAGCGGTCGACCCGGCGCAGGTCAACCGGCTGCTGGAGGCCGGAGCCGCCGGGGTTCAGCTGTCCACCGTACGCGCCCGCGCGCAGGTCGCCGCGCTGCACGCCGCCGTGCGGTACGCGCCGGTCGGCCGGCGCAGCATCAGCCTCGCCCACCCGGCCGCCGGCTACGGGTCCGGCGGGCTGGACGCCTACCTGGCCGCCGAGGCAGCCGACCCGCCGCTGCTGGTCGCCCAGATCGAGACCGCCGACACCGACAACCCGCTGCCCGACCTGCTGACCGGCCCGGACGGCAGCTCCAGCGTCGACGTGGCGTTCGCCGGCACCACCGACCTGGCGGTCAGCCTCGGCCTGGCCACCACCGACGACCAGGCACCGCTGCTGCGCCGGGTCGGTGAGATCGCCGACGCCGCCCGCGCCGCCGGGGCCACCCTGGGTGGGTGGGCACCGGCCGCGACCGACCAGACACTGCGCCGGTACGGACTGGCCGGGGCCGGCTACCTGGTCGCCGGCTCCGACCTGCAGTTGCTCGGTGCCGGCCTGCGCCATCTCGCCACCGACAATTGAGCCAGCCCTCGAAGGGAGTTCGGACGTGCTGAACCCGCAGCTCTACCGCACCTCGGTCAACTGGGACGACATCCCTGCCACCGACGTACGCCCCGGCGTGCGACGCAAGGTGTACGCCACCGACGAGGTGGTGCTCGCCTGGCACGAACTCGCCGTCGGGATGGACCTCAACCCGCACACGCACGACGACTTCGACCAGCTGGTGATGATCCTCGGCGGCCGATGCAACTACTACGTAGACGGGGTGCCGCACGACATGAGCGCGGGGTCGATGCTGCTGGTGCCGCGTGGCGCCGAGCACTACGTCGAGCCGACCGAAGGGCCGTGTATCAACCTGGACGTGTTCGCCCCGCCGCGCGCCGACTTCCTGGCGCACGCCTGGCGTCCCGCCACCGCTCAGGGGTGAGCCGATGACCGACATCGTGGTGGTGGGCAGCCTCAACGTCGACGTGGTGGTGCCCCTCGACGAACTGCCCGCCGCCGGGCAGACGGTGCTCAGCGCCGCCGACCATTCCCGGGCCGGCGGCGGCAAGGGCGCCAACCAGGCGGTGGCCGCCGCCCGACTGGGCCGGTCGGTGGCCATGGTCGGCGCGGTCGGCGAAGACCCCGAGGGGGAGTGGCTGACCGGGCTGCTGTCCGCCGAAGGCGTCGACACCTCGGCGGTGCTGCGCGCACCCCGCCCCACCGGGCAGGCGATCGTGCTGGTCACCGCCGACGGCGACAGCACCATCGCGGTCAGTTCCGGGGCCAACATGTGGCTCGCCCCGGAGCACCTGCGGCCGTACGCCGACCTGGTCGGCGACGCCGCGGCCGTACTGCTGCAGCAGGAGGTCGACGCGGCGGTGGTGGCCGCAGCGGTGGCCGCCGCCCGCGGCCTGGTCGTGGTGAACCCGGCACCGGCCCGGCCGATCGACGCGGCGACGCTGGCCCGGGTCGACGTGCTGGTGCCCAACCGGGGTGAACTCACGGCGCTGGCCGGTGCCGACTCGTCGGTGTCCGGTGGCGGGACCGGCGATGTCGCCGCGCTGGCCGCGATGGCCCGGTCGCTGCGCACCCGGGGGCCGGTGGTGGTGACCCTCGGCGTCGACGGTGCCCTGGTGGTGACCGCCGACCGGGAGCATGTCGTGCCGGCCGAGCAGGTCGACGCGGTGGACGCCACCGGTGCCGGGGACACGTTCTGCGCGGCGCTGGCCGACGCGCTGCTCGACGGTGCGGCGATCGACGACGCGGCCCGCTGGGCGAGCCGGGCGGCGGCGGTGACGGTCACCCGGCCAGGTGCGATGGCCAGTGCCCCACGCCGGGCCGAGGTGCTCGCCGTCGGCTAGGTGGCCAGCCCTGGTCGGTCTTTGGTAGCCGGTCGGCGCCGGTGACCCCGGTCGGCGTCGGAACAGAGCGCGCCGACCATACGTCACGGACGGGAGTGCCGAGGTGCCGCGACGCGCAGGTATGGTCAGTTCTGGGGCGGGAAGTCGGCCTTGCGGATCAGGCAGTGCACGCCCTTGACCGCGTCGACGACCTGGCTGACCTCGAAGTCTGCGGCGGCGCTCAGGTAGGCCAGGGCGGTGTCGCGGGGCATGCCCCGGGTGCGGGCGAGGAAGTTGACCGCGGCCCGGACCGCCCGGCGCATCGCCTCGTTCAGGTCGGCGTCCAGGCCGACCGGGATCCAGTGGGTGTCGGTCTCGGCCAGCGGGGCCTCCCCGGCGCCGACCAGCAGGGCGGCCTGCGCCGCCGGGATGACGCTTAGCCGCAAAGTGGCCCGCAGCGGTGCCTCCAGCGCGGTGAGCGCCACCTCGCCGTCGCCCTGGGCGTAGTGCGGGTCACCGGCGTAGAAGCCGGCACCGGGCAGTTGCACCGGCAGGTAGAGGCTGGAGCCGACCTGCAGTTCGTTGATGTCCAGGTTGCCGCCGTGCCCGCCGGGCGGCACCGAGTGCACCATCTCGTCGGTGTCGACGGCGACCCCCATCAGGCCGAGGAACGGCGCGAGCGGAAACCGGGCGGCCCGGCCGGCACCGAACGGCAGTACGCCGTAGAGCCGGCCGCCGCTGGAGACGACCTCGGTGAAGTGGCAGACGCTGCCGTAGGCGCGGGGGTCGCTGTCGGGCCCGGTGTCGACCGGGGTGAGCGGGAACTCGCCGGGCAGCGCGCCGTAGCCGTGCCGGCTGCTGACAAAGCCGTACGGGGCCCGGATCGTGAGGTCGAGCACGTCGACCCGGAGCAGGTCGCCGGGCTGTGCGCCGTCGACGGTGATCGGGCCGGTGACCACGTGCGGGCCGTCGTCGTCGTAGTCGTGGGCGATGTCGGAGGCGGCCAGGTCGCGGGAGTCGGTGAGGACCTGATCGGCGGGTACGTCGTACTGCTTGAGGTAGCCCACCGGGTCGCGGCCCTGGTCTTCGAGGATGCCTTCGTGGCTGAGGGTGTCGATGGTCACGGTCTCGCCGGAGCGCACCCGTAGCACCGGGGCGTGGCCGCGGTTGGGCAGCCGGCCCCACAGGCAGGTCTCGGGGGTGGTCGGCAGGTAGTGGGCGCCGGCGATCGGTCCCTGGTGCGGCTGGAGCATCGGTTCCTCCGGAAGGGGTACCCGGCCGGCGGGCGCAGGGCGCGCGGCGGTGCGTGCCGCTGGTGGGCCGGGGGTGACGGGTGGATGACCGGATCTTTTCCGGCGAACCCGCAGGAACGTGTTGCTCCCCTGTTAACAGTGAGTAACCCGATCACGGAAGATGCCCTGCTCTTGACAGGTGGAGGGCTCTGATAGCAGCATCGGAGTGCGAGACACTGTCTCGCATGACGTAGCGCCGCCGAGGCGGGCGGACGGGACGAAAGAGGGCGGTGGGGTGATGACGCAGCAGACGCCGGTGCGACCGCTCGGCGGAGCCGACGGTGGCGCGCTGATCGACGAGGACTGGGAGGCGATGCGCTTCCGGGTGCACCGCTCGGCGTACCGCGACCCGGGTGTGTTCCGCGACGAGATCGCCAAGATCTGGGGCCACACCTGGCTCTATCTCGGCCACGAGACCGAGATCCCCAACGCCGGCGACTTCAAGACCCGCACCCTCGGCGGCCGGCCGCTGATCTTCTGCCGCGACTCCGCCGGCGAGGTCAAGGTCTTCCTCAACGCCTGCACCCACCGCGGCACCATCCTGTGCCGGCACAACGAGGGCAACACCAAGTTCTTCCAGTGCTTCTACCACGCCTGGGCGTTCAGCAACTCCGGTGACCTGGCCGCGCTGCCCGGCGACGAGAGCTACCCCGACGACCCCGGCTTCCGCGAGTCGATGCGGCTGCGCCAGGTGCCCCGGCTGCAGATCCACGAGGGCTTCGTCTTCGTCGCGTTCGACCCCGACGTGCCCGATCTGCTCACCCACCTCGGCCCGGCCGCGCACTACATGTCGCTGACCGCCAAGATCGGCGCGCACGGCATGCAGACCCTGCCCGGCGTGCAGCTCTACAGCGTCAAGGGCAACTGGAAGCTCGCCGTCGAGAACGCCATGGACGGCTACCACTTCGCGCCGACCCACAACACCTTCGTCGGCTACCTGCGGGAGACCGGCTTCGCGGTCACCGACGACGACCAGTACGCCTACGACCTCGGCGGCGGACACGGGCTGCTGGTGCTCACCGGCCACAACGGCCGGATCGGCATGGTCTGGGAGCCGCGCTTCGGCGACGAGGAGAAGGCCCGTACCGTCGCCAAGCGCAACGAGATGATCGCCCGGCTCGGGCCGGAGCTCGCCGCCGAGATCGCCGACGCCAGCCGGATCCTCTTCGTCTTCCCGAACCTGCTGCTGTTCGACCTGGAAGCGCTGACCATCCGCCAGCTTGAACCGGTCGCCCCGGACCGTACCGACGTGCGGGCCTGGCAGTTCGTCGAGACCGGTGAGCCGGAGTCGGTCCGGGCGCTGCGGATCAAGACCATGGTCAGCTTCGTCGGCCCCGGCGGCCTGGCCACCCCGGACGACATCGAGGCGTACGAGGCGGTGCAGCGCGGCATCGTCGCCACCGCCGACTCGGCCGACCCGGCCCACGACTGGTCCGACATGTCCCGCGGCATGGCCAACGAGAAGCAGGGCAACCAGGGCCGATCCATCGACGAGGGTGCGATGCGCAGCTTCTGGCGGCACTGGGCCGACCGGGTCGGGGCGACCACCGCCGTCGCCGGTGACCCGCCGGCCGACCCCGGCGCCCCCGGCCCGTCCACCGTCCTCGCCGCCGGATCCGCAGCCACCGCCGGCTCCGCCGCGCCCACCACCAGCGGGAAGGAGTGACCCGATGTCCGCGACGACCAGCGGAGCAGTGCTCAACGTGGGGGCCCGTGAGGTGACCCGGGCCGATGTGGAGGACTTCCTCTACCGGGAGGCGCAGCTGCTCGACGAGTGGCGCCTCGACGAGTGGTTCACCATGTTCGAGCCGGACGGCCGGATGGAGGTGCCGACCACCGACTGGGCCGGCTGGGACGCCACCACCGCCGGGTTCTTCGTCTGCGACGACTACGACCTGATCCGGGCCCGGGTGAAGCGGCTCAAGAGCCGCAAGGCGCACGCCGAGAACCCGCACTCACGTACCCACCGGATGGTCTCCAACGTGATCCTGCTGGAGGCCGGCGCGGAGACGGTGTGGATCAGCGCCAACTTTCTCATCCACCGCTACCGCGACGGCGGCGCCTACACCTACGTGGGCCGCTACGAGCACGTGCTCAAGGTCGACGACGACGGCCTGCGTTTCCGGGTTCGCCGCTCCATCCCGGTGATGGAGTCGATGGACCCCGGCGCCCGACTCAGCTTCATCCTGTAGAAGGGTCCGCCGTCGTGATCACCCACATGCTGGCGTTCAAGTTCCGCGACGACCTGCCGCCCGGTGTCGCCGAGTCGGTCCTCGCCGAGCTGGACACCTTCCCGAGCAAGTACCCGGCGATGCGCAACTGGCGCAGCGGGGTCAACGTCAGCACCCGGGACACCACCATGACGCACGGCTTCGTCGTGGAGTTCGCCACCGAGCAGGACCTGCTCGACTACCTGCACAGCGAGTCGCACGAGCGGTTCGTCCGGGAACGCTGGCGCCCGGTCGTGCAACGCCAGGTCATCGTCAGCCTCCCCACCGCCGGGGACGCGTAATTCACCATGAAGGGGTCGCAGATGTCCACCGAGGCCGCCACCCGCCGTCGCGGGCCCTACGGCATGGAGTACGCCCGGATCGAGGTGCCGGATCTGGCCGCCTCCATCGAGTTCCTGCAGTACCACGTCGGGCTGCAGTTGGAGCAGCACGACGACGAGTACGCGTTCCTGCGCGCCGACATCGAGCACCACAGCATCGAGCTGATCGCCGCGCCGCACCGCACCGAGTCGTGGACCACCGCGGTCGGGTTCAGCGTCGAGTCCGACGAGGTCCTCGACGACCTGCGGGAGCGGGTCGTCGCCGCCGGCCACGAGGTGCTTGAACTGCACGAGCGGATGAAGGGCCTGTGTCAGCGCGGATTCGCCGTACGCGATCCCAACGGGCTGATCGTCGAACTGTTCACCGAGTTCGTCGAGTACGCCGAACCGCCGTTGATCGAGCTGCGCCCGGTCGACCTGGTGCACCCGTTCCTGGCCACCGACAAGTACGAGGAGTCGCTCGACTTCTACACCAAGGTGCTGGGCTTCCTGCCCAGCGACTACGTCGGCGACGTCACCGTCTTCCTGCGCTGCGAGGACCGCTACCACCACAGCCTGGCGCTGCAGCGCAACAAGGAGTTCTACGTCGCGCACCTGTGCTTCAAGATGAAGAGCTTCGACCATGTGATGCGCGGCCGCGCGCGGGCCCAGTACAAGAAGGTGCCGATCGCCTCCGACCTGGTCAACCACTCGGCGTCGACGTCGATCGCGTTCTACATGCACGACCCGAAGCACGGGCCGCGCTACGAGCTGTGTGACCGGCACCGGGTGTTCACCCCGGAGGAGCACGCCACGCACCGGGCCCGGCGGATGGCCGTCGACCCGCGCAACATCGACGTGTGGCGCCCGGCCGCCGACGACTGGGGCCGTTTCTGATCATCATCGTACGAAAGGTGAACGACCCTCGGGGATCATCCCCCCGGGGGTCGTTTTCTCGTGGTTCGACGGCATCTGCTTTGTTGATCAATTCGACCGTTGGAATTTCTGCACAGCTAAGGAATCTGCACGAGTTTCTGTTCCATCCTGGACTATCTGTCCCGATCAGTGGAAGATGGCCCCCGGCGGACAACCACCACATCACGACACCGGGGTGATCCAACGTGAGTGAACTTAGCGTCGAGATCCGGCGACTTCGCATCGCCGGGGGGATGAATCAGAGCCAGCTTGGTGCCGCGCTGCGGGTGTCCAAGTCGCTCATCGCGGGATTCGAGTCGGGGCGGCACATCCCGCAGGCCGACACCGCCACCAACCTGGACCGGGTGTTCGGCACCGATGACAAGTTCGCCAAGTTGTCGGCCGAGGCACGGGAGGACCGCTACCCGTGGATGCGTCCGTGGGTCGAGCACGAGCGACGGGCGCTGCTGCTGCGCAGCTACGAGCCGCTGCTCGTCCCCGGACTGCTCCAGACCGAGGGCTACATGCGGGCGGTGTTGGCGACCTCCACGATGAACGACGGGCGCGTCGACGACCTGGTGCGCACCCGGCTGGAGCGACAGGCCGCGACGCTGGGCCGGGACAACCCGGTGGTGATCTCGGCGATCGTCAACGAGTTCGCCCTCAGCCGTGGCCCCCGCGAGGTGATGACGAAGCAACTGGGCCACCTGGTGGACCTCGGCCACCGTCCGTCGGTCAAAATCCGGGTGCTGCCGGACGACGCCGGGCTACACCTCGGTCTCGGCGGCGCGTTCGTGATCGCCAACCTGCCGGACGGCCGGCGCTGCGGCTACCTGGACAATCAGTTGAAGGGCACCGTGGTGTCCAGCCATGGCGATGTGACCGAGCTGGAACTAGCCTGGGAATCCGTGGACGGACTCGCGCTGCCGGTGGTGCAGTCCCGGGATCTGATGCTGAGGATGATCGATGAGCGCAAGTGAACCGCGCTGGCGGAAGTCCAGCCGATCGGCCAACGGCGGAAACAGCTGTGTCGAGGTGGCCGACAACCTTCCCGGTCGGGTCCTGGTGCGCGACACCAAGGACCGTGCCGGCGGTACGTTGACCTTCGGCCCGGCCGCCTGGTCGTCGTTCGTCGCGTCGACCAAGGACACCAGCGCCACCCCCTGACCCGCTTCCAGCAACGTCCCCCGGGAACCCCGGCCACCCGCGCTAGGTGACCGGGGTTCCTTAGCTGCGCCCTCATGGATCTCCGATGGATGCTCGCCGGAAACCATATTGTCGTTCGCGGAATACAACTCCGGCTTGCGACGCGACCGCCATGAACTTATGGGCGACCAGCCGGCCGGTTCGACGTCGAGGTGACGCTGACGTCCTGCGGCATGTCATCGTAGCCGGGACGGGCGAAGTCAAACAGAAGCACGACGCGGTCGCTGGTGCCGTGGTTCCACGCCTTATGGGTGACGGTGTCGTCGAAGACAAAGGTCACGCTTCGAGCGCGTCCGCGATCCGTTCCCCGAAGGCGACAAGTGCGTAGACGCTCCAGTCCTCCCCGTACCCTCGCGTTGGACCCACGGCTGACGCGTCGCCAACGCGACGATCGGTCAGCGGCCGACGCTGTGGCTAGCGGGTCGTCCGATGGGCGGCGAGCCAATCCACGGCGAAGTCGACCAGCGGGCGTTGGCGCATCAGCCGGCATTCGGCCGCGCCGACCTGCCCGATCGACACGCCGCCGGTGGTCTCGAAAGCGGCACCCACCTGGTCGAAGTCGCTTTCGTCGGTGGCGACGTCCTGCCAGTGTGTCCAGGCGCGGCCGGCCGGAGTGCGTACGGCCGCGCCTTCCTGCTTGCGCGGCGGATCCGGCAGCCGGTATTCGGCCAGGTGCAACGAGGTGTTGCTGTGATGCCCGACGCCCAGCAGCAGCACGTCGCCGTCGAGTCGGTAGACGGCGCCGACGGGGGAGTGTTCGCCCAGCATCTCGTCGAGTCGGTGCCCGCCCACCACAGCGTCGGCGAGCGGGCCGAGCGCCGCGAACGACACCTGCGGGTGGTCGCTGCGTCGCACGCCCGGCCAGGTACGAGTGGTCTCCACGATGGCACCCATCCGGCGGCTCGGCGTCACCGCAGGATCGAATCCGGGCGTGTGGGTGCGGATCACCGGCCACCACGACTCCGGTACGGGCGGGTTGCGCCAGCTGGCGGGGTCGGTGTTGTCCGGCGTGTGGGTCGGCACCACCAGCGTGCCGTTCGGACCCAGCGCGTCGAGCAGCGCCTGGACCACCGTGACCGGGCCGCCGCAGACCCAGCCGAGCGCCTTGAGTGACGAGTGCACGAGCAGTACCGACCCGCGTCGTATCCCGAGTGAGGTCAGGTCGTCGGCGAGCGCGGCGCGCGTGTGCGGCATGGTGGTGTCGATCGGCTGACCGTACCTCAGTCGGTTTCGGCGGCGAGGGTGCGCAGGTTCCCGCGTACCTTGTCGAGCAGTTCGACCAAGGTCGTTCGTTGATCGTCGGCCATTCCGGCGGTCGCGGTCTCGGCGAGGGTGCGCCAAGCCGCTTCGATCTGCGAAATGCCGGTCCGGCCCTTGTCGGTCAGCACGATTCGGGTGAGGCGCCGGTCGCCCGGGACGGATTCCCGGACGAACCAGCCGCCGTGTTCGAGACGGCTGAGGCTGCGCGTCACCGTCGGCTGCTCCACGCCGAGCCGGGCGGCGACCTCGGAGACCGTCAGGCCGTCGGGCTCCTGCCCGAGGATCCACAGTAGGACGTCCTGCCCCGGGTGCAGGGCGAGCCCGGCCAGTACGTCGGCCTGCGCGCTCCGGTACAGCTTGGCCACCTTGACCAGGGCTTTGTTGGTCGCCAGGACGTCCGAGAGTTCCACCTGGAGAGTGTACGAGTTGACGAACGGCCCGATCATGCTTCATGGTCGGCTAACTTATAGCCGGCTATGGAGTTGTGATGGAAACCGGTCTGTTGAACAAGGTCGCCCTGGTCACCGGCGCTTCCGGCGCCGCCGCCCGGCATCTGGCCGCCGAAGGAGCCTCCGTGGCGGTGTCCTGGCACACCAACCGCGCCGCCGCCGCAGAGGTCGTCAACGCCATCGCGCAGGCCGGCGGCGACGCCTGCCCCGTCCACCTGGACCACGGCGACCTCGCCGCCGCGCAGGGCGTCGTCGAGCAGGTCACCACGCGGCTCGGGCCGATCTCCGTCCTGGTCGCCAACGCCGTACAGTGGCCCGCCTTCGACGCCGATGAAATCGGCGGCCTCACCACGTCGCTGGCCGTCAACACGGTCGGCCCCGTGGCGCTGATCGACGCGGCCCTACCGGCCATGCGCGCCGCCGGCTGGGGACGCATCGTCGCCGTGTCGACAGACATCGTCGAGCAACCCATGGCTGGCCCGCTCGCCTACGCCACGGCGAAGGGGGCGCTCGAGACCGCCGCGCGAGTGCTCGCCGTGCGGGAAGCCCGGCACGGCATCCTGACGAACATCGTCCGTCCCGGGTTCACCCTCACCGACAAGGCCTTGAACGCCCCATTCCTCGGTCCGAAGGCGGTCGCGGCCGAGTCGGAGAAGACCTCAACCGGCCGCATCTGCACCCCCGAGACGGCCCCGACGACAAGCACCGCGAGGTACATGTCCTCGACGTAGATCACCGCCGGGACGCGTACCGTCGCTGAACTTCACAGCGGCGTGCTCGACCACCGTGCGGCAGCGCTGATCAGGATGGCGTCACGCCGCGTCGGTGTCCAGGCTCGGCACGTCCAGCCCGGCGTCGCGGAGCGCGTCGGCCCGCTCGTCGCGGGTCGACTCCTCCCGGGCCAGCAGCGCCGCGTACTCGGCGATCACCGCCGGGTCGGGGACCGCGCCGACCCGGTCCAGGAACCGGGCGGTCTGGGTGGTCGCGTCGGCGTGGGCGTGGGCGGCCCGGGCCGCCCGCATCACCACCTGGTCATCATCGGTCCTTGCCCCGTCGGTCACGTTGGCTCCCCTCCGGTCGGCGCCGACCGTGCCGGTACCCTGTCCGGCGGCGATCATGCCCCCTGGGTGAGGCGAATCCGCAGGTGACCGCCGGATTGCGGAAGAGGAAACGTCTCCCGCCGCCTGCCCCGCAGACCGCCGGTGTCTCGGCAAATGTCGGACGGTGACGATACGGTAGCGAAGATCGATCGCTACCCGCGATCGATCATTCACTGGAGGAGACGAGATGACCAAGGCTCCCCATCCGCCATCCGCCCATCCGCCATCCGCCCATCCGCCCGACGTGCTACCGGTGACCGCCGAGTCTGCGGAGTCGGCCGGTCCGAGCGTCGTGGCCGACGTCCCGGCCAGTACCGCCATCGTCGATCCGACCGCCGCCGCCGGCTACATCACCCGGATCTGCTTCAAGACCGGCCCACCCCGGCGGATCGGCGTCGAACTCGAATGGACCGTTCACTACCGAGACCAACCCGCCAGACCTCTCGACCCCGCCGACCTCGCGACTGCCCTCGGTGGCCACGCCCCGCGGACACTACGCCCCACCAGCCCGCACGACCCGCTCCCACACGGCGGACTGGTAACGGTCGAACCCGGCGGGCAGGTGGAGATCTCCACCCCGCCGACGGAATCCCTCACCACGTTGCACCAGGTCGCGTCGGCCGACGTCGTCGCGCTGACCCGCCGACTCGACCGGGCCGGCCTGCGACTCGGTCGCACCGGATGCGATCCGTTCCGGCCGCCCCGGCAGATTCTGCGCAACCGCCGCTACACGGCGATGGCGGCGGCGTTCGCCCGGCAGGGCCGGGCCGGTGCCGACATGATGTGCGGCACCGCCGGCCTGCAGGTCTGCCTGGACACCGGGAGCGATCGACAGCTCTCGCTGCGCTGGTCGGCGGCGCACCTGCTCGGTCCGCCGCTGATCGCCCTGTTCGCCAACTCGCCGACGCGGGCCGGCCGGCGCACCGGCTGGGCGTCGAGCCGGATGGCGACCTGGCTGACCCTCGACCCGGTCCGCACCGCCGCACCGGCCGACCCGACCGCCGGCGTGCGGCCGGCCGACCCGGTCGCCGACTGGACCCGGCGGGTGCTGGACACGCCACCGCTGTTCGTCGACGAGCCCACCGGCTGGCGGCTGCCGGGGCCGGCGACCTTCGGCGAGTGGATCCGCACAGGCACGCCCCGACCGCCGACCTACGCCGACCTCGACCTGCATCTGAGCACCATGTTTCCGCCGGTCCGCCCGCGTGGCTACCTGGAGCTGCGCTACCTCGACGCGCAGCCGGACGGCGAGTGGATCGTCCCGGCGGCGGTGCTGGCCGCGCTGTTCGCCCGCGACGAGACCCTGCGGACCGCGACGTCGACGGTGATGGACGCGGCCGACCGCTGGCTGCCCGCCGCCCGCGACGGGCTCGCCGATCCGGTCGTCGCGGCGGCCGCCCACTCGCTGGCCGAGCTGGCCTGCGAACGCCTGACCGACACCGGCCTGCCCGACGAGACGACCAGCACCGTGGTGCGCGCCCTGCGCCGACGGCTGCACCAGCGAACCTACCCCTGGGGAGGAACCAGGTGACCGAGACAGCCTACGACCCCACCGTGTCCGACCTGCGTACCGCGCTCGCCGCCGACCTCGACCGGGCCCGGCGGCGCAGCAGCGCCCTGACCGACCCGGTCGACGACGACGACCTCGTCCGGCAGCACTCCCGGCTGATGTCGCCCCTGATCTGGGACCTGGCGCACATCGGCAACCAGGAGGAGCTGTGGCTGGTCCGCGACGTCGGCGGCCGGGAACCGGTCCGTGCCGACATCGACCACCTGTACGACGCGTTCAGACACGCCCGCGCCGACCGTCCGGCGTTGCCGCTGCTGGACCCGACCGAGGCGCGCGCGTACACCCGTACCGTCCGGGACAAGGTCCTCGACCTGCTCGACACGGTGACGTTCGACGGCCGCCGGCTGGTCGAGCAGGGCTTCGCCTTCGGCATGATCGTGCAGCACGAGCAGCAGCACGACGAGACGATGCTCGCCACCCACCAGCTGCGGGCCGGCCCGCCGGTGCTCACCGGCGCGCCGACGCCGCCAGCCACGGCCGGACCCGTCGAGGGTGAGGCGCTGATCCCGGCCGGACCGTTCACCATGGGCACCTCCACCGAGCCGTGGGCGCTGGACAACGAACGCCCGGCGCACACCGTCGACGTACCCGCCTTCTTCATCGACCGCGCGCCGGTCAGCAACGCCCGGTACCAGCAGTTCATCGACGACGGCGGCTACCACGACGAGCGGTGGTGGAGCACCGAGGGCTGGGCCCACCGGCTGCAGGCCCGGCTCAGCGGGCCGGCGCACTGGCACGGTGACGGCAGCTACACCCGGTTCGGCCGGCGGTCGGCGATCGTGCCCGACGAGCCGGTGGTGCACGTCGGCTGGTACGAGGCGCAGGCGTACGCCAGTTGGGCCGGCCGCCGGCTGCCCACCGAAGCCGAATGGGAAAAGGCGGCCCGGTTCGACCCGGTGACCGGCCGGTCCCGCCGCTACCCGTGGGGCGACGACGACCCCGGCCCCGAGCACGCCAACCTGGGCCAGCGGCACCTGCACCCGGCACCGGTCGGCGCCTACCCGGCCGGCGCGTCACCGGCCGGCGTGCACCAGCTGATCGGCGACGTGTGGGAATGGACCGGCACCTGGTTCACCGGCTATCCCGGCTTCGCGGCGTTCCCGTACCGTGAATACTCGGAGGTCTTCTTCGGCCGCGACTACCGGGTGCTGCGCGGCGGTTCGTTCGGCACCGACCGTGCCGCCTGCCGGGGCACCTTCCGCAACTGGGACTACCCGATCCGGCGGCAGATCTTCAGCGGTTTCCGCACCGCTCGTGACCCGCACCCCGGCGAGACCGCCTAGTGTGCCGCCACCAGCTCTACCTTGGCCCGCCGGTCAGCCTGACGCAGCTGCTGGTCGAGCCGCCGTACGGCCTGTACCGCCAGTCCTGGGCGCCCCGGGACATGCGCGGCGGCGGCACGGTCAACGTCGACGGTTTCGGCGTCGGCTGGTACACCCCGACCGGTCCGGTCCGCTACCGGCGGGCCGGGCCGATCTGGGCCGATCCCGGCCTGGTCGAGCTGGGTCGGGCCACCGCCGCCGGCGCGGTGCTGGCCGCGGTCCGCTCGGCTACCCCCGGGATGCCGTTCGCCGAGACGGCCTGCGCGCCGTTCACCGACGGAAGCTGGCTGTTCAGCCACAACGGGGTGGTGGCCGGCTGGCCGGACAGCGTCGCCGTCCTGGCCGCCGCCCTGCCGGTGACCGATTTGCTCACCCTCGACGCGCCGACCGACTCGGCGCTGCTGTGGGCGCTGCTGCGGCACCGGCTGCGGTCCGGCGCCGACCCGGGTACGGCGATCACCGACACCGTCACCGGCGTCCTGGCCGCCGCCCCGGCGTCCCGGCTCAACCTGCTGCTCACCGACGGCGAACGGGCCTGGGCCAGCGCCGTCGGCCATTCCCTGTCCGTCCTCGCCGGGCCGGAGCGGCTGATCATCGCCTCCGAACCGTCCGACGACGACCCGGCCTGGCGCCCGGTCGCCGACCGCCGGCTCGTCGTCGCCGACCGGCACACCTACACCGTGGAGGATCTGTGCGGATCGACATCGAGCTGACCGACGCCGACCAGCGGCACGCGCTGCGGACCGACGCCCGCGCCGGACTCACCGCCGACCCGAAATGGCTGCCCCCGAAGTGGTTCTACGACAAGTACGGCAGCGAACTGTTCGAACGCATCACCACCCTGCCGGAGTACTACCCGACCCGGGCCGAGCGGGCCGCGTTGGCTGCCCACGCCGACGACATCGCCGCCGTCACCCGGGCCCGGACCCTGGTCGAGCTCGGCTCCGGTTCGTCGGAGAAGACCCGGCTGCTGCTCGACGCGCTGCGCCGGCAGGGCAGCCTCGACCTGTTCGTGCCGCTGGACGTCTCCGAGGCGGCACTGCGCGACGCCGCCACCGCCATCGACCGGGACTACCCGGGTCTGCCGGTGCACGCGATCGTCGGCGACTTCACCCGCCACCTCGGGCGGATCCCGGCCGGCGACGACCGGCTCGTCGCGTTCCTCGGCGGCACCATCGGCAACCTGGTGCCGGACGAACGTGCCGAGTTCCTGGCCGCGCTGCGCGGGGCGCTCGGCGCCGGCGGCTGGCTGCTGCTCGGCACCGACCTGGTCAAGGACCCGGCCACCCTGGTCGCCGCCTACGACGACAGCCAGGGGGTGACCGGCGAGTTCAACCGTAACGTGCTGCGCGTACTGAACCAGCAGCTCGGCGCCGGCTTCGACCCGGCGGCGTTCCGGCACGTCGCGCTCTGGGACACCGACCGGGAGTGGATCGAAATGCGGCTGCGTGCCGACCGGGACACGCAGGTGTACGTGGCCGATCTCGACCTGCCGGTGAGCTTCACCGCCGGCGAGGAGATCCGGACCGAGGTGTCGGCGAAGTTCCGCCGGGCCGGGGTTACCGCCGAGCTGGCCGCCGCCGGTTTCGAGCTGACCCACTGGTGGACCGACCCGGCCGGCCGCTTCGCGATCAGCCTGTCCCGCAGCCACTGACGCAGCTGCTGACCGGTGGTCGCTCAGCCCGGCTGGGCGAGCACCGGAAGCCCGGCGGCCCGCCAGGCCGCGAAGCCACCGGCCAGGTCGGTGGCCAACGGCAGGCCGGTGTCCTGCAGCGACGCGGCGGCCAGCGACGACGCGTACCCCTCCTGGCAGACGACGATCGGCCACAGCTGCGGGGTGTCGGCCACGTCGAGCCGCGCCGCGCTGTGCGGGTCGAGGCGCCACTCAAGCACGTTGCGTTCGATCACGTACGCCCCGGGAATTCCGCCGTACTCTGCGCGTTGAGCGGCCGGACGGATGTCGACCAGCACGGCCCTGCCGTCCTGCTGGGCCTGGTAGGCGGTCCGGGCGTCGACCCGGTCGAGGCGACCGCGGACCTGGTCGAGCAGTATGTCGATGCCGGGTTCCGGGGTCACTGTGGCTCCTCCGTCGTCACGTCTGTCCTTTTGACTTGCCGCATCCGGCCGTCGACCAGGTCGGCGACGGTGGTGCCGTCCAGATGCAGCGGGGCCGCCGCCAGCCCCGCCGACCAGTATGCGGCGGCCAGCTCCGGCTCCACCGGGCCGTGCACCAGCGGCAGGTCCGGCCGGTCCGCCTGCAGCAACGACTCCACCTGGCAGGACGCCACCGTGTCCGGCAGACGAACCCGGAGTGGCCGAACGGGGTGACCAGCTCCTTCAACAGCCGGGGTGCCCCGGCCGGGAACACCGTACGCAGCATCGGATGCCGGGCCACGACGACGTCGACCGCCTGCTAGGAGCGGCGTCGGTCCAGCCGACCGGACAGCCGCAGCCGGGCCTCTTCCATGGCCTCGGTGGCGGGGGCGGCACCGGGACGGGCGTCGCCCGCCGACCGTCGTCCAGCATGACGAACTCGCCGACGGCCCCCGGGTACGCCTGCCACCCGCTTCCCGCTCCGGTCGCCGTGGCTGCTACCGGTACTCCTGCAGCCTTTCACGCGACCGGACCAACGAGAAAGCAAGACCGTTGAGGTCAAGAGGAAGGGTGGAACCTCCACGAAAGATGACAAGTGCGAGTTGTCCACAGCCCGTTGAATTGATCTCTCTGATCTGCGTTACTGGTGTTCACCGTGGACACGGGCCGCGACGGGAGGGCGTCCAGTTGACCGGACGGCGAGACGGTTTCATCAGGAGGCGCAGGGCGGCCGGCTTCAGCCAGGAAGGGCTGGCCGAGCGTCTGCAGGTCGACCGCACCACCGTTGCCCGGTGGGAGCGGGGTAAGGCCGAGCCACAACCGTATACCCGAGCACAACTCGCGGAAGCGCTCGGCACTTCGTTCGACGAGCTTGACGCCCTGCTCGCCGGGGAGCCGGAAAATCGATCTCTGGACATTGGCGATTGGGGCGGTACCGTTACATCGGGGGACGACAATGGAGGTGATCTTACGGACCGGCGTGCTTTCACGATCAATGCCGCTCTGGCGGGCCTGGGCATCGCCACCCCGCTGCGAGACTGGGTCACCGCTCCCGATGTGCCGCAGCACCTGAGCATGGAGCACCTGCAGCAGGTGTCGGCCACCATCGCGAGCCTTGAGCGGGCCGACGCGGCGGCCGGCGGCGGCAGCCTCTGCGACGTTGCCATCGCCATGCACCGCCGGCTGACCCGCTGGGAGCGGCAGGCCACCTATCCACGGCAGGTCGGCGACGCGCTGCAGAGCAACCTCGGCGACCTGGAAGCCTGGATCGGCTGGCTGGCGCTGGACGCGGAGCGGCGTGCCGAGTCGCGCCGCTACCTGCAGGAAGCGATCGTCCGCGCCCGACTGCGCGACGATCCGCACCTTGAGGTCCACGCCATGGTGGTCATGGCGATGCTGGTCAGGGAGGTGCGGCCGGTCGAGTCTCTGCAGATCGCCGAGGCTGCCCGACGCATCTCCGGCCCGTGGGCGACCCCTCGGCTGACCAGCCTGCTGCATCTGCGGACCACCCACGCGTCCGCGTTGATGGGCGACGGCATCGAGTCCAGCCGAGCCCTGGCCAGGGCGAAGACCGCGTACGACCGTGGCCCCAGCGACGACGACCCGCTCTACACCAGGTTTGTCAACGACACCGAGGTCAACGCGGTGGAGGCGTTGTCGCAGCTGGCGCTCGGCCGTCCCGAGCGGGCGGTTCCCTGCCTGCAGGCCAGCCTGGCGCACCACGACCCGGTCTACCGGCGGAACCAGATTCTCGGCAAGGTCAGCCTGGCGATCGCGCTGCACCAGCAGGGCGACTCCACCGCAGCGGGCACTGTCGGGCTGGACGCGCTGCCCGACATCGCCGAGCTGAAGTCCGGGCGTGGCCGCAAGCGGCTCGCCGGATTGCGGGCCGACCTCGGGCAGATGGCCGACCGGGTGCCAGCGGCACGGGACTTCGTCGAGGCGTACGACGTGGCGAAGGTGGCAGCCTGACGAGCCCGTTGACCATTGCCCGTGCTGGGCCAGATGCTGGCGGCATCGGCTTGGCTGAGGCTGGGAGACTGGGCGGTATGTCGACTGTGATCGTGCCCGCCGGGTTGAGCATGGGTCCGCGCTACCGGTACGTCCGTCCACCGGATCCGACGCCGGAGTGCTACGAGGTGCATCTCGGTGACGACCTGGTCGAGCTGACCGAGACCGAGGCAGCGGTGTGGGCGGCGGCGTTCCTCTACCCGGACCGGCACGCCAAGCTGTCGGTCAACCGGGAGTCGCTGGTACGAATGCTGGAGACCGCACCCAAGCCGGAGCCGCAGGCCGCCCGGTACGTCGACGACCTGATCGCCCGGGGCCTGCTGGTCGAGTTCGACCCGGACGGCGACCTGCGCCCGGTGTTCAGCCGGCACAAGCTGCTGCCGTTGGCCCAGGGCCTCGGCTCCACCCCGGACGCCCCTCACCAGCACCGCATCGGCATCGCCGCCCAACCCCTCGTCGCCGTGTCGAGTGATGTGTATGCCCAGTGGTCGTTCTCGTTTCTGCATCCCGACCTGTGGACCGCGTGCGCCTTCTACGCCGATGACTCGGAGCACGTCGCTGCTGGCGGGGAGCCGCTCAACCTGACAGCCGAGTCCTTGGCGCGTGAGGTGGCGGAAGTGCTGCCCTTGATGATCTCGGCGGCCTGTGCCGCGTTGGATCCGATCGTGGCGTCGTGAGGTATCGCAGGCAGGCACAGCAGCGCTCCACGCCGGACCGCTCGTTCGCGTCGCGGTTCAAGCACGAGGTGGCCAAGGAAGGCAGCGGGACGCTGGTCCAGCAACTCGGTGCCGGGCTGGGCGCACTGATCGGGCTTGCCGCCACCCGATGGGGGTTGCCGCCCGCGCCGGTCGCCATCGCTGGTGCCTTCGTCGCTCATGCCCTCGGTGCTGTCGGCAAGGGGTTCGTCAACACGGTGTTGGACCGGCGACGTGAGGCTCGGGCGGGCGACGGCACGACCTCGGGCGGCTCCGGCGCTGGTGGTGGCGGTGCGAGACCGTTGAGCAGCGTCCGCCGCCGCTACCCCGGCCATCGGAGCCGGGGCGGTGGCGACCGGATGGTCACCATCGGCGGCCCGGCGAGCCGGGGCGGCAGTGGTGGGGGCGGCGGGAGCACCGGCTCCTACCTTCAGCAACTGCGTCGGCTGCTCGATGAGATCGAGACGCAGCAGGCGAAGCTGGCGAATGTCGCCAACGCGATGCGGGCGAGTCAGCTCGGCGTGGCACAGCTGCTCGCCGGTGGGCGTCAGGACCGTACGCAGGAGATCTACACCTGGTCGGAGCTGTCCCGCGCCAACGTCGAGGAAGCCGCCGTCCTGACTCACCAAGCAGTCAAGAGCCTGAAGGCGTACCTGTCAAACCTGTAGGTTGATCATGTTTTGACCAGCGTTGATTCCTCCGTACGGTTACCAAGTCTGGCATGATCATCGCTGTCGTGCTGCGACTGTCGCAAGTGATCTGCCTGACCGTCTCTTGTGCCCGGTGTGAATGCGTCGGAACCTAAACGGTTCCGTGTCCACCACCACTCAGCCCTTGGGACATGACTCCGTGATCACTGGTGAACTGAAGAGCAAGATCGACCGCATCTGGGATGCCTTCTGGTCGGGCGGTATCTCCAATCCCCTCGAAGTGATCGAGCAGATTACGTATCTGCTGTTCATCCGCCGTCTCGACGAGTTGCAGACCCTCGCCGACAACCGGGCACAGCGCCTCGGCCCCGACGGGGTCCGGCACATCTACCCCGACGGCGACGACCCGCTCGGCGTGCCATACAGCGAGCTGCGCTGGCAGCGCTTCAAGAGCATCGATCCGCGGAAGATGTACGAGATCGTCGGCGAGCACGTCTTCCCGTTCCTGCGCACCCTGGGCGGTGACGGGTCGGCGTACTCGCGGCACATGAAGGACGCCCGCTTCACCATCCCGAACCCGGCGCTGCTCGGGCGGGTCGTCGACATGATCGACGACATCCCGATGGATGACCGGGACACCAAGGGTGACCTGTACGAGTACATGCTCAGCAAGATCGCGACGGCTGGGCACAACGGTCAGTTCCGGACGCCCCGGCACATCATCAACCTGATGGTCGAGATGGTGGAGCCCGGCCCGAAGGATCGCATCTGCGACCCGGCCTGCGGCACCGCCGGCTTTCTGGTCGGCGCGGTCGAGTACATCCGCCGGCGGCACCCGGACGCGCTGCACGAGCCGGTGCTACGTGATCACTTCCACCAGGACATGTTCCACGGCTTCGACTTCGACAACACGATGCTGCGGGTCGGCAGCATGAACATGCTGCTGCACGGGGTGGAGAACCCGGCCATCGACTACCGGGACTCCCTCGGTGACGACGTCAGCGACGAGACCGAGGCGTACTCGGTGATCTTGGCCAACCCGCCGTTCGCCGGCAGCCTGGACTACGAGCGCACCTCGCGGATCCTTCAGCAGACGGTCAAGACGAAGAAGACCGAGCTGCTGTTCCTCGCGCTGTTCCTGCGGCTGCTGCGCAACGGCGGCCAGGCGGCGGTGGTCGTGCCCGACGGGGTGCTCTTCGGCTCCAGCAAGGCACACAAGGAGCTGCGCCGCATGCTGGTCGAGGACCAGAAGCTCGACGCGGTGGTCAAGCTGCCCGGTGGGGTCTTCAAGCCGTACGCCGGGGTGTCGACCGCGATCCTGTTCTTCACCAAGACCAACAGCGGCGGTACGGGCAACGTCTGGTTCTACGAGGTGAAGGCCGACGGTTGGAGCCTCGACGACAAGCGCAACCCGCTGCTACCGGAGGCGAAGCTCGGCCCTGTGCCGACCGAGGCGCTGACCGCCGAGGAGCACGCCAAGAACAACCTGCCGGACGTGCTGGCCCGCTGGAAGCAGCGCGACGGTGCCGAGCGGGAGCGTGCCCGCACCGAGCAGTCCTTCTGCGTGCCGAAGGACGACATCGTCGCCCAGGACTACGACCTGAGCCTCAACCGCTACAAGGAGATCGTGCACGAGGAGGTCGAGCACCGGCCACCAGCCGAAATCATCGCCGAACTCGAACGCCTCGAATCCGAGATCCAGCAGGGCCTCGCCGACCTCAAGGGGCTGCTGTGACGAGCGGCGTCAAGTACGTGCCGATCGGTGACGTGACCGTCGGAGTTGAGAATTGGAATCCGCAGCAGTTTGGTGCGCAATCATTCGAGTATATAGATTTGAGTTCGGTCGATCAAAGCGAAAAGAAGATCGTCGAGGCTAGGAAAATCGTGGGGAGTGAGGCGCCGAGTCGGGCACGTCAAATTGTGGAGATTGGCGATGTTCTGGTGTCGACTGTGAGGCCAAATCTTAACGGTGTGGCTCGGGTTACTGAAGAGTTTTCCGGGGCGACGGCGTCAACTGGATTCAGCGTCCTGCGTCCCACTGGAAAGCTGGACAGTGGGTATTTATATCACTGGGTTAGATCGCAATCCTTCGTTGGGGAGATGGTTCGGAAATCCACGGGTGCCAACTATCCTGCAGTGACTGATCGAACTGTTCGTGCGGCGATGATCCCCTTGGTTGACATCGATCGCCAGCGGTGGATCGCGGACGTGCTGGACCGCGTCGACACCCTGCGCGCGCGGAGGCGTCGGGTGATAGCTGGTGTCGACGCGCTGGTTGACTCGGTATTTATGCAGGCTTTCGGTGATCTGTGTGCCAATGACCGAGGCTGGTCGACGTGCAGGGTTGGCGACTTCGTCGCGGGTTTTGAGGCTGGGAAGAATGTTGTTGGAGACGATAATTCGTCCGACCTTCGGGTGCTCAAGGTCAGCTCGGTTACTTCGGGGATATTCGATCCCGCAGAAGTGAAACCCGTGCCGGCGGGTTACTCCCCTCCAGTTTCGCACTTTGTTCGATCTGGTGACCTACTGTTTAGCCGCGCCAACACGGAGGAGTTGGTTGGCGCGGTGGCGTTGGTGCATGGATGCCCTCCGAACTTATTGCTGCCAGATAAGATTTGGAGATTTGAGTGGCGGACGGAAGCGGATGCCCTTCCTTGGTTCGCGTATCGGCTCTTTTGGCAGCCATCTTTTCGAAGAGTTATTAGAGGGCGATCGACTGGGACAAGTGGGTCGATGAAGAACATCTCCCAGGACAAGGTTTTGTCGGTGGTTGTCGGATATCCACCGCTCAACGAGCGGTTGAAGTTTAGTCGCCAAGCTGAGCACCTTCACCGGATCGGCTCGGTGCAGCGGCGGGCGTTGGGGGAGTTGGATGCGTTGTTTGCGTCGCTGCAGCACCGGGCGTTCCGGGGGGAGCTGTGACGGCAGCCAGCAACTTCGCCTTCCTGCGGGCTGAGTGGCCTGACCTGTTCGACGAGGCGCAGCGCGTCGAGCAGCACACGTACGCTGACCCGCGTACCGCCTGCTTCTATGCCCGGCGCTGCCTCGAACACCTGGTCAAGTGGCTCTACCGGGCCGATGAGGCGCTGCGGCGGCCGTACCGGGGTCAGCTCGCCGCGCGGATCGCGGAGCCGGCGCTGAAGAACCTGGTCGGCGAGGACCTGCACGCCAAGATGGAGATTATCCGGCGGCAGGGCAACCAGGCGGTCCACGAGAGCCGTCGGGTCAGTGACCGGGACGCGCTCGTGGTCTGCCAGGAGCTGTTCCACCTGATGTACTGGCTGGCCCGTACCTACACCCGCGACCAGGCCGCCGTGCCGTCAAGCAGCCTCGTCTTCGACGAGGCGTTGCTGCCAAGGCCGGCGGTGCGCGAGGCCAAGACCCGTGCCGAGCTGCGTGCCCTCGCCGACCAGCTCGCCGCGCAGGAGGAGCGCGAGGAGCGCGAGACAGCGGCCGAGTTCGACGGTGACCTCGACGGGCAGATCAAGCGACTCCGTGAGCAGGTCGCCGCCGCCAAGGAACGTAACAGCAGGGTGCCGGACACCCACGACTACAACGAGCAGCAGACCCGGGACCTGTTCATCGACCTGCTGCTGCACGAGGCAGGTTGGGCGCTGGATCAGGCACGGGACACCGAGTTCCAGGTCAGTGGCATGCCGAACCAGACCGGCATCGGCTACGTCGACTATGTGCTGTGGGGTGACGACGATCGGCCGCTGGCGATCGTCGAGGCCAAGAGCGCCCGGCGGCACGCCATCGACGGCCAGAATCAGGCCCGGCTGTACGCCGACGCGCTGGAGCGGATGTACGGCCGGCGACCGGTGATCTTCTACACCAACGGCTACGAGATCTGGCTCTGGGACGACCTGCGGTACCCGTACCGCAAGGTCCAGGGTTTCTACACCAAGGATCAGCTTGAGCTGCTGATCCAGCGTCGGTCGACCCGGCAGCGGCTGGCCGACACGTCGATCGACCGGGGGATCGTCAACCGGCACTACCAGCAGCGGGCGATCCGCCGGATCGCCGACACGTTCGAGGTCGACGGCCAGCGTAAGGCGCTGGTGGTGATGGCTACCGGGGCCGGTAAGACCCGCACCACGATCGCCCTGGTCGACCTGCTGCAGCGGGCCAACTGGATCAAGCGGGTGCTGTTCCTCGCCGACCGGTTGGCGCTGGTGCAGCAGGCGACGAACGCCTTCAAGACGCACCTTTCGGACACGGTGACGGTCAACCTGTCGCAGGACCGCAACCGCACCGACGGCCGCGTCTACGTCGCCACGTACCCGACGATGATGGGTCTGATCAACGAGCTGGACGAGGGCGGCAGCCGGCGGTTCGGGCCGGGCTACTTCGACCTGGTGATCATCGACGAGGCGCACCGGTCGGTCTACCAGAAGTACGGCGCCATCTTCAACTACTTCGACTCGCTGCTGGTCGGGCTGACCGCCACCCCGAAGGACGAGGTCGATCGCAACACGTACCGCCTGTTCAACCTGGAGAACGGCGTGCCGACCGACGTGTACGGCCTGCAGGACGCGATCCGCGAGGGCTACCTGGTCCCGCCGCGTGCCGTATCGGTCGCGATCAGGTATCCGCGGCACGGCATCCGCTACGACGACCTTCCCGAGCACGAGAAGGAGAAGTGGGACGAGCTGGAGTGGGGTGAGGAGGAGGCCCCGGAGCGGGTCGACGCGCAGGCCATCAACCAGTGGCTGTTCAACGCCGACACCGTCGACAAGGTCCTCGAACTGCTGATGACCCGGGGGCACCGGGTCGCCGGCGGCGACTGGCTCGGCAAGACCATCATCTTCGCCAAGAACACCCGGCACGCCGAGTTCATCGCCGACCGGTTCAACGCCAGCTACCCGCAGCTGCTCGGCAAGTTCGCCCAGGTCGTGCTGCACAAGGACCGGTACGCCCAAACTCTCATCGACTCCTTCGGCGCATCAGTCAAGGATCCGCACATCGCCATCTCCGTCGACATGATGGACACCGGCATCGACGTGCCCGAGGTCGTCAACCTGGTCTTCTTCAAGCAGGTCCGGTCCAAGACGAAGTTCTGGCAGATGATCGGCCGGGGCACCAGGCTGCGCAACGACCTGTACGGCCCCGGTCAGCACAAGAAAGACTTCCTGATCTTCGACTTCTGCGAAAACTTTGAGTACTTCGGCCAGTCACCCACCCGCACCGAGGGGTCCACGGCCGTGTCGCTCAGTGAGCGGATCTTCAAGGCGAAGGTCGAGCTGATCAGCCAGCTCGACCAGCGGCTACCGACCGGCACGGTCATCGACGGCGACGGTACCCGCAGCGAATCCGGGCTGCGCTGGGACGTCGCGAACGAGCTGCGCGGCCTGGTCGCCGGCATGCGGCTGGAGAACTTCCTGGTCCGCCCACACCGGCAGGCAGTCGAGCGGTACGCCGACCCGGCGAGCTGGCAGCGGCTTACGCCGGCGGCGTCGGAAGAGATCAGCCACGAACTGGCTCGGTTGCCGAGCGACATGCGCCTCAGCGGTGACGAGGAAGCAAAACGGTTCGACCTGATGATTCTGCGGCTGCAACTCGCCCGGCTCGGTGCCGGTGGCCGCTTCGACCGGACCAAAGCCGATGTGCAGGCGATCGCCGCCGCGTTGCTGGAGCAGAGCAACATCCCGGCGATCCGCGCCGAGGTGGAGCTGCTCGACCAGGTCGCCGCCGAGGAGTGGTGGCGTGACGTCACCCTGCCGATGCTGGAAGTGCTGCGGCGGCGGGTCCGGTCGTTGATCAGGCTGGTCGAGAAGTCGAAGCGGGCGATCGTCTACACCGACTTCGAGGACCAGATCAACGACGTGACCGAGGTACGCCTCACCGGCCTTGACGTCGGCACCGACTTCGAGCGGTTCCGGGAGAAGGTCCGGGTGCACCTGCGGACCCACGAGGACCATGTGGCGTTGCAGAAGCTGCGGCGTAACCGGCAGCTGTCGCCGACCGATCTGGCTGAGCTGGAACGGATGCTGGTCGACTGCGGCGGCAGTGAGCAGGAGATCGCCCAGGCCCGGCGGCGGGCCAACGGCCTCGGGCTGTTCCTGCGCTCCCTCGTCGGGCTGGACCGCCAGGCCGCGACCGAGGTGTTCGACGAGTTCACCGCCGGCCGCAACCTCGATGCCGGGCAGCTCGACTTCATCAACACGATGATCGACCACCTGACGCAGAACGGGGTGATGGAGCCGAGCCGGCTCTACGAGTCGCCGTTCACCGAGAAGGCTCCGGCTGGCCCGGACTCGGTATTTCCGTCGGCGGACGTCGACAAGCTGGTCAGCATCCTGCGTACGGTCAAGGCGAGAGCGGCCGAGCCGGAGGCCGACGCCGCCTGACCCTGGGCCACCAGAGCGACGGTCGTGGGCCGCATCCGTTCGCGAGTGGAGGGCTGAGGCACGTAATTCGGGCGTCTTAACGTGCCTCAGCCCTCCACTCGCGGAGGTCGCGGGGGATTCTGCCGGCGGCGGTCCAGCAGGGTCGGGCTACGAGCCGCCGGCGTCGTCGCGGTCGGCGACAAACACCCCAAGCCCGTGTACGCCCTGCACGATGCCCTGCATCTGCAACATGAGGATGGCTCGGCGGACTACTGTGGTGGAGACGTTGTGCTGCTCGCGTAGCTGCGCTGTCGACGGCAGTTGATCGCCGGGACTGAGCTCGCCGGACTCGATCTGCGAGCGGATGTGATCAACGAGCTGCTCCCACTTGGGCTTCACGGGCATTTTGGACTCCCAGGTCTGCCCCGCCATTGGATCACAGCCCAGCTATGTACGACAAGACACAGCTACTACAGCAAAGCTATGTGCGACCGGATGTACAAAGTTGGCTCGGTGTCTTGCTTGGTGCATCCAGGTGTGCAAAGCTCCCATTGACCGGTTCCCAGGTCTGCAAACCCGGAGCTGGTTCCCCGCAAGGAGCCTGGTCAGCCGGCCGCCCCGCCGGCTGACCAGGTGCGCCCTCTCCACGCCTGAACGGGAGGCACCGACCGGTGACATCCGACCCCCGACCCGCCCCGACACCGAACGCCACGGTCAACCAGAGACCAGCGAACTACTACGCCGCGTACGCCCGCGACCGGGTCGTCAACGCGCAACAGGCCGTCGACAGGCACACCACATCGGCGTACAACGGGTGTTGTCTTGGCTGCGGACGGCCCGGCCCCTGCGTCGAGCTGGCCGCCGCCGAAGCGACCCTGGCCCGCTACCACCGGCTGCCGTTCCGCCGGCCCGGTGCGACCCTGCTCGACCAGACCCTGCTCGACCCGGCCCGGACCACCGACAACGACCGGGCACGGTTCACCTGGTGGCGGAGGCCGGCATGACCGACACACAAGCTGAAGTCAGCGCGGCCGACGGGCAGGCGTTGCAGGTGGCCGCCGACATGATCGACGTGCTGCGGACCGTCGCCCTGGCGATGGAGACCGCCGTCACCCACGCCGACGAGCAACTGGCCGGCGTACGGCACCCGGACGCCGGGCTGACCACCGACCGTTACCAAAACGCGCTGCACGAGGTGTGGGACGCGTACGGCGAGGTCCTCGACGCCGTCAGCGCCGGGCGCCCGCAGCTGCCAGGTGGCCGACCGGTCGCGGTCGCACACATTCTGTACGGCCTGCAGACCGCTCGCCAGCACGCCGCGCACGCCGCCGCCCAGCTGCCCGACCTGCGGCACCGGCTGGCGTACGCCACGGACCGGCTGCACCGCAGCGAACACCCGCACGCCCAGGCCACCGCCGACCGGCTGGCCGTAGCGCTGAGCCGGCTGCGTGACGTCGAGATCAGTCTGAGCGTCGGCACCGGCGCGGTGGACCGCTACCTCGACGCCCTCGACGCCGGGGTCGATCCGCCGGCCGCGCGGACCGCCCGGCTGGCCGCGGTGCGGCCGATCGCCAACCCCAACGGGGACGCCCTTGCCATCGGCACCCGGATGGCGTCGACGGTGGTCGCCGCCAACCGTCGGCACCTGCGGTTCCGGATCCGCTGGCAGGTGTTCCGTCGGACATTGTGGAACAACGTGAAGCGGGAGATGCGCCTGTGACGACCCAAAAGCCGGTGACGACCCAAAAGCCGGTGCCGACCAACCAGCCGGTGGCGGCGCTCAGCTATCTGATGGCCGGGCAGGTACATGCCCATGATCGCTGGGTGCAGCGGTTCACCGAAGCCGACCGCCAGCACTATCTTGACCTGCTCAGCGCGTTGTTCGTGCTCTGCGCCGACCGGCGGTTCCGCCGCGACGACCACGGCGCGGTGATCCGGTTCGTGGCCAGCGTCCGGGAACGGTTCGACCCCGACCGCACCCTGGTCGATCCGGTCATCGCGGAGAACCTGTTGCTGGCCGCGCTCGGCAGTCACGAGACACTGCCGGCCACCGCCGAGAACATCACCGTGCAGACGCTGCTGACCGTCGCCCTGGTCAGCGACGAGCAGCCCAGCCCGGCCGGCTACGACGCGCTGCTGCGCGAGGTTGACGCCATGGTCACCCCCGCCTCTCCCGTCGGCTAGGCATCCACCTCGAACGCCGATCCCTGGTGGACAACTCCGGAATATGCTGATGCCTTTGCGACCGACCGGAGGGGACTCGATGATGACCGGGAACAGCCCGCCACCCACGCTGCTGCTGAGGACCGCCGATCAGTCCGTTCTGGATCCCGCGCGGCTGCTCGACGTCTTCGCCGCCCAACGGCGGCAGCTCTGCGACGACCTGCGGAGTCTGAGCCCTGAGCAGTGGTCCGCGCCGACCCGCTGTCCCGGCTGGTCGGTGCAGGACACCGTCCGGCACCTGGGCGACGTCACCGTTGCGATGGCTCCCGATGCGGGCGACCGGATGTTCGACGTGACAGCCGGGTTCGACCCCCGGACCACTCCCCGCCACTGGCTGGCGGCATCGACCGGCGAGTCGCCGGCCGACACCTTCGACCGGCTCGTCGCGACGACGGAGAAGTCGCTCGCCGTGGCCCGGGACCGGCTGGCCCGCGACGACCGGTTCGACGTCGTCCTGCCGTACGGACCGATGGACTGGACGGTGCAGGCGCTGCACGTGCTGTGGGACTCGTGGCTGCACGAACGCGACATCTTCCTGCCGCTCGGCGTCGACCGCCCGACCAGCCCCGAAGCGACCAGCTGCGCGACCGCGTACGGGCTGTTCATCGCGGCGGCGGTGGCGCAGAAATTCGGTGCCCAGGCACGTCAGCGTCTTGACCTCGGTGGCGACGGCGGCGGCGTCTTCGAGGTGGTCGCCGACGAATCGGTGACGCTGACCGCGACGCCTGCCGCGACTCGGGCGGAGTCGGCCGCCCCGCCGGCCGCCGAGGTCGCCGACGCGCTGGCCGGTCGCGGCTCGGCCACGGTGCTCGACGGCGTGCCCGACGAGTCGCGTACCGCACTGACCGTCCTCGCCACCTTCTTCACGACCCCGGCCGAGTAGGCCATGGTCCGACGTAGCACGGCATCGGCCGGGTGACGATCCGGCCGCAGGCTATCGACCGATCAGCGGACCTCGTTCACTTATGGGGTGGTTTCGCGCTCATAGTGAGGTAATTCGGCAAACGTCGCTCTAGCGGTGAAAAGCACTGATAGAACTGTCCGTACCCGTCGGGGTTCGGAGAGTGGGTGCGTAGCGATGACCAGTTCCGAGCTGGCCACGACGGACGTGCCGGCGGGTATGTCCGGCGCGTCCGGCACGGTAACCACCGCTCGGGACCGGGAAAAGCCGCCCGGGCCGGCTCAGGGTCCGGCCCGCCCGGTCGCGCTCGGTGGCCGTGGGCACGGCACGTTCCGGCGCGACATCGAAGGGCTGCGCGGGGTCGCCGTACTGCTCGTCGTGCTCTACCATGCGGGCGTCCCACTGTTCGGCGGCGGCTACGTCGGCGTTGACGTCTTCTACGTCATCTCCGGCTTCGTTGTCACCTCGGTGCTGCTGCGCCAGTACGCCACCGACGGCACCATCTCCATCCTCGGCTTCTACGCCCGGCGCGCCCGGCGGCTGCTGCCCGCTGCCGTCCTGGTGCTGGTCACCACCCTGGTCGCCGCCTGGTGGTGGCTGCCGCTGCAACTGCAGTGGATCGCCACCCAGGCGATCGCGAGCGCCGCGTACTGCGTGAACTTTCTGCTGGCCCGCAACAGCGTCGACTACCTGGACACGATGCGCCGGGAGTCGCCGCTGGAGCACTACTGGTCGTTGGCGGTGGAGGAGCAGTTCTACCTGTGCTGGCCGCTGCTGCTGCTCGTGCTGCTCGGCTGGCCCCGCCTGCTGCGCAGGCGGCGGGCCCGGTCGGCCCGGGTGCAGCCGGCTTTGGCGCGGCCGGCCCGGTCCTGGTGGCGTCCGGGTGATCTGCGGCCGGTGCTGGTCGTCGTGGCTGGCGTCGCTGCGCTCTCCTTCGCGCTCTGCGTCTGGCTGACCGCCACGTCGCCCGGGTACGCGTACTTCGGCTCCCCGGCGCGGGCCTGGCAGCTACTGGCCGGCGTGCTGATCGCCCTCGGGGCCGGTGCCGTGTCGCGACTGCCGGCCCGGCTCGCCGCCGGCCTGGCCTGGACCGGGCTGGCCGCCGTGCTGGCCGCCGCCCTGCTGTTCGACAGCACCACCCCGTTCCCGGGTTACCCGGCGCTGCTGCCGGTCGCCGGTGCGGCGCTGGTGATCGCCGCCGGCTGCGCGCCGCACACCGGTGGAGCTGCCGGGCTGCTCGCGCTGCGTCCACTGCAGTGGATCGGCCGGCTGTCGTACTCGTGGTACCTGTGGCACTGGCCGTTCCTGGTGATCGGCGCGGCCCTGCTCGGCGGGCACGGCACGATCGGGCAGAACCTGGGCCTGGTCGGCGGTGCGTTGGTCGCCGCCGCCGGCACGTACCTGCTCGTCGAGGCCCCGTTGCGGCGGCGTCGGCATGCGCTCCGGCCGTGGCGCACCGTCGGCCTGGCAGCCGTGGCGTCCGCCGTCGTCGTCGCGGTGGCGGTGCCGGCGCTGGCGATGAAACCGACGCTGGTGGGGCCGGGCCGCCCGGTCGACACCGCCGCCACCCTGGCCGCCTCGGCCGACGTCGAGCGTGACCTGGCCCGGCTGGTCGCCGCCAGCGCCGAGACCGGCCCGGTGCCGGCCAACCTGACCCCGCCGCTGCCCGAGGTGACCACCGACATCCCGGCCGTGTTCCACGACGGCTGCGTGGTGCTGCGGATCACCGACACCGGCACCGACCACCCGTGCGGGTACGGCGACCCGGCCGCGGCGCAGACCGTGGTGTTGTTCGGCGACTCGCACGCCGGCAGCTGGTTCCCGGCGGTGCGTCGGCTGGCCGACGAGCGCGGCTGGCGACTGGTCGTCATGGTCAAGGGGTTCTGCAGCGCCGCGTCGGTGCGGTTCCACCTGGACTCGGTCAACCGGCCGTACGACGAGTGCGTCCAGTGGCGGGAGCAGGCCCTGCGACGGATCGGCGAGCTGCGACCCGCGCTGGTGATCACCTCGTCGACCAACTACACCTTCGGTGACCCGATCGGCGTGTTCACCGATCGTGACCGGGTCTGGACCGACGGCTGGGCGCGGACCGTCGACACGATCAGGTCCACCGGCAGCGAGGTGGTGCTGATCGGTGACGTGCCGTGGCTGCCGGCGACCGTGGTCGACTGCCTGGCGCTGCACCTGGCCGACGCGCGGACCTGTCACGGTGCGGTGTCCGACGTGGTGCTGGAGCCCCGTCGACGGCAGATGATCGCCTCCGCCGCGCGGGACCGGGGCGCACTGGTCGTCGACCCGACCCCGTGGTTCTGCACGTCGACGGTCTGCCCGGCGCTGGTCGGCAACGTGGTCACCCTGCGCGACGGTAACCACATCTCGGCCACCTACTCGCGGTTGTTGTGGCGGGCGCTGGACGAGCGGATCGGGCTGGCGGGCGCCTAGTGGACACCCGGACCGGGCCGGACCCAAGTGACGACGCGCGTACGCCGGCGACGAGCTGGGTGCTGGCCGCCACCCTGATCCCGTCCGCCAGCGCGGTGCTGGCCTGCGTGGACCCGCGGCTGCGGCACTGGTTTCTGATCCCGGTCACGGTCTGCGGCGTACTGATCGGCGCCGACGCCTTCGAATGGTTGCGGCGGCGGCGCGACGTGTTCGACCCGCAGGCGATCCTCGGCCTGTTCGGCGTCCACTTCTACTACCTCGCGCCGGTGCTGCACGTGCTGCTGGACTACTGGCCGCCGCTTCTGCACCCGTCGGCGGCAGGATGGCGATCGGCGTTGGGCGCGCTCGCGCTCCTGAACATGGTCGGGTTGGCTTTCTACCGGGTGGTCCTGTCGTTGCCCGAGCGTAATTCGCGGCAGGCAGCGCCGGTCCGGCTCGACCCGGCGCGTTTCCAATCGGTCGCCCTGATGGCCATCGTCGTCGGTGTCCTGGCGTTCGGGGCCGAGGTGGTACTGCTCGGCGGGCCGGGTGGCTTCCTGACGGCGATGACGCAGGACCGCACCGCCCTGGCCGGGATGGGCTGGCTGCTGCTGCTGAGCGAGTCCTTCCCGTTGCTGCTGTTCTGCCTGGTCCTGGTGCGCTGGCGGCAGCTGCTGTGCCGCCGCGTCGACCTGGTGGTGGTGCTGCTGGTCGGCCTGGTCGCGGTCCAGTTCCTGGTGGGCGGCCTGCGGGGCAGCCGGTCGGCGGTGCTGTGGCCGCTGGTGCTCGGCCTGGTCCTGGTGCATCTGCTGGTGCGGCCGATCACCAGGAAGGCGTTCGTCGCCTCGGCGGTCGCCGTCGTCATGTTCGTGTACGCCTACGGGCTCTACAAGGGTGCCGGGGTGGAGGTCGTCGACATCGCCAAGGGCACCCGTACCGTCGAGGAGGTCTCCACGGAGACCGGCCGTGACCTGCCGACGGTGCTGCTGGCCGATCTGGGTCGGGCGGATGTCCAGGCGCTGCTGCTGGACCGGCAACGCCTCGTGGCCGCCGACTGGAGCTACGGGAGCACCTACGTCGCCGCACCGCTGTTGCTGGTGCCCGGCAGCGCGGGTGCCGAGCGGTTTCGGAGCAAGTCGGCAATCGGTACGGACGTGCTGTATGGACCCGGCGTGTACGAGTCCGGCGTCAACTCCCAACGAGTCTTCGGTGTCACCGGCGAGGCGATCCTCAACTTCGGGCCGGTTGGCGGCCTGCTGTCGTTCGTGTTCCTCGGGCTGTTTCTCCGGTTCGCCACCCGGTACTACGCGCGGGCGCGGCAGCGCGACGACCTCGCGGCGAAGCTGCTCTGCCTGCCGCTGTGCGCGATCACGGTCATCCTGGTCACCGCAGACCTGGACAACATCCTGGCGTTCTACGTCGGTCAGGCGCTGCCCCTGGCGCTCGTGGTGCTCTGCGCGATGGCGCGTGGACCTCGGACGGCCGTCGGTCATCATCAATACCGACAATCGGTGCCTAATGAGCTGGTAGCCTCAAATCAGTGCAAATATCCGAAGGAGTGCATCAGGTGGACGACATGCATGTCGTGATCATGGCGGGCGGCAAAGGGGTACGACTGCGGCCGTACACCACGGCGCTGCCCAAGCCGCTGGTGCCGATCGGCGAGCACTACGCGATCCTCGACGTGGTCCTGCACCAGCTGGCCGCCTGCGGATTCCGGACCGTGACCATCGCGATCAACCACCACGGCTCGCTGATCCGGGCGTTCGTCGGCGACGGCTCGCGGCACGGACTGTCCGTCGACTACGCCCAGGAGCGGACTCCGTTGTCCACCGTCGGACCACTGTTCACGATGCGCGACCGGCTGCCGGAGCGCTTCCTGGTGATGAATGGCGACATCCTGACCAACCTCGACTACGCCGACCTGCTACGCGCCCACACCGACTCGGGCGCCCCGGTGACCGTGGCGACTTTTCGGCGCAAGGTGCAAATTGACTTCGGAGTGCTGGCCGTTGAGGGCGACAAGGTCGTCGAGTTCAAGGAGAAGCCCACCTTGGACTACCGGGTCAGCATGGGCGTGTACGGGCTTACCAGGCAGACGATCGCGGCGTACCCGAGCGGCATCGCCTTCGGCTTCGACCAGCTGATGCTCGACCTGATCGGCCAGGGCAACCCGCCAGCCGCCTACGACTTCGACGGCTACTGGCTCGACATCGGTCGACCCGAGGACTACGACGAGGCGAACCGCAGCTTCGAGACGTTGAAACCGATCCTGCTGCCGGCCGCGCTGCGGGAGTCCGCATGAGCGTGGGCCCGGCCCGGACAGATCTCGATTCCGGACAAGGAGCGACAATGGCAAACCGGATCGGCATCGTGGGAATGGGGTATGTCGGGCTGACCCTGGCAGCCGGCCTGGCCCGCAACGGATGCGAGGTGCACGGCGTCGACAGCGAGCCGCGCGTCCGGGAGGAGCTGTCGGCCGGCCGGGTCCATCTGTACGAGCCGGGCCTGGCCGAGGCGCTACGGGACACCCTCGGCCGCAACCTGTTCGTTCACCCGGCGCTTCCGCCGGACCTCGACGCCGCCGTCATCTGCGTGTCGACTCCGGTCCGCGACGACACCCGGCAGCCGGACCTGACCAACGTCGCGGCCGCCGCAACCGAGATCGCCCGGCGCTGCGGATCGCAGACCCTGGTCGTGGTGCGCAGCACCGTGCCGGTCGGCACCAGCCGGCGGGTCGTCCTGCCGGCGTTGACCGCCGCCTGGGGCCGGGCCCGGCTGGTGATGGCACCGGAACGGACCATCCAGGGGCAGGCGCTGCGCGAGCTGACCGAACTGCCCCAGGTGGTCGGTGGTCTCGACGACGACAGCCGACGCGCCGGGGTGGCACTGTTCGGCCGGCTCGCCCGGCAGGTCGTCCCGGTCTCCAGCCTGGAAACCGCCGAGCTGGTGAAGCTGGCCAACAACTGCCACACCGACCTGATCTACGCGTACGGCAACGAGGTCGCCCTGCTCGCCGGGGCGCACGGGGTGGACCCGTTGGAGGTCATCCGGGCAGCCAACCACGACTACCCCCGACCCGACCTGGCCCGACCCGGCTTCGTCGGCGGAAGTTGCCTGTCCAAGGACCCGTATCTGTTCGGCGCCTCTGCACCGGCGCACACCCCACTGCTCGTCGCCGCGGCCCGGCGACGCAACGAGCAGCTGCCGGTACAGGTGGCGGAGACCGTCGTCCGGCGACTGCGACAACTGCGTGGCGCGACCGCTGGCGCGACCCTCGCCGTCCTCGGCTGGGCGTACAAGGGCTGGCCACCCACCGACGACATGCGCGGCGCGGCGGTCGTGGCGATGCTGCCGGCGTTCGGCCGGGCCGGGCTACGGGTGCTCGGCCACGACCCGCTGGTCGCCGACGAGGTCATCCGGGCCCACGGCGGCGAGCCGGTCAGCCTCGACAAGGCGTTCAGCGAGGCCGACGCGGTCCTGGTGCTCAACGACCACCCCGACTACCGGGGGCTGCCGGTGGGCACGCTGCTGCCCGGCACCGCGGTCCGGTTCATCTATGACTCGTGGCGGATCCTCGACGAGGAGTCGGTGCGGGCGGCCGGGGTGCACTACGAGAGCCTGGGCTACCGGTCCGCCAGGGAGCCGGTGTGATGCGCGCGCTGGTCCTCGGCGGTGCCGGGTTCATCGGCCTGCACCTGGTACGCCGGCTGGTCGCCGACGGCCACGCGGTCACCGTGGTCGACGACTTCTCCCGGGGCCGCGATGACGCCGAACTCGCTCAGGTCTGCGCCGACCCGGCGGTCGAGGTGGTCGCCGGTGACCTCACCCGGGCCGCGACCTGGGCGGCGCTGCCCCGGCAATGGGACCAGGTCTACCTGCTGGCCGCCGTGGTCGGGGTGCGCAACGTCGAGGCCGACCCGGCCCGGGTGGTCCGGATCAACACGCTCGTCGCGCTGCACCTGATGGACTGGATCGCCGCCGCCGACCGGGTCTTCTTCAGCTCCACCAGCGAGGTGTACGCCGGCGCGGTCGACGCCGCAGTGGCCGCCGTACCGACCGGTGAGGACGTCCCGGCGATGGTGGCCGACGTGACGGCACCCCGCTTCGCGTACGCCACCAGCAAGCTGCTGGGCGAGGCGGCCGTGCTGCACGGGTCCCGCGCGGTCGGCGCACACGCCGTGGTGGGTCGATTCCACAACGTGTACGGGCCCCGGATGGGCACCGACCACGTGGTACCGGAGATGTCGCTGCGGGCGCTACGCGGCGAGGACCCGTTCCGGGTGCCGGGCGCCGACCAGTACCGCGCCTTCTGCTACGTCGACGACGCCGTCGAGGCGGTGGTCCGGCTGATGGCCACCCCCGACGCCGCCGGCCGGATCGTGCACATCGGCGACGACACGGAGCAGACCAACATCGCCGACCTGGCGAAACTGGTGCTGCGTACCGCCGGCAGCCACGCCAGCCTGCGGCCCGAGCCGGCGCCCGCCGGCTCGGTGCACCGACGCTGCCCGGACCTGGGTCGGCTGCGCCGGCTCACCGGCTACCAGCCGGCGGTCGCGCTGGAAGAGGGTGTCGGGCGGACCTTCGCCTGGTACCGCGACCACGGCCGGCCGGCCGGCACCGAGGCCCCGACACCGCCAGGTGCAGGTGCGCCGGACCGGATCGAAGGGCAGGTGCCGTCGTGGCGGTGAGCCTGCGTCGCCGGATCCTCGACGTGGTCGACGACCGGGTCGATCCCCGGATCATCGCCGGGCTCGGCGGTATCGCGCTGTCACTGCGGTCCCGCTCGCCCTGCGTCGTGCGGTACGAGGAGGACACCTGGATTCACCGGTACCGGGGCGGGACGGTCGTCAACACCGAGCTGGGCGGGCTGTCCGCCGAGCGGGAGGACCTGGTCGTGCGGGACACCTTCCTGTACGGCTACCACCCGCGTTCCGGTGACACCGTCGTCGACATCGGCGCCGGCGTCGGCACCGAGGTCCGGTTGTTCTCCCGGGTCGTCGGTCAGCAGGGTCGGGTACTCAGCATCGAGGCGCACCCGCGTACCTTCCACTGCCTGCGCCGGACCGTGGAGCTGAACCGGCTGTCCAACGTGACGCTGCTGGAGTGCGCGGTGGTCGGCGAGGCCGGTCCGGTCCGCATCGGCGAGGACGCGCTCAGCCACATCCGCAACGGGATCAGCCAGGAGGGCACCGGCGGGATCGAGGTCACCGGCCGCCGGCTGGACGAGATCCTGCGGACCTGCGGCGTCGACCGGGTCGACCTGCTCAAGATGAACATCGAAGGCGCCGAGCTTGGCGTGCTGGAGGGGGCCCGCGACGTACTCGACGTGGTCGGCAACCTCGTCGTGTCCTGCCACGACTTCAAGGCAGAGGGCCCGGCCGACGCGTGGATGCGCACCTTCGCGCCGGTCAAGGCGCTGCTGCGCGACGCCGGGTACACGATCACCACCCGACCGGCCGACCCCCGGCCGTGGATCCCGTACTACGTGTACGCCTCCCGGGGCAGGCGCTGATGCGGCTGTTCTACATCGGCGGGATCGGCCGCAGCGGCAGCACCCTGGTCGAGCGGGTGCTCAACGAGCTGCCCGGGGTGTGCGGGCTGGGCGAGGTCGCGCAGGTCTGGGACAACGGGGTACGGGACAACCGACGCTGCGGGTGCGGTGCGGCGTTCCGGGACTGTCCGCTGTGGAGCAGGATCGGCGGGTACGCCTTCGGTGGCTGGGACGATGTCGACCTCGACCGGATCACCTGGCTGCGCGCCGTCGTCGGCCAGACCCGGCACGTCGGGCTGCTCGCCGCCCCACGGCTCGGTGAGCGGCGTCGGGCCCGGCTGATCGAGTACGTCGACTACCACGCACGCATCTACGCCGCCGCCGCGGCGGTGACCGGGGCCCGGGTCGTCGTCGACTCGTCCAAGGACACCGCGTTGGCGTACGGCCTGCGCTGGGCCGGTCCGGCCGATCTGCGGATCCTGCACCTGGTGCGGGATCCGAGGGGAGTGGCGTACTCCTGGATGCGCCGGGTGCACGACCCGGAGTCCGGCACCGACGTCGCGGTGCCCCGGTTCCCGGCGGCCCGGTGCGCGCTGACCTGGAGCGGGCACAACGCCGCGTACGACCTGCTGGGCCGGCTGGGCCGGCGGCGGCACGGCGCGGTCCCCGGCCGGCTGGTGCACCGGATGCGGTACGAGGAGTTCCTCGCCGACCCGCCGGGTACGGCCGGGACGCTGAGCCGGCTCGCCGGTCTGCCCCAGACCGGGCTGGATCTGTCCTATCTGTCCGGTGGAGAGGTGGAGCTGGGCGAACTACACAGCGTCTCCGGCAACCGGATGCGGTTCACCACCGGCCGTCTCGCATTGCGGATCGACGACGCCTGGCACACCGGACTGCCGGCCGCCGCCCGCCGGACCCTCACTGGGCTGTGCGCGCCGCTGCTGCGCCGGTACGGCTACCACCGTGCCCGGCCACCTGAGGCGTCAGCGTCCGAGACGGCGGCGATTGGGCCCGAGACGGATGATCGACTGAAAGTGTAGCTATCGCGCTGAACAGGGGATTTCCGACGGATGCCGGGGAGGGACGATGCGAGTGGTGGTGACCATCGAGGCGCGGTTCGCCCGCACCCCGGACGGCGCGATCTGGGCCCGGACCGGGCAGGACCACCAGTTCTGGAGCGGGTACCTGGCGGCGTTCGACGAGGTCCGGGTCGTCGCCCGGGTACGCGACGCGGCCGAGCCGGCCGCTGAGGCGAAACGGGTCGACGGACCCGGCGTCGAGGTCTGGCCGGTGCCGTACTACCTCGGGCCGTACCGCTACCTCGCCCAGCGGAAGGCGATTGGCCGGGCCGTGCGCGATGCCGCCGGCTCGCAGGACGCGGTGATCCTGCGGGCGCCGTCGCCGATCGGCACGCTGCTGGCCACCGCCCGGGACCGCCGTCGCCTGCCGTACGCGATGGAAGTGGTCGGTGATCCGTACGACCTGTTCGCCCCCGGGGTGGTGGACCACCCCCTGCGGCCCGTCCTGCGGCGGCTGTACGTCGACCGGTTGCGCCGGCAGTGCCGCCGCGCTGTCGGTGCCGCCTATGTCACCGACCGTTTCCTGCAGGACAGGTACCCGACCTCGGTGGGCGCGGTGAGCGTCGCGGTGTCCGATGTCAACCTCACTCCGGTCGCGTACGTCGACACCGCCCGGACCATCGGACGGACCGGGACCGTCGCACCGACCCGGCAGCCCGCCACCCTGATCTCCGTCGGCTCGCTCGAACAGCGGTACAAGGGCATCGACACCCTCATCGCCGCACTCGCCACCCTGACCGCCGACGGCCGGGCGGTCCGCCTGGTCCACGTCGGCGACGGACGGCACCGCGCCGAGCTGGCCGACCTTGCCCGCCGGTACGGCGTCGCCGACCGGGTCGTTCTGACCGGCGCGCTGCCCGGCGGGGACGCCGTCCGCCGGCAACTCGACGCCGCCGACCTGTTCGTCATGCCGTCGCGCACCGAAGGGCTGCCCCGGGCGCTGATCGAAGCGATGGCGCGGGCACTGCCCGCGATCGGTTCACCTGTCGGCGGCATTCCCGAGCTGCTGCCACCCGGGTTCCTGGTCCCGCCGGACGACCCGGGCCGGTGGGCCGGCGCCGTCGCGGCGCTACTGGACCGCCCGGAGCTGATGGCCGCCGCGTCCGCCCGCAACCTCACCCGGGCCCGGGACTTCTCGGCCGATGTGCTCACCGCCCGGCGGACCGCCTACTACCAGGCGGTCGCCGAGGCGACCGTCGAGCGCACCGGAGGTCGCACCGGAGGTCGCGCCGGAGGGCCCGGCCGAGCCACCCAGAGGAGCTACGTGTGACCCGCCCAACTGCCATCCCAACCGAAGCTCCACCACAGGCGGGATCGCACCGCCCGGCCGGCAGAGCCGTGCACGTCGTCCACGTCATCGGCACGCTGGACCGCGGCGGCGCGGAGACGCTCTCGCTCGACATGTGCCGGGCCGTCCCGGCCACCGAGGTGCGCCAGACGTTCATCACCATGGGCGGACGGGCCGGCAGCCTGGCACCACAGTTCCGGGCTGCCGGGGCGGCGGTCGTCCAGGTCCCGCAGCGTCCTGCCCTCACCTTCCCGCTGCGACTGCGTCGCTGCCTGCGCCGGCGGCGGCCCGACGTCGTCGTGTCGCACATCAGCCTGTTCAGCGCGGTGGTGCTGGCGGTAGCCGCCGGGATGGGCGTGCCGGTGCGCATCGCCCGCATGTGGAGCGAAGGGGACGGCCGCCGCGACACGGTCGCCCGCCGGCTGCTGCGCGCCGCCCTGCGCCGCCTGCTGCATGTGGTCGCCACCGACATCGTCGCGGTCAGCGACGCGGCGATGGCGTACGCCGGCCGTCACGTCGGCATGCCCGGCTGCCGAATCCTCTACAACAGCGTCGACGCGACCCGGGTCGTCGGCGGCGACCGGGAATCGGCCCGCCGCCGGTGGGGCATCCCACCCGAGGCCATGGTCATCGGCTACATCGGCCGGTCCGCGCCGGAGAAGAACCGGCCGTTCCTGGTTGACGTGCACCGTGCGGTCCAGGCCCGGACCGACGCCCCAGGCGGTACGGCGTCGCCAGCGGGCGCGGCAGGGCCGGCGGGTACGGCTCTGCCGGATACCCGGCTGCTCATCGTCGGGCCGTGCGGGGTCGACGACGTGGTGTCGGCCCACCCGGATGTGCCGGACGACCCGACGGTGATCCTCGGCGGAGAAGTGGACGAGATCGCCCCGGTGCTCGCCGCCGCCGACGTGTTCGTCCTGCCCTCCCACTGGGAGGGGTTGCCCGGCGTGGTGCTCGAAGCGCTCGCCGCCGGGCTACCCGTCGTAGCCACCGATCTGCCCTGCCTGCGCGAGGCGTCCCGGTACGTCGACGGCCTCACCCTCGTCGACCTTTCGGCCGGCGCGCACCGGTGGGCCGAGGCGGTGCTGCGCAGCGCCCGGACCGGCCCGGCCGACCGGGACCGGATCCGGGCGAGCTTCGCGACCTCACCGTTCCAGACCCGGCACGCCGCGGCACAGTGGCGGTCGCTGTGGCGGGCCGAGGCGCGGTGACCCGCGACCGGCGGTCCACCCTGGCTCTGCTGGCCGGCTCCAGCGCCGTCCAGATGAGCAGCAACATGGTGGCGGCGCTGCTGGCCGCCAGCGTGCTCGGCCCGCACGGTCGCGGTCTGATGGTGCTGGGCGTGTCCACCGCCGGCATCGTCCCGCTGCTCGCCGGCCTCGGCACCGGACCGCAACTGCGTTCGGCGTATCCGGTGGTGGGCGGCGGCGCCCGGCGACGCGACCTGGTCGCCAGCTACACCTGGTGGTCGGTGGCGGCCACGGTCAGCGCCGCCGTACTCGCCGTCGCGGTGTCGGCGCTGTCCGCGCCGCTGATCGCCCCGGCGCTCGCCGACCCCCGCTACCTGCTCGCCCTGTCGGTGCTGACCTGCGGGTACGTCGCCCACACCCAGTTACCCGACGGCTGGTACGCGGCCGGTCTGTTCCGGTCCGGCAGTCTCTGGGCGATGGCGACCACGCTCGGCGGCGGGCTCGGCCTGCTCGTCGCGGTCACCGTCGCACCGAGCGTCTGGTCGCTGCTGCTCGGGCAGGGGGCCGGCATGCTGACGGCGACCACCGCGCAGGTCGTCGCGCTGCGGGCCACCGGGCTGCTCTGCTTCCAGACCCCGACCCGACGCGAACTGTCCCGACTGCTCGGCCGGGGCTGCCGCGCACTCGGTCTCACCCTCGGGCTGGCCCTGGCGCTGCGGCTGGACCGCTACGTACTCGGCGCGCTCACCGGGGCGGCGGCGGTCGGTGTCTACTCGGTGGCGTCCACCCTCGGCCAGGTGCCGAGGATGGTGCCGAACGCGATCGGCCAGCTCGTCAACCGGGACGCGGCCGTCGCGTCCGGACCGTTGCGCCCGGTCCGCACGGTCGCGGCGACCGCCGGCGTGGTGACCGCTGTCGGCGCGGTGACCGGGCTGCTGGGCTGGCTGGTGGTCATCCCGCTGCTCGGCCCCGGGTTCGCCGCCGCCGGGCCGCTGCTGGTGGTGCTGCTGGTCGCCGAGGTCGCGTTCGTGCCGTACGCGGTGGCGAGCCGGGCGCTGCTCGGTGCCGGCCGGATGGGCGCGGTCGGTGCGTTCGGTTTGGCCTGGAGCGCGGCGGCGCTGGCGCTGTTCCTGTTGGCCGTCCAACTGTGGGGTACGGCGGGCGCGGCGGTCGCCTGCGTCGCCGTGTACGCCGGCATCTCGGCGTCGTCCTGGCTGCTGCTGACCCGCCGGGCCGCCCCCCGGTCTGCTCGCCGCCGACCAGGTGCGGACCGCCGCCGACCAGGTGCGGACCGTCGGCGGGGACCGGGCGGACCCCGCCACACGGACTCCGCCGACCCGCGTCCCGAGCCAGCCGGCGACGCCCGACCGCGACCGTCCCCGCTCAGCCGGGTGTGACCCACCGACCAGTGATGGAGTGATGTCGATGCTCCCCTACGGGCGTCCCTGTCTGGACGAGTCCGACGCCGAAGCGGTCGCCGCCGCCGTACGCACCGAGTGGCTGACCGCCGGCCCGACCGTACGCCGGTTCGAGGGCGAGCTGGGCGGCTACCTCGGCGGGGTGGGCTGCGTCAGCGTCAGCTCCGGCACCGCCGCGTTGCACACCGCGTACGGTGCCGTCGGCCTGCGCCCCGGCGACGAGGTGGTCACCACGCCGTTGACCTTCGTCGCGACGGCGGCGACCGCCGCGCTGCACGGTGCCCGGGTGGTCTTCGCTGACGTCGAGGAGGCGACCGGCAACCTGGATCCGGCCGCCGTACAGGCCGCGGTGACCTCGCGGACCCGGGTGGTCACCGCCGTCGACTACGCCGGCCATCCCGCCGAGTACGGGCAGCTGCGCAAGGTCGCCGCCGACGCGGGAGCGCTGCTGTTCGACGACGCGGCGCACGCGATCGGGTCGACGTACCGTGGGGCGCCGGTCGGCGGGCTCGCCGACCTGACGACCTTTTCGTTCTTCCCGACCAAGAACCTCACCACCGGCGAGGGCGGCGCGGTGACCGGCACCGACCCGGACCTGCTGGACCGGGTACGCCGGTTCGCCAACCACGGCATGGTCCGCGACCCGGACCGGCTGCGATACGGCGACGAGGGCGGCTGGCACCAGGAGGTGCACAGCTTCGGCCTCAACTACCGGCTCTCCGACGTCCTCTGCGGACTCGGGCTCAACCAGCTGACCCGGCTGTCCCGGTTCAAGGCCTACCGGGCCCGGCTGGCGGCCCGCTACCACGAACTGCTCGCCGATCTGCCGGGTCTGCGGCTGCCCGAGCAGCGGCCGTGGGTCGACCCGGTCTGGCATCTCTACCCGGTACGCGTTCTCGCTGGTCGCCGACGCGAGGTCTACGACCGGATGCGGGCGGCGGGCATCGGTGTCCAGGTCAACTACCTGCCGGTCTACCGGCATCCGGTGTTCGCCGACCTCGGTTACCGGCAGGGGCAATGCCCGACAGCGGAGGCGTACTACGCCGAGGAGCTGTCCCTGCCGATCCATCCCGACCTGACCGACGCCGACCAGGATTGCGTGGTTGACGCCCTGCGAACGATCTTGATGTGACCGGGACGATCCTCGGCTGGACATGGGTGGCCGGGCCATACGTCGAAGGGCCGGACCCCGGGGTACGGGGTCCGGCCCTTCGACGCTGTGTCTGCGGTCAGCTGTTCCAGTGCTGGGCGACCAGCTCGGCGGCCTGGGTCTCCCACTGGGCGTAGT